>JAGRMT010000015.1 GCA_020441125.1 Roseivivax sp.
GCATCTTCGGGTCGATCATGATCATCCGGCAGTCTTCCGGCGTCAGCTTGTACAGCAGCGACAGGATCATGGTGTTGATCGCCACCGACTTGCCCGAGCCGGTCGTACCGGCAATCAGCAGGTGGGGCATCTTGGCCAGGTTGGCGACCATCGCTTCGCCGCCGATATCCTTGCCCAGCGCAAGCGGCAGCTTGTGCTTGCCATCGCCGTAATCGCGCGATGAGAGGATCTCGCGCAGGGCGACCATCTCGCGGTTCTCGTTCGGCAGTTCGATCCCGATGACAGACCGGCCGGGCACGGTGGACACCCGCGCCGACAACGCCGACATCGACCGCGCGATGTCATCGGCCAGCCCGATCACCCGGCTGGCTTTCAGACCCGGCGCGGGCTCCAGCTCGTACATGGTGACCACCGGACCGGGGCGGACAGAGACGATCTCGCCCTTTACGCCATAGTCGTCCAGCACCGCCTCCAGCATCCGGGCGTTCTGCTCCAGCGCGTCGTCGGACAGGGTATAGCGCTGCACCTTCTCGGGGTTCATCAGCAGGCTTAGCGGCGGCAGCTCGAACGCGGCCTCGGCCTCGTCGAACTTCAGGCGCGGCTGGGCCTCTTCCTGCGCACGGCGCGACAGGGCGGGTTTCTTGACCGCGGGCTGCACCACCGTCTTCGGCCCCGGCTCGGCGCTGCGGATCACCGCGGCGGGCGCGGGCTCATAGCCGGCATCGTTCGCGTCGTCGTCGTCGAGGTAAAGATCGGCATCGTCGATATCGGCGTCGTCATAGTCCGGTGCCGGCGGCACGTCGCGCGATGCCACCAGCGGCGCGGTCATCGCGTCGGCGGCGGCCGCTGCGGCGAGAGCGGGCGCAGCGGTCAGCGGCGGCTCGGGCGGCAGGGTGCCACGCGGCGCGGTGTTGGCGATCAGCGGTTCAGGTCCACGGCCGCGACCACGGGTCAGCGGCTTGGTCCGGGCCAGCTCGTCATCGTCATCGGGGCCGTCGCCCTTGCGGGTGCGCACCAGGTCGGCGATGCGCGCGCGCACCCGGTCCTGATCCGGCGCCTCGACCATGATGCGCGGCGCTCCGCGCTCAACCAGTTCCGGTTCCGGCATGGTTTCGGGCATCGCTTCGGCGCGACGGACGAATCCGGGCATCCGCTTCAGCAGCGAAGGCCGCTCATGCGGGGCAACCGGGAAGATCTCCAGTGCGGCGTCATCCTCTACGCCGGCATCCGACCGGCGCTGCGCGCGGCGCTCCATCCCGCGGGCGTGCATCGCCTGCGCGGTTTGCAGCGCCCCGGCGGCGCCCTTGCCCAGAAGCGACATCACCGTGGCATAGACCATGATCACGCCAACGGTCAGAAACCGCGCGATCTGGCGCAGCTCGGGCGCGGAAGAGCCCAGCACGAAGGCGCCCATCACCAGGCCCCCCACAGCCAGAGCGACCATCGCCACGATCAGGTTCGCGCCAGTGCCGAAGGGCATCAGCGTCAAGAGGCTGCCCATCATCATGTCGCCGAACAGCCCGCCATAGCCAAAGCTGTGCGGCCAGCCCGCGGCAACCGACTGACCGGCGCAATAGACAGAGACCATGGCCACCCAGATCGGCGAGAAGATGAAGGCCGGGGTCAGGCGTTCCTCGCCCCGGTGCAGGGCAAAGCGCAGCCCCCAGACCAGCAGCACCACCGCCAGCGCCCAGGCGCCACGTCCCACGATCATGAACAGCGGCGCGGCGATCGAAGCGCCCATCCGGCCCAGCCAGTTGTGCACCGGCCCATCGGTCGCGGCCAGGAAGTTGGGATCGTCGGGCGAGTAAGAGGCGATCATCGCCCCCACCATCAGGCCCGCCGTGATCAGCGCAAACCCGATCAGCTCCTTGCCGCGCTTCTCGATCGCCGCCTGCATGTTGCTGTCAAAGAGCGGATCACGCCCGCGTGCCTGAAATGCCATGACTCGTCTCGCCTCTTGTTATTGCTCTTGTCCGTACAGACAGGACCGGATCGTGGTCAGCCCTGCTTCGGTTTCTTCGATATCCGCCACCATGGCGACCCGGATGTACCCGGCCCCCGGGTTGCCTTGGGCCGTTTCGCGCGACAGATAGGCGCCGGGCAGCACACGCACGCCGGTTTCGCGCCACAGCTTCAGCGCCGCCGCCTCGCCATCGTCTACCGGCAACCACAGGAAAAACCCGGCCTGCGGCGGCATGTACCCCGGAACATTGCCGAAAATGCGGTCGGCCAACGCATATTTTGCCTGGTACAGCGCGCGCGAGGCGTCGACATGCGCCTCGTCTGCCCAGACCCGTTCAGACACGCGCTGGATCGGCAGCGGCAGGGGGGCACCGGCATAGGCGCGCAGCTGCTTCATCCGCGCCACGCTGCCGGGTCCGCCAGCGACGAAGCCCGACCGCAGCCCAGGCAGGTTGGAACGTTTGGACAGCGAGTGGAAGATCACCACCCGCTCGGGGTCGGCGCCCATCGCGCGGGCCACGGCCATCGCGCCGGGCGGCGGCGTGTCGCGGTAGACCTCGGAATAGCATTCGTCGGCCAGGATCTGGAAATCGTGGCGCTCGGCCAGGGCGATCAGGCGTTCCCAGTAGTCGCGGTCGGCCACGGCGCCCTGCGGGTTGGCCGGCGAACAGATATAGGCCAGCGCGGTGCGTTGCAGCACCGCCTCGGGCAGGCTTTCGTAATCCGGCAGATGCCCGGTTTCGGCGGTAGCGGGCACAAAGACCGGCTCGGCGTTCACCGAAATCGCCGCGATCATGTAGACCTGGTAGAACGGGTTGGGCGTCAGAACCACCGGCTGGCCACCCGCCTTGGTTTCGGGGCACAGCGCCATCGCGGCGTTGTACAGCCCTTCACGCGTGCCGTTGACGGGCATCACCTGCGTTTCAGGATCGACCGCCACGCCATAGCGGCGCGATAGCCACCCGGCGATGGCCTGGCGCAGCTCGGGCGTACCCTCGTTCGGCGGGTACATGCCGAATTCGTGCACATGGGCGGCGATCACGTTCTCGACCCATTCGGGAAAGGCGTGCTTGGGCTCTCCGATGGTCATGTGCCGCACCGGCCCACCCGGCTTGTGCACGTCCAGCAGAGCGCGCAGACGCGGGAAAGCATAGGCCGGAAGGTTCGAAAACCGGTCGGGAAACATCTGCTACTGCCTCGGGTCGCAGGGTCATTGGCGCCCCGCTTTGCGTGGACGATACGAAATGCGGAAAACCCCGTCCAGAAAAAGCGCCAATCGAGTGACGATTGTGGCAGGAAAATCGCAGGCGCGCGCACCGGTCAGGCCCGGTTAACCGATGCGGGGCAGTCTGGTGCGCGGTCGACCACCGAAACCAGGATCATGGGCCCGCAGGGGTCTTGTGCATCTGATCAGACACGGCGGGGGAAACCCCGGCAACAGGGCGGGCCTGGCAATCCGCCCGACCGATCCGTTCAGGCGGCCGCCGATTTCGGCATTACAGACATTATCACGCGCAGCTGTCCCCGCCCGGCCGGTCCGGTTTGCGGGGCGCGCGGCGTGCCGTGGGCATGGACAGGGCGCGCAGACCGGGGCAGTCTGCCGGGAAAAGGGAGGAAAACCATGAACCTGGCACAATTGGCCGCGATGCGCGGCGATGCCGGACGCCCCGTGCGCGCCGGTCTGATCGGCGCTGGCAAGTTCGGCTCGATGTTTCTCAGCCAGGTTCCCGGCATCGCCGGGCTGGAGGTAGCCGCCATCGCCGACCTGGACCCGGCCCGCGCCCGTGCCGCCTGCCAGACCGTTGGCTGGGATGCCGCCCGGATAGAGGCGACAGCCTATCTGGAGGACGGCGCCGCCTTGTGCGCCCGCGACGATGTCGAAGTGGTGATAGAGGCGACGGGCAATCCCCGCGCCGGCATCGCCCATGCCCGTGCCGCCATCGCGCAGGGCAAGCACATCGTCATGGTCAACGTCGAGGCCGACGTGCTGGCCGGCCCGGTTCTGGCGGCCCAGGCGCGCGCGGCAGGGGTGGTCTATTCGATGGCCTACGGCGACCAGCCCGCGCTGGTGGCCGAGATGGTGGACTGGGCCCGCGCCACGGGCTTTGCCGTCGCGGCGGCGGGCAAGGGCACCAAGTACCTGCCCGCCTATCACGAGGTCACGCCCGATGGCGTATGGGCGCATTACGGCCTGACGCCCGAACAGGCACAGGCCGCCGGGATGAACCCGCAGATGTTCAACTCGTTCCTCGACGGAACCAAGAGCGCGATCGAGATGGTCGCGATCGCGAATGCCTGCGGGCTGTCGGTGCCCGAAGCGGGCCTGCGCTTTCCGCCCTGCGGGGTGGATGACCTGGCGCATGTGCTGCGTCCGCGCGCAGTGGGCGGGCAGCTGGACGGGTTCGGCATGGTCGAGACGATTTCCTCTCTCGAACGAGACGGGCGCCCGGTGTTCCGCGATCTGCGCTGGGGCGTCTATGTCGTGCTTCAGGCGCCCAATGACTATGCCGCGGCCTGTTTCCGCCAGTATGGCCTTCCGACAGACAGCACCGGCCGCTTTGCGGCGATGTACAAGCCGTTCCACCTGATCGGGCTGGAGCTTTCCGTCTCGGTCCTGTCGGCGGCGCTGCGGGGCGAACCGACAGGTCAGGCACGCGCCATGCGCGGCACCGTAGCCGCGGTGGCCAAGCGCGATCTGAAGGCGGGCGCCATGCTGGATGGCGAGGGCGGCTACACCGTCTGGGGCCGCGCCGCCCCGGTCAGCGTCGCAGGCGATGCGCTGCCGATCGGCCTGGCCCATGGCGTGCGGCTGCTGCGCGACGTGGCGCGCGGCCAGACGCTGCACCTGTCCGATGTCGAGTTGCCGCAGGACGGCGTCCTGGCGCTGTATCGCCAGGCGCTGACGATGACCGGTTAAGCGGCGCGCGCCGCCGCCAGGCTTTGCGTTTCGCTGGCGTCCAGCACCGGGTAGGGCGACGGCTGATGCTCGGGCAGCAGGTTGCGCGGGAGCGCGGCCATCAGGCTGTGCGATGCGCGCACCCGGTCGTGCCACAAATCGCCCAGGTTCAGCGTTTCCAGCGCCAGGCCCTGCGCCATCACCGGCTCTGCCCCTGGCAGGACAAGCTGGTAATAGGTGACCAGCGGGCCCGCGCTTTCGGGTGACAGCGGGCGCGCGTTGCCACGCGGCAGGTTACGGGCGGCCAGGCGGACACCCTTGGCGCCATAGGCATCGGCCACGTCCGGCCCGGTGATGACCAGCCGCTGTATCGGCGCGGCAATTAGCGGCGCGGTTGAACCCAGCGTGTGCTGTGCCAGCGACATCGGGCGGAAACTGCCGGCGGCCGGCAGGCTGTGCGAGACGACCTGGAGCACCGGCACGGTTTCACCCGACAGCGTGCGTACCGTGTCGCCCGGCACCAGCGCGCTGATCGCGCGCGGCCCCTCAGGCGCGTCGATCAGCGTCCCGGCGCCCAGCGTCGGCAGCGGGCCCAGCGGCTCGACCGCCTCGGACACCGCGATGAAGCGCACGCCGCTACCCAGCTCAACACCGCCCTTGCTGCGCGTCAGCGACCAGAAGTCCGACAGGAACACCGGCAGCGGGTTATCCACGGTCAGATAGCTGACTCGGCCCTGTTGCGGCATCTCCGCCGCCAACCGTGCGGTGGCGCGGTCCAGGTCCCATGCGAAGGACAGGCACAGCCGGTCCGCCGGCATGTCGAACGGCAGCGTGGCGTGGAATACCTGCGCGCCCTGCGTGACAAGCAGCACCAGGCCGCGCGCCGGCACCCATTGCAGTGACATCATCCCCTGCGCGCCGCCAGAGCGCGTCAGCCGGATCAGCGCCGGCCCGGTGGCCAGGGTCGGCGCGTCAGCCTCGATCAGAATCGTTCCGCGCCGCATCGCGCGGTCGATCCCGGTCATTCTTCGGGCGCTCAGCGACGGATCAACCCAGCGTTGTCCGTCGCCTACAACAGCAATCCAACCCATGCCTGTTCCTTATGCTCTCTCCCGACGGGAAGTCAGAGGGCTAATATCAATCCCGGAAATCGTCCCGCGTGTCCCACAGTGAGGGATCTATCGTTATAGTGAAACGGTATCACGACGATTGGTTCCAAACCAGCGCAAAGAACCCAACAATTGCGCCCAAATGCTCATCGGGTTAGCACAGGGCAAACCTGACCGGAGAGACCGATGACCCCAACCGATGCCGCCGCGCTGACCGCGCGCCTGATCCGCTGCCCTTCTGTCACCCCGGCCGAAGGCGGCGCACTGGGGGTCTTGGCCGAGGTGCTGGGTGCGGCCGGATTTCAATGCACACGGGTAGACCGTGGCGGCGTGTCGAACCTGTTCGCCCGCTGGGGCGCGCAGGGTCACGCGCGCAGCTTCGGTTTCAATGGCCATACCGATGTGGTGCCCGTGGGCAATGCCGCGGCCTGGACGGCCGATCCCTTTGGCGCCGAACAGCGCGACGGCTGGATGTACGGGCGCGGCGCCACCGACATGAAATCGGGCGTGGCTGCCTTTGCCGCCGCGGCGGTCGACCTTGTCACCCAGACGCCGCCTGACGGCGCGGTGATCCTGACCATCACCGGCGACGAGGAAGGCGACGCGGTCGACGGCACCGTGGCGCTGCTGGACTGGATGGAACGGCAGGGCGAACGCATGTCGGTCTGCCTGGTCGGAGAGCCGACCTGCCCCGACCACATGGGCCAGATGATGAAGATCGGCCGGCGCGGCTCGCTCTCGGCCTGGGTCACCGTGACCGGGGTGCAAGGGCATTCGGCCTATCCGCACCGGGCGGTCAACCCGGTCTCGGCGATGGCGCGGCTGATGGACCGGCTCGCCTCGCGCCGGCTTGACGAAGGCACGGCGCATTTCGACGCCTCTACCCTGGCCGTGGTCGGCATCGACACCGGCAACCCGGCAACCAACGTGATCCCGGCCGAATGCCGCGCAACGGTCAACATCCGCTTCAACGACCTGCACAGCGGTGCCTCGCTGAGCGACTGGCTGCGCGCGCAAGCGGCGGACCTTGATGCCGAATGCGGCACCCGGACCGATGTCATGGTCAAGATCTCGGGCGAAAGCTTCCTGACACCGCCGGGCCCGCTGTCCGAGCTGGTAGCCCGTTCGGTGACCGCGGAAACCGGCGTCACGCCCGAGATGTCGACCAGCGGCGGCACCTCGGACGCGCGCTTTGTCAAGGCGCACTGCCCGGTGGTGGAATTCGGGCTGGTGGGCAAGACGATGCACCAGGTCGACGAACGCGTGGAGGTGGCGCAGATCCACCAGCTGAAGGCGATCTACGGCCGCATCCTGCGCGATTACTTCGCCTGACCGGCGCGCCCGGTCACACCCGCAGCGCCGGCAGGCCCACCCCGGTGGAATCGAACCCGCCGTCAACCGCCACGACCTGGCCGGTGACGTAAGAGGCGCGATCGCCGCACAGAAAGGCGATCACCTCGGCCAGCTCGCGCTCTGTTCCGTAGCGGTTCAGCGGAATCGCATCGTGATAGGCGTCGATGATCGCCTGGGTGTGCACCGCCATCGACAGCTTGGTCTTGACCGGCCCCGGCGCAACGCAGTTCACCCGGATGCCGAACTCGCCCAGTTCCGCGGCGTGCTGCTTGGTCAGCTGGATCACTGCCGCCTTCGATGTGCCGTAGGCGACCCGCAGCGTCGAGGCGCGCAGCCCGCTGATCGAGGCGATGTTGACGATCGACCCGCGCGTCGCCTTCAGCGCATCTGCGGCGGCCTGGGTGCACAGGAACACGCCGTCGAGGTTGGTCGCCATCACTTCGCGCCACATCTCGAAGCTGCACTCCTGCACCGGCCCGAACAGCGCCACACCGGCGTTGTTGACCAGCGAATCGATGCGCCCGGACCAGGCCAGCGTTTCCGCGACCATCCGCTCGACATCGGCGGGAATCGAAACATCGGCCACGATCGCCAGCACGCCGTCGCGCTCTGCCGCGACCTTGGTCAGTTCCGGTGCGTCGCGATCCACCATGGCCACCTGCCAGCCCTGCTCGCGCAGGACGTCGGTGGTGGCCAGCCCGATGCCCCGCGCGGCACCGGTCACGATTGCGGTCTTGGTCATCTGTCCTCCCGTTCGCGGCACTTGCCTGCGCCGCCTTGGGCGCCACGGTTCCCCGTGCGCGCAGCGGTGTCAACCCGCCGGGCTTGCACCGGCGCGCGCTTGGGCCTACCTCCGGGGAGACCCGGAAAAGACGGACCGCCATGACCCAACCGCTCGCCGACCTGACCGCCGCCCTGCTTGACGCCGCCCGCAAGGCCGGGGCCGATGCCGCCGATGCCATCGCCGTGGCGGGGGCCTCGATCTCTATCGACGTGCGGCAAGGGCGGCTGGAACAGGCTGAACGGTCGGAATCGACCGACATCGGCCTGCGCGTCTTCGTCGGTCGCCGCGTCGCCAATGTCTCGGCCTCGGACACCCGGCCTGAAACCATGGCGATGATGGCCGAACGGGCTGTCGCGATGGCACGCGAAGCGCCCGAGGACCCCTACGCCGGCCTGGCCGACCCGTCGCAGCTGACGCGCGACACCGATGCCGGCCCGCTGGAGCTGGCCGATCCCGCGCCCGAACCTGCCCCCGCCACGCTGGAGGACGACGCCCGCCGCGCCGAGGCCGCCGCCCTGGCCGTGCCCGGTATCACGCAGGTGTCCTCCGCCTCGGCGGGCTATGGCGCGCGTCATGTGCACCTGGCCGCGACCAATGGCTTTGCCGGCGGTTATGCCCGCACGACCCGGTCGCATTCGGTGGTCGCCATCGCCGGCACCGGCACCGGGATGGAGCGCGACTATGACGGCGACAGCCGCACCTTCCAGTCCGACCTGCGCAGCCCCGAGGACGTGGGCGAAACCGCGGCCCGGCGAACGCTGGAGCGGATGAACCCCCGCCGGCCCAAGACAGGCGCCTATCCGGTGTTGTTCGACGAGCGGATCTCGTCCTCGCTGATCGGGCACCTGCTGGTGGCGGTCAACGGCGCCTCGGTCGCGCATGGCTCCAGCTGGGCGCGCGATCTGCTGGGACAGCCGGTGCTGCCGGACGCACTGAGCCTGATCGAGGATCCCCTGCGCCCGCGTCAGGGCGCATCGCGCCCGTTCGATGCCGAGGGCCTGCCAACCCGCCGCCGCGCCATCATCGACAACGGTGTGCTGACCGGCTGGACGCTTGACCTGGGCACCGCGCGCAAGCTGGGCGGCGACAGCACCGGCAACGCCGCGCGCGGCACCTCGGGCGGCCCGTCGCCCAGTACCTGGAACGTGGCGCTGACACAGGGACCCCACAGCCGCGAGGACCTGATCGCGCAGATGGGCACCGGGCTTCTGGTCACCTCGATGATCGGCTCCACCATCAATCCCAACACCGGNNGACTATTCGCGCGGCGCGGCGGGGCTATGGGTGGAAAACGGGCAGATCGCCTATCCGGTGTCGGGGGTGACGATCGCCGGCAACCTGCGCGAGATGCTGCGCGGCATGATCCCGGCCAATGACGCCCGGCTGTACCTGTCGCGCGTGGTCCCTTCGCTTCTGGTCGAGGGGCTGACCCTTGCCGGAGAATGACCTGGCCCTGCTGATCGCGGCGGCACGCCGGGCGGGCGAGATCGCGATGGGCTACGTCGGCAAGCGCTTCGAGGTGATCACCAAACCGCAGGACAACAGCCCGGTGACCGAGGCCGACCTGGCGGTGAACGCGATGCTGGACGAAACGCTGCGCGCCGCCCGTCCCGACTATGGCTGGCTCAGCGAAGAAAGCGCCGACAGCCCGGCACGGCTGACGGCGCGGCGGGTGTTCGTGATCGACCCGATCGACGGCACCCGGAGCTTTGTCGCCGGAGATGACACATGGGCGCATTCGCTGGCGGTGGTCCAGGATGGCGTGCCTCTGGCGGCGGTGGTGTACCTGCCGATGAAAGACCAGCTGTATTCCGCCATCCAAGGCGGCGGCGCGGCACTGAACGGCGCGCCCATTACCGCCTCTGACGCACACGACCTGGCCAGCGCGCGCGTGCTGACGACCAAGCCCAACCTGGACCCGCGTCACTGGCGCAGTGCGGTGCCGGACCTGCGGCGCAGCCATCGGCCCTCGGTCGCCTACCGGCTCAGCCTGGTGGCCGAAGGGCGCTATGACGCGATGTTCACCTTCCGGCCCAGTTGGGAATGGGACATCGCCGCCGGTGCGCTTCTGGTGACAGAGGCCGGCGCGGTGATTACCGACCGTAGCGGTGCGCCGCTGAGTTTCAACGCCCCGCACCCGCAGGTGAGCGGCGTCGTCGCCGCCACCCCGGCGCTGCACGCAGAGATCCTGGCGCGGCTGTAACCCGGCCCGGTTTTCGGCCCCTTCGAAGCAGGATTGCAGGCGCCTCAGCAACAGCCGGCTGGCACCAGTCGCGCCGGGCTTGACGGCACCCCCGCCCCGCCCCATCTGCCTGATCAAACCCGGCTCCGGGCCCCTCTGGCGAGAGTGCCGGTCCTCTCGCGATGTCGGAGCTGTTTGCGCAAAATCGCCGGCGGCAGTTTTACTTCATGTTGGCTCTCGAACTGGCCCTTGGCCTCGCCCTGCTTGTCGGCGGCGGCGATCTTCTGGTGCGTGGCGCGGTGGCGCTGGCGGTTCGCTCGGGGCTTTCGCCCCTGCTGATCGGCCTGACCATCGTCGGCTTCGGAACCTCCACGCCCGAGCTTGTCACCTCGGTTCAGGCGGCGCTGGCCGGGCTGCCGGGCATCGCGGTGGGCAATGTCGTCGGCTCGAACATCGCGAATATCCTGCTGATCTTCGGCCTGACCGCGGCAATCTCTCCGATCGTGGTCAAGCGGGCCGAATTCCTGCGTGACGGCACGGTTCTTGGGCTGACCACGCTGGCCATCGTCGGGCTGTCGCTGACCGGGACGCTGTCGCGCATGACCGGCCTGCTGCTGCTGACCGGCCTGGCCGCCTACCTGGTGACCGCATACCTGATGGACCGCAAGAGCCAGGCCGCCGCCGAACCGCCCGCTGCACCCGCAATGCCGATGGGGCTGGCACTGGGCGCGCTGGCTGGTGGCATCGCGCTGACGGTGTTCGGCGCGCATCTGCTGGTCGGCGCTTCGGTCGAGCTGGCGCGGACCTGGGGCGTATCGGAAACCGTCATCGGCCTGACCATCGTTGCCGTTGGTACTTCGCTGCCCGAGCTGGTCACCTCGCTGGTGGCAGCGCTGCGCAAGCAGGGCGACATCGCGCTGGGCAACGTTGTCGGTTCGAACATCTTCAACGTGCTGGGCATCCTGGGCGTGACCGCGCTGGTCAGCCCGATCCAGATCCCCGATGAGATCATCCGCATCGACGCCTGGATCATGCTGGGCGCAACCGCGATGCTGGGCCTGGTGGCGGCGACTGGCTGGCGGGCCAGCCGGGCCGAGGGCTTTGGCCTGCTGGGCAGCTACGGCGCCTATCTGGGGCTGCTGCTCTGGCGGTCGGGGCTGTAACGCCCATACTTCGCGCTGCGCGCCCGGCCAAACCGGGCGCGGCCTGCGGCACGCACGCTCTCATTAGGGATTCCGGCCGGGCATTCTTGACTGTCGGGGACCAATGGCTAGGGTCTGCGCGACCTATCAGAACGGCGAAAGGACGTACCATGCAGCGTTTGCACCTGGTCTTCGGAGGCGAGCTTGTCGACCCCACCAAGACCGTCTTCAAGGACGTCAACGACATCCACATCGTCGGCCTTTACCCGAATTACGCCGAAGCCTACGACGCCTGGAAGGCCGAGGCGCAGCGCACCGTCGACAATGCGCACATGCGGTATTTCGTGGCGCATCTGCACCGCCTGCGCGACGAAGAGCAGGAAGTCTCTCCCACCGAAGAGCTGGGCTAAGTCTTGGCGTTTCAACCCCTTGTTCTGAAAGCATACCTTGCGATGAACAGGGGGGGCGCGGGGCTGCCCGCGCCGGATGCGCCGCGGCCGTCCGGGCCGGTGGTATGGGCCGCGCTGTCCAGCCCGTCGGAAACCGGCGCGGCGGTGGGGCTGCTGGACCGGCTTCGCGCCCTGCGCCCCGAGGTGACCGGCCTGCTGACCGGCGCCGACCCGGTGGACGATCCCCGGCTGACGATCCTGCCGCATCCGCCCGACACCGCCGCCGCGGCCGAGACCTTTGCCGCGCACTGGCGCCCGCTTGTCGGGCTGTGGTTCGGCAACGCACTGCGGCCGGCGCTGATTCACGGCGCCGCAGCGGCGGGCACGCGGATGATCCTGGTGCATGCCGACAAGGCGCCGTTCTCGACGCCGCGAAAGTGGCTGCGCGGGTCCGCTGCGGCGGTGCTGCCCGATTTTACCGACATCTTCCCGTCAAGCGAAGCCGCGCGCGAGCAACTGCGCGGCCAGATGCTGGGCCGCGCCCGGCTGCGCCCCTCGGGCCGGCTGAGCGAGACAACACCGCCCCTGGCGGCCTCCAACGCCGAGCACGAATGGGTTTCGGGCCACCTGGCGGGGCGTCCGGTGTGGCTGGCCGCGCGGCTGGCGGCGGACGAGGTGCCGGCGGTGCTGCGCGCCCAGCGCCGCGCCGGGCGGCTGTCGCACCGGCTGCTGCTGTTCGTCTCGCCCCGGCCCGACTGTCCGGCAGACAGCGTGGTGCGCGCCGCCACCGAGAAGGGCATGCGCACCATGGTCTGGGACGACACCACCCTGCCCGACGAGGCGACGCAGGTGGTTGTGGTGCCCGACCCCGACATGCTGGGCCTGCTCTACCGCGTCTCGCCGGTGTGCTTCCTGGGCGGCTCTCTGGTGGCCGGCTATGGCGGCACTGATCCGCTGGAAGCGGCGGCGCTGGGCTCTGCCATCCTGCATGGGCCGAACGTGAGCGACCATATTGCCGCCTATGACCGGCTTACCCGCGCCCGTGCGGCGCGCGTGGTGGCCGATGCCGATTCCCTGGCCGAGCGGCTTTCGGCGCTTCTGGCGCCCGACCTTCAGGCAGAGATGGCCCATGCCGGTTGGGAAATCGTGACCGAGGGCGCGCTGCTCTCGGACACGTTGATCGAACTGGTTCTGGAAACGCTCGACAGCGCGGAGGCAGGCTGATGCGGCCGCCGCGCTTCTGGTACCGCGATCCGGCTGCCCCGGGCCTGCTGGCCACGCTGCTGCGGCCCCTGGGCGCGCTGACAGCCGCCGCCACGGCGCGGCGGGTGGCGCGCGGCGGCGCGGTGCGGCCGGGCGTGCCGGTCATCTGTGTCGGCAATCTGAATGCCGGCGGCACAGGCAAGACCCCCACCGCGATCGCGCTGGTGCAGCGCCTGCAGGCGCGCGGCGTTGTGCCGGCGGTGCTCAGCCGTGGCTATGGCGGTTCGCTGGCCGGGCCGGTGCGGGTGGATCCCAACCGCCACAGCGCCGCCGACGTGGGCGACGAGCCGTTGCTGATGGCCGCCTTCTGCCCGGTCTGGGTGGCGCGCGACCGCGCCGCGGGGGCGCGGGCCGCCGCGGCCGACGGGGCGCAGGTGATCGTGATGGACGATGGGTTCCAGAACCCTGCGGTGCACAAGGACCTGTCGCTGGTGGTGGTCGATGCCGCGCGCGGATTCGGCAACGGGCTTTGCCTGCCCGCAGGCCCGCTGCGCGAGCCCGTGGCGGCCGGTCTGGCGCGCGCCGACCTGCTTCTGTCAATCGGGCCCTGGCCGGCGCAGATGGCCTTCCGTGACCGCTGGCAGAGCGAGATCGGGCTGCCGCACCTGACCGGCGCGCTGGCGCCGCTGCAGATGGGCATGGACTGGGCCGGGATGCCGGTGCTGGCCTTCGCCGGGATCGGCCACCCAGAGAAGGTTTTTGCCACGCTGCGCGAGCTGGGCGCCGATATCCGCCGGGCCGAGGCGCTGGACGATCATCAGCCGCTAACACCGGCGCTGATGGCGCGGCTTCAGGCCGAAGCGCGGGCGCTGGGTGCGCAACTGGTCACCACCGAGAAGGACGCCGTGCGCCTGCCCCCCGCCTTCCGGCGCGAAGTGATCACCATTCCCGTGCGGCTGGAACTGGACGACCCCGCGCCGCTCGACACGGCGCTGGATCGGTTGGGTCTGGGGCCGGAATCGGCGGGCTGATCACTCGGCTGCCAGCGCCCGGGGCGTGGCACCGCCGATGGCGGCCATCTCGGCGATCACGCCACGCAGCAGGGCACGGAACTCCATGAACCCGGCGCTGGGGCGAATCGCCGCTTCGTCCATGTACAAAGCGCGGTCGATCTCGATCTGGATGGCGTGCTGGTTGCGCGAAGGGCGGCCGTAATGCTGGGTGATATAGGCCCCGGCAAAGGGCGAATTGCGCGTCACCACCAGCCCGGCGCGGGTGAAGGCGGTCTCGATCCGTTCGACCACGTCATCGCGGGCCGACGCGCCGAACCGGTCGCCGATCACCACTTGCGGGCGGGGCCGACCATGGCGCGCCGCACTTTCCACCGCTTCGTGTGGCATCGAGTGGCAGTCGATCAGGATCGCCTCGGAAAATTGCGCATGGGCCTGGTCAAGCAGGCCCTGCAACTGGCGGTGATAGGGCCGCCAGTAATTGTCGATGCGCCGCCGTGCCTCTGCCATCGGCAGTTTTCCGCGATAAATCTCGCGCCCATTGGCCACCACGCGCGGCACCACGCCCAGACCGGAAGAGACACGCGGGTTATGGCCGTGCCGGCGCGCGCCCTCGATCAGGGCAGCATCCAGTTCCTCGGCGCTGCGGTTCAGATCGACAAAGGCGCGTGGCGCCCCGGCACAGATCAGCGGCGCACCGAATTGCGGCGCGCAATCGAACAACCTATCGACATACGCGTCTTCAGAGGTGCGGATCGTGTGTTCGTCCAGCACGGTATGTTTCAGGAAAGACCAAGGATAATCCCGCCCGCTGTGGGGCGAGGCAAACACCACACTCGATCGCAGCACGGCAGGCTCGTGCATAAGGAAGGCGTTCTTGGGCATCGTGACTCCTCAACGATGAGAATAGCCCGATTTTTTCCTTTGCCAAAAGCCCTTGATCCCCGTTGCGACTCCTTTTATAGACGCCGCTACCGCGCGGGTACCCGCGGCCGGCCACCGGGCCGGTTTGCAGGATAGCCAGCGGTCATAGGGCGGTTAGCTCAGCGGTAGAGCACTACGTTGACATCGTAGGGGTCACTGGTTCGATCCCAGTATCGCCCACCATTGTTTTCGCCGCCGTCGCACATGTGCGACGGCATCCGTTTTTCACAGGCGCTTGCGCGCCGCGACAAAGGAGAGACCCAATGAAGGTCGCAAACTCGTTGCGCTCGCTCAAGCAGCGCCATCGTGATTGCCGCGTGGTGCGCCGCAAGGGCCGCGTCTACGTGATCAACAAGACCCAGCGCCGGTTCAAAGCCCGTCAGGGCTAAGGCGCGGGACCAAGGGACGGTGCCGGAACTCTGGGGGTTCCGGAAGGTGTCGACAGGCCTCGAACTTCGGTTCGGGGCCTGTTTTCTTTTGCGGGGGAAATTGTTTCCGGGCCCTGGCCGGGACGCGACGCGCCCCGGCGTGATTCGCCTCTGGATCAGCGCAGGATGCCGTCAGCCAGCAGGCGCACCACGGTGGCCTGATCCAGATAGCCGGTCACCGGCAGCTGGCGCGCTTCCTGGAAGCGGCGGATGGCGCGGCGGGTGCGCTCGTCAAAGGTGCCGTCAACCTCGCCGGGCTTCAACTTCAGTTGGTCCAGCCGTGCCTCTGCCAGTCGGCGGGTGAGCACGTTCAGGTTCAGCGCGGCCTCCTCGGCTTCGGCCCGGGCGATGGCGGGATCGGGGCGGGCGGCCTCTGTCAGCTGTTCGATCCTGGCGCGTGCCTGATCGGCAAAGGCGCCGTTCGGCTGGGCCGCCAGATAGGCGTTGTAGCCCTCAACCGTATCGGCGGCGACAGCCGCATCCCAGGCCTGGCGGTCCTGCGCGGCGGCCTTGGCGGCGCGTTCCTCGTCGAATACCGCGACGCGCTCCTGCGCCACTTCGGCAAACAGCCCGTCAGGGTATTTCTTGAGATAGGCGCGCAGGCCTGCCTCGTCGCCCTTGGCGCCGGTTTCCTCCCAATAGGCGCGGTCCAGCCGCTCGCGCTCGGCCCGGCGGGCGGCGGCTTCCTGCTCCAGCTCGGCCGCGCGGCGTTCCGCCTGCGCGTCCAGCCGGGTGACCTGTTCGGGATCGACAAATCCGGTGGCGTCAAAGCCGTTCTGTTTCTGCCAGGCAGAAATCGCGCCACGGGTGCCCTTGCCGAAGATGCCGTCGATGCCGCGCGTGTCGAAGCCCAGCAGCGACAGGCTGCGCTGGATCTGCTGGCGCGCCTCGCGGTTCAGCGCCATCGCCTCTTCGGCCAGGCGGGCATCGCGGAACGGGTCTGCGGCGATCGCGGCCAGCGCGGTGCGGGCCTGCTCGGCGTGTTTGCCCGAGGGGAAGGCCGCCAGGTAATCGCGGTAGCCCTGCTCCTGGTCGCGGGCGCTGACCTGTGCCCACAGCGCATCGTCCGACGCGGTCCCCGGCACCGGGGTCACGGGCGAGATGGCAACGGGCGGCGGGCTGTCCAGCAGCACCAGCGTGCGCGGGGCAAAGCCGTCAACCGTCAACCCCGCGTCACGCGCCGCTGCGATCAGCTCTGTTCCCGGCTGAGCCAACGCGGTCAGAAACCGGTCGATGTCATCCTCGGGGCCGCGCAGCACGGTAACGCCCTGCGGGATCGCCAGCGCCCCGGCGCCACCGGACAGGAAGCGGCCCTCGGTCTCGGTCTCTTCGCTTTCCGACAGCACCAGCACGGCCTGGCCCGGAAACTGCGCAAGCACGGCCAGCATTGGCCCCAACGGCAATGCCTGGGTGGCCACCTGGGCAAAGGCGGGATCGCCGCCACCCGCGGGCAGCAGGTAGGCACCGGAGCCATCGTTGACAAAGCGGCCATGCAGGACGACGGCGGCTCGGTCCGTTTCGTCGTCGATGGCCGCGATGAAGGCCCCCAGCGCCGAGCGCATCTCGTCGGGCGTACCGGCACGGCTGACCAGCGTGTCCAGCGCCTGGTCCTGGAAACCCCGCGCCAACAGCGCCATCGGCGCGGTTTCGGCACGGCGACCGGTGACCGGGTCGGTATCGACGATCAGGGCGGCCCCGTCAGCCTGGGCCAAGGTGGCGCCGGCGATCAGGGCGGCGGACAGTCGGGCGAGTCGCATGGGCATTCTCCTGCAGTCTGCGTGCCTAGTTAACGCGCGCAAGCGGCAGGAGTTCCAGTTCAATCGTAGACGCGCTGGTCGTCGATCACCTTGCCGTCATTGGGCAGGCTGCCCTTGGCGACGATCTCGATCTGCCCTTTCAACTTCAAAACCTCTGCCACGGTTCCGGCATAGCGGGCCGGATCGGTGGCGTCGGTTTCGATCTGAACCTTCATCACGTCCATCTCGCCCTCGCGCAGGGCGATGACGCGGGCGCGCGATACCTCGCCGTGGCGGGCGACCAGCGCCGCAACCTGTTCGGGCCGCACGAACATGCCCTTGATCTTGGTCGTCTGGTCGGCGCGGCCCATCCACCCCTTGATGCGCGTGTTGGTGCGTCCGCAGGGGCTGATGCCGGGCATAACGGCGGACAGATCGCCCGTGGCAAAGCGGATCAGCGGGTAATCGGGGTTCAGCGTGGTCACCACCACCTCGCCCACCGCGCCGGGGGCCACCGGGTCGCCGGTGCCGGGCGTGACGATTTCCACGATCACGCCCTCGTCCAGGATCATCCCCTCCATCGCCTCGGATTCGTAGGCGATGTTGCCCAGGTCGGCGGTGGCGTAACATTGCAGGCAGGCAATGCCCCGGTCGCGGTACCAGGCGCGCAGCGACGGGAACAGCGCCCCGCCGCCGACCGCCGCGCGGGTGATTTGCAGCGGCAGGCCCATCTCGTCAGCCTTCTCCAGGATCAGCTTCAGGTAGTCGGGCGTGCCGGCATAGGCCGTGGTGCCCACGTCATGCGCGGCTTGTGCCTGAAGCTCGGTCTGCCCGGTGCCGGCGGGCAGCACCGCTGCGCCCACGGCCCGCGCGCCGTTTTCAAAGATCATCCCGGCGGGCGTCAGATGGTAGCCAAAGCAGTTCTGCACGATGTCGCCCTTGCCGATGCCGCAGGCGTGCAGGAACCGGCCCATGCGCCACCAGTCGTGCGACACGCCGCCCGGTTCATAGATCGGGCCGGGTGACTGGAAAATATGCGCCACGTTCGACACCGGAAGCCCGCCAAAGGGCGGCTTTGCCTTCTGCCGCGCGCTGAGGTCGGATTTGCGCAGCACCGGCAGGGTTGCCAGTGCCGACAGGGCCGGCAGGGGCGCAATGCCGTTGCGGGCCAGCTGGGCGTTCAACGCCTCCAACTGTTCCGCTTCGCGGGCGTCCTGGCTGCGGGTTTCAAGCGTATCGAAATAAGAGCTCATGCAATGCTCCGTCTGGGTTCTGCTGAAATCGCTAGGCGAGTTGATCTGACGCAAGGCCATCGCCCCGGGTTTCGTTTACCTTGGGTTAACCGCGCTTCAGGAAAGGAATTGCCATGCCCGTGAACAGGTTCGCCGAAAGGATTCGTTTTGACACCGACCGGCAGATCATGGAGGCGGATTTTTCCGGCTTTCACTTCGACAGCAGCGCCACGGTCAACCGGGCCTATGACCTGATCGAAGAGCAGATCGCCGCCACGGGCGAGGACCTGTGGTTCTTCCTGGTCAACCTGAACGGCACACGCATCGACACCTCGGCCTGGTTCGCCTATGCGGCGCGGGGCAAGACGCTGAACGCGGCGCATTCCATGGGGTCCGTGCGCTTCGACGCGTCCGAGGTGACGCGGCGCCAGATTGAGCGGGCCGCCAATACCGAGGCCTTCGATCCCAACCTGTTCACCGACCGGGCCAGCGCCATCGCGCGGCTGGAGTCGCTGCCGTCCAAGCGCCGCACGCGGATCGTTCACGAACCCTCGTACACCGAGGAGGACTTTGAGCGCCGCGTCAGCTTTGACGAGAAGGCGCGGATCATGTCGGTCGATTTCAGCCAGTTGACGTTTCACAACTCGCGCGACGTGAACGATTTCTACGATCACGTCGAGAAGCGCATCCGCGACACCGGCATCGACAAGTGGTTCTTCCTGATCAACTACGAAGGCTGCCGCATCCCGCCCGGTTCGTGGGTGCAATACGCCCATCGCGGCAAGCTGCTGAACCTGGCGCATTCGCTGGGCAGCGTGCGCTACGCCCCCGGTTCCGAGACCGAGCGTGACATCAGGATGCGCGCCGAAAGCCAGGAATTCCGCCCCAACATCCGCAACACCCGCGCCGAGGCGCTGGAGCGGATCGAAGAGATGCGCGCCGAGGCAAAGATCAACTGAAGGTGTCCTGTCACGGCGCGCCAGCTTGGCCGCCGGGGGCATCGCGCGCACCGGTCGTGCGGGCGTGCCCCGACAGGCCCGCCGCGGCGGCGGGGAATCGGATGTGGAACCGGGCTGCGACATCAGGCCAGCCAGCGCTTGCGCCGACGATAGCTGCGCACATCGCGGAAACTCTTGCGGCCCTCGTCGGACATGCCCAGGTAGAATTCCTTGACGTCCGGGTTCTCGCGCAGCTCTTTTGCGGGGCCGTCCATCACCACCCGGCCGGATTCCAGGATATAACCGTAATGCGCATAGCGCAGGGCGACGTTGGTGTTCTGTTCGGCCAGCAGGAAAGTATAGCCTTCGTTCTCGTTCACCGATTTGACGATCTCGAAGATCTGTTCCACCAGCTGCGGCGCCAGGCCCATGCTGGGTTCGTCCAGCAGGATGGTTTCAGGGCGTGACATCAACGCGCGGCCGATGGCCACCATCTGCTGTTCGCCGCCCGAGGTGTACCCGGCCTGCGACGTGCGCCGTTCCTTCAGGCGCGGGAAGTAATTGTAGACCATTTCAAGGTCGGCGCTGACGGCGCCGCGCCCGTCAGACCGGGTATAGGCCCCGGTCAGCAGGTTTTCCTCGACGGTCAGGTGTTCGAAGCAATGGCGACCCTCCATCACCTGGATCACGCCGCGCTTGACCAGCTCGGCCGGGTCCAGGTCCTGCACGCGTTCGCCGCGATAGAGGATGCTGCCCTTGGTGACCTCGCCGCGCTCAGAGCGCAGCAGGTTGGACACCGCCTTGAGTGTGGTGGTCTTGCCCGCGCCGTTGCCGCCAAGAAGTGCGGTAATGCCGCCCTTGGGAACCTTCAGGCTGACGCCTTTCAGGACGAGGATCACGTGGTTGTAGATCACCTCGATGTTGTTGACTTCCAGAAGGGTCTCTTGCTGGACAGGCGCGGCATCAAGCATGGGTGTCGTTCCGTGAGTTGGCTTGCGGGCAAGGGCCCCGGCCCAAACCGCGATGCGGCGGGCCGGGGTAACGGGTCAGGGCTTAGTTGCAGCCCGGGGTGATGCTGTTCTCGGCGGCGAAGGCGGCCGAGTCCTCTTCAACCAGCGGCATGATCACGTCCTGGTCCGACTGGAAGTAGTCGGTGATCAGCGACCATTTGCCGGCTGCCGCATCCCATTGCGCCACGGCACCAAAGCCGTCGCCGCCGTGGTTCTGACAGCTGACCTTGAACTCGGGACCGAAGTTCGCCATCCCCAGCGCTTCCATCTTGGCAGCGGTCATCTCCAGAGCCTCCATCCCGTCGCGCATCTGCGCCGGGGTAATGGCCTTGGTGCCAGAGATTTCCTGCGCGGTCTTGGCGGCTTCGGCGGCCAGCATCGCGGCATACAAGCCACGGTTATACAGCACCGTGCCCACCTGATCGCCCGCGCCGGCGGCCTTGCCCGCGTCGACGACATACTTCTGGATGTCGGCGAACACCGGGTAGTCCGTGCCCAGGTTGTGGAAGGTCAGCGACTTGTAGCCGTTGGCGCCTTCGCCCGCCGGCAGCACGTCGTTCTCAGAGCCGGACCACCAGATGCCGATGAAGTTTTCCATCGGGAAACGGATGTTCACCGCTTCCTGGATGGCGACCTGGTTCATCACGCCCCAGCCCCACATCAGCACATAGTCCGGACGGTCGCGGCGGATTTGCAGCCACTGCGACTTCTGCTCCTGGCCGGGATGGTCGACCGGCAGCAGGCTCAGCTCGTAGCCGTGCTTCTTGGCCAGCTCTTCCAGCGTGCGGATCGGCTCCTTGCCATAGGCAGAGTTGTGGTAGACCAGCGCGACCTTCTTGCCCTTCAGGTCACCGCCATTGATGTCCAGCAGGTGCGTGATGGCGATCGAGGCGCCGTCCCAGTAGTTGGCGGGATAGTTGAAGATGTTGTGGAACACCGCGCCGTTCTTGGCCGAGGTGCGGCCATAGCCCATCGAGTGCACGGGGATGCCGTCTGCGGTGGCCTTGGGGATCAGCTGGTAGGTGATGCCGGTCGACAGCGGCTGATACACCAGCGCGCCGGTGCCCTTGGTCGACTCGTAGCATTCCACACCCTTTTCGGTGTTGTAGCCGGTCTCGCACTCGACAAGGTTGATCTTCTCGCCGCCGATGCCGCCGTCGCGCTCGTTCAGCAGGGTGAAGTAGTCGGCATAGCCATCCGCGAAGGGGATGCCGTTGGCGGCGTAGGGGCCAGTACGATAGCTGAGCGACGAGAAGGTCAGGTCAGCCAGCGCCGGGCCAGCGACCAGCGCGGTCGTCACGGCCAGAAGTGCCAGTTTGGTTTTCATCGGGTCAATCCTCCCTTGGTTCTTATCCGATGGGTCATGTCCCGGGTTGCCCCGGGCAATGGTCTGCCGCGGCCCTAGTGCGGGAAGGGCCACAGCCGCAGTTTTTCCTTGGTCAGGCGCCACAACTGCGCCAGCCCGTGCGGTTCCAGGATCAGGAACAGGACGATCAGCCCGCCCACGATCATGAATTCCAGGTGCGCCGCCAGGTCGGTGGGCCAGCCCATGCCGCCCACCAGCACGTTCTTCAGCAAGACCGGCATCAGCACCATGAAGGCCGCGCCGGCAAACGCGCCGAAGATCGAACCCAGCCCGCCGATGATGATCATGAACAGCACCAGGAACGATTTCTGGATGCCGAACGCCTCGCCCACCTCGACCGCGCCAAGATAGACCGAGAAGAACAGCGCCCCGGCGATGCCGATGAAGAAAGAGGACACGGCGAACGCGGTCAGCTTGGACATCAGCGGATTCACCCCGATGATCTCGGCCGCGAT
>JAGRMT010000111.1:0-873 GCA_020441125.1 Roseivivax sp.
GGCGCGGTGGCGCAATATCCGGTGGGCTGGCTGGCCGACCGGATCGACCGGCGTCAGGTTCTGTTGCTGATCTCGGCGCTGTCGGTGGTGATTTGCGGGCTGACCGCGGCGCTGACGCCCAGCATCACCACGGTGTTCGCGCTGTCGTTCTTCTTCGGCATGGTCACGCTGCCTGTCTTCTCGATCTCGGCGGCCCATGCCAACGACTTTGCCACGCCCGACTTCATCGTCGAGCTTTCGGCGGCGCTGATGTTTCTTTACGCGCTCGGGGCAATCGTCAGCCCGCTGCTGGCCTCGTCGCTGATGACGCTGTACGGGCCGGGCGCGATGTTCTTGATGATCGCCGCAGCACATTTCGTGCTGGTGGTGTTCGGGCTGTACCGGATGACCCGGCGCGCCAGCCCGAACGCGCAAGCGCCCTATACCTATGTGCCGCGCACGTCCTTTGTGCTGGGCTGGCTGCTGCGCCGGCGGTAGCGCCCGCCGGGCGCGGTCAGTCGCTGCGCTGGCCTGACAGCGCCTTTTCATAGGCCGCGCGGGCCGCCTTGACTTCGGCACGGGCCGAAACCTCGGGTACGGCGACATCCCACCAATGGCCGCCTGCGCCGGTGCCCGGATAGGGATCGGTGTCGATGACGATCACCGTCGGCACGTCGCGGCCGCGCGCTGCGGCAAGGCGCGCCTCGAGATCGGCGATACCGGTCGCCTTCTCGGCATGGGCGCCCATCGCGCCGGCATGGGCCACAAAGTCGATCTGCGGCTGGACCTCAACGCGCGAAGAGGCGTAGAGGTTGTTGAACTCGGCGCCGCCGGTGCCTTTCTGCAACCGGTTGATGCAGCCATAGCCGCGGTTGTCGGTCAGCACCACGGTGA
>JAGRMT010000111.1:886-18251 GCA_020441125.1 Roseivivax sp.
CCCGGCGCATCACCGCGGTGGCCAGTTCGGAATTGGCCATCATGTAGCTGCCGTCACCGACAAAGCAGATCACGTCCGCCTCGGGCCGGGCCAACTTGATGCCCATCGCGCCGGCGATTTCGTAGCCCATGCAGCTGAAGCCGTATTCCATGTGATAGCCGCCGGCGGCCGAGCGCCACAGCGTGTGCAGCGCACCGGGCATGGTGCCGGCGGCGCTCATCACCACGGTATCCGGCGTGGCCTGGCGCTGAACCGCGCCAATGACCTGCGCGTCGGTGGGCAACCCGTCGGTGTTGGGCGCGGCCATCACGGCATCGGTCGCTTCGAACCAGGCGGCACGGGCGGCGCTGTCGCGGTCGGGCCAGGACGCATCGCCCAGCGCGGAGTCCAGCCGTTCCAGCGCGACGCGGGCGTCGGCCAGCAGCGCGGTCGCGCCATGCTTGGCCGCGTCATACCCGGTGACGTTGATCGACACGATGGTGCGCGCCGGGTTGGCAAAAACGCTCCACGATCCGGTGGTAAAGTCCTGGAACCGCGTACCGACACCCAGAACCAGGTCGGCCTCGGCCAGGGCGCGGTTGGCGGCATCGCCCCCGGTCACACCGGGCGAGCCGAGATTCAGCGCCTCGGTCCAGTCAAGCGCGCCTTTGCCCGCCTGCGTTTCGCAGAAGGGGATGTTGCGGCGCCGGGCGAAGTCCAGCAGCGTCTGCTCTGCCTGCGCATAGATCACCCCGCCGCCGGCAACGATGACGGGCCGCTGCGCCGCGCGCAGCGCCTGGGCCACATCGGCCACGTCGCGCATGTCCGGCTCGGGCCGGCGGAAGCGCCAGACCTTGGGCGCAAAGAAGCTCTCGGGATAGTCATAGGCTTCGGCCTGGGTGTCCTGGCAGAAGGCCAGCGTGACCGGCCCGCACTTGGCCGGGTCGGTCATCGTCTGCAATGCGCGCGGCAGCGCGGTCAGGATGTGCTCTGGCCGCGAGATACGGTCGAAATAGCGGCTGACCGGGCGGAAGCAGTCGTTGGCGCTGATGGTGCCGTCGTCAAAATCCTCGACCTGCTGCAGCACAGGGTCGGGCGCACGGTTGGCAAAGACATCGCCGGGAATGAACAGCACCGGCAGGCGGTTGACATGGGCCAGCGCCGCCGCTGTCACCATGTTGGTCGCCCCCGGCCCGATCGACGAGGTGACGGCCATCGCCCGCCGCCGGCCCGAAGCCTTGGCAAAGGCAATGGCGGTATGGGCCATCGTCTGTTCGTTCTGGCCGCGCCAGGTGGGCAGAGTGTCCTGCGCCTGCTGCAACGCCTCTCCCAGACCGGCCACGTTGCCGTGTCCGAAAATGCCCCAGCATCCTTCGATGAAGCGGTGGCCATCCTCGGTGGTCTGGACGCTGAGCCATTTCACCATGGCCTGTGCGGCGGTCAGTCGGACTGTGGGTGCCATCGTCGTCATCTCTCTGTAGGCGCGGCCATGGCCGCAGGTTCCGGCGACGCGCAGCGTGCCGATATTTTGCTTTTCCCTATCGCAACGGCCCGGCGCCGAGCCACAGGGTTATTTGAGGCGATCGCATCAATTTCCTGTCGTGTTGCAGTCGGTGCCGCGGCGTTGCGCGGCGCTGAGATGAACCGCCATAGGAAACGCTGCCCGCCGGTGCCATCGCAGGCCAGGCCATGCCGCAGTATATCAGGCCTCGATGGCCCGCAGGAAAGCGTCGTATTCGCCTTCGGGCATGGCGACGGTGTGCTTTGCCGCCGGGTATCCGCCGCTATCGACATCGGCCTTGAATTCCTTGAAGGCGGCGACACGCTCTGCCTGAAGCCGTGCCAGCTCTGGCGCGAGGTTGCGATAGACCTTGCCGTGGCGCGGCTTGTGGTTCTGACCATAGCCGCAGACATCCTCGGTAAAGAGGTATTGCGCGTCTGCATGGCGACCAGCGCCCATGCCCAGCATCACCAGCGCGCTGTTTTCCGACAGGTACTGCGCCACCCGGTCAGGCACCACCTCCAGCTCGGCGCCAAAGACGCCGATCCGTTCGAGCATCTGGGCGTGACGCCACAGCGCCGCTGCCTCGTCCGCGGTCTTGCCGACTGCGCCCCAGCCTGTCCAGGTGATGTAGGACGGGATCAGCCCGATATGGCCGACCACCGGAATGTGGTTGTCGCACAGCACTTTCTGGATGTCATACGAGGCGGCGCAATAGAAGGCGTCGCCGCCGAACGCGGCATAGTGAAAGGCCGCGCGGAGGTAATCCTCTGCCGTGGCCAGCGGGCGGCCCTGAAAGCTGCCCCAGCCGCCATAAGGCAACCCAACCTGGACAAAGCAGTCCCCAGCGGCCTCGCGCATGGCCGCATCGAAGAAACGCCCCTCGATCGACAGCATGTGAATGCCGGCGGCAGCCGCGGCGGCGGCCTCCTCGCGGGTGGTGACGTAAAGCATCGAGAGCTTCTCGCCGCGTTTCTTCATCGCGCGGATGTCTTCGACATGGGGGCGGTTGTGGTACATCGCTGTGACTCCGGTCTTGGGCGGCCTTGCTGGCCGCGTCAGGGGCTGCGCGCCGCGCGGGCGGCGCGTTACAAGGTAAAGGCCGCGCGGAACGCCTCCAGCGCGGCTTCGGGCGCGCCGCTGGCGAAGGCTTCCATGCCCACCGGTCCGTCATAGCCCATAGCATCCAGCGCACGGGCGATGGCGGGCCAGTTCAGCTCTCCGGTGCCGGGTTCGCAGCGGCCAGGGTTATCGGCCACCTGCACCTCGCCGATCCAGGGCAGGCAGGCCTCGGCCCAGCGGATCACGTCGCCCTCGCCCACCTGGGTGTGATAAAGATCGAGGTTGATGCGCAGCTGCGGCCGGTCCACCGCCGAGACCAGCGCCAGCACGTCACCCGTCGTGTTGAACGGACAGCCGGGATGTTCGCGCAGGTTCAGGTTCTCAAGGGTGAAAGTCACGCCTTCGGCTTCGGCCATGTCGCAGATGCGGTGCAGCGTATCGCGGGCACGCAGCCACATGCCCGGCGCCACATGCGCCAGCTGCGGGATCGGCAGGCCCATGTCACCCAGTCCGGTGCCATGCAGGTTCAACCGGGCGACACCCAGCCGCTTGCCCACCTGCGCTGCCTCGCGCGCCGAAGCCAGAAGCATGTCGGCACCCTCGGCATCGGCCAGACGGCCCTGCAGGTAGCCGTTCATGATCGTGAAATTCGCGCCGGTCCGCTCCAGCGCATCCAGGTCCCAGGCAGGCCAGTTCCACAGCCCGACGCCAAAGCCCATTTCGTGCAAGCGCGCGGCGCGCCAGTGGATCGGTTTGTCCTGCCACAGCATCTCGGCGCAGGCAGCCAGTTGGAAAGTCATGGTTCAGACCTCGACCAGAACGCGGCCGTTTTCGACCTTGGTGGGATAGGTTTGCAGGTTCTCGCAGGCGGGGGGCGTTTCCACTTCGCCGGTGCGGCAGTCGAAGATCGACGAATGCTTGGGGCACTCGATCGTCGCTTCGACGACCAGGCCGTCCGCCAGGTGCACGTCCTCGTGCGTGCACAGCCCGTCAGTGCAATAGAAGTTGTCCTGATGATCGCGCACGATGATGAAGGTACGCCCTGCGTGATCGAAGCGGATCACGTCCTCTTCGCCGATGTCGCCCGTTGCGCAGGCGTCGATCCAGTTGGCCATCGCTCTGTCTCCTCAGATGTCTTGTGGTTTGAAATCGGCTGCGGCCGCGGGCATCACGCCCTGCAAAAGAGCCACGGATTTTTCCAGCCCTTCCAACGAGTTCAGCAGAACGTCCTCGTGCTCGATCGACAGCCAGCCGTCATAGCCGCCCATCTTCAGCCGGTAACAGAACTGCCGCCACCATTCCTCGCCATGGCCGAAGCCCAGCGTGATGTAGGACCAGCTGCGCGCCGGGATGTCCATCAGGCTGCCGTTTTCCAGCAGCGATGTCGTCGCCTGCACAGGGGCGTTCAGGAACGTGTCCTTGGCGTGGACGTGGTAGACCGCAGCGCCCAGACGCTCGGCCGCGACCAGCGGGTCGGCGCCCATCCAGAACAGGTGGCTGGGGTCGAGGTTGGCGCCCACCACCGGCCCCACGGCCTCGCGCAGCTTCAGCAAGGAGGGAACGTTGTAGACGCATTGGTTGCCGTGCAGTTCCAGCGCGATCCGTTCCACCCCGTTTTCCCGCGCCAGGGCGGTGATCTCGGTCCAGAACGGGATCAGCTTCTCTTCCCACTGATAGCGCAGGATCTCTTGCGTCTCCGGCGGCCAGGACGAAACCACCCAGTTGGGCATGGTGTCGGTGGCAGAGCCGGCTGGCAGGCCGGACATGGTGCAGACGGTTTTCACCCCCATCGCGCCGGCCAGACGGATGGTATCGCGCAGCCCTGTGCCCTGGGCCGGATCCGTCGGGTGCAAGGGGTTGCCGTTGGCGTTGAACGCGATGATTTCCAGCCCGCGGTCGTCGAAGGCGGCGCGGAACGCCTTGCGAGCATCGGCGCTGGCCAGCAGTTCGTCCATTCGGCAATGCGGCGCGGTCGACCAGCCGCAGGTGTTTACCTCGACGCCGGAGACGCCCAGGCGCGCGGCATGGTCCATCATGACGGCAAACGGCATCCCGCCCAGGCTGTCGGACACAAAGCCCAGCTTCATTTGTAGAACTCCGGTCTCTCGATCATCGTGACGGGCTGCCGAGTGCCCGATTGCAGCGCCTTGACGCCAGTCTCGGCGACCAGGGCGGCGCAATAGCCATCCCAGCAGCCGGA
This sequence comes from Roseivivax sp., assembly GCA_020441125.1. GTDB lineage: Bacteria > Pseudomonadota > Alphaproteobacteria > Rhodobacterales > Rhodobacteraceae > Mesobacterium_A. The sequence continues at coordinate 5,629 of JAGRMT010000111.1, forward strand.
ACCGATGGCGGGAAAGTCGCCGGTTTCGACAAAGCGCAGGAAGGCGCGGTTCTGGCGCACGTAGGCTTCGTGGTACCGGCCGCGCCAGTCGGATTCGTATTGCGTGGCGGCGGACAGACGGCTGTCCATCCGGCTGTAGGATACCGGCGTCATCGAAACGCTGCCCGCCTCGCCAACCAGCTCGGCCCGGATGTCATAGCCATAGGCGGCGTTGTTGTTCACCTCGATCGTCACCAGCTGGCCGTCCGCGGTCTCAAGCACCATGACAACCGGCGCGACCAGCGCATCGGACCGGCGCGGCTGATGCGCCGAGATGGCGATGTACTCGGTGCCCAGCACATGGCGCACCACGTCGAATTCATGCGGCGCCGAATTGGTGATCGCCATCGCGCCGGTAAATTCGGCGTTGGGGGTTTCCACGTTGCGGTGGAAGTTGTGCATCATCAGCGCCCGGCCCAGCCGGCCCTGGTCCAGCGCCTGTTTCATTTCGACATAGGATTGGTCGAACCGGCGCATGAAACCCAACATGACAAACCGGCTGCCGGCGGCGATCTCGGCCTGCATCACCGCAAGGCATTCTGCCGATTGCTGCGACAGCGGCTTTTCACACAGCACGCGTTTGCCTGCGGCGATGCAGGCGCGCGATAGCGAAGCGTGGGTGAAGTCGGGGCTGGCGACGATCACCGCATCGACATCGGTGCGGGCGATCACCGCCTCGGGGTCGGTCGCCACATCGGCGGCACCCAGGCGGTCGGCCACGGCCTTGGCGCGCGCGGCGTCCATGTCGCACACCACCTGAAGCGTGGCGCCCGGCAGTTCCTGTGCAACGATGGCGGCGTGGTCGGCGCCCATGACCCCTGCACCGATGACGGCAATGCGAATAGTCAATTCTGTCTCCGTTATTCCCGCGCGGCTTCGCGCCGCGCGACAGTGGCCGTGGCAGGAACGTGGAACAAGCCCCGTCCCGTCACCGGGCCGGTGGCGGTGGGTGGCCGTCGTGGCTGTCCATGTAGCCTTCGATGTTGGCCTCCAGGTCCGCCATGCTCTCGCCGCCGGCCATCAGGTCGGCGATCTGTTCGCGCGTCTTCTCGCCCTTGCGGAAGTCGGCGGCGATGGCGCCCCGGATCAGCACGGCGAAGTGGTCGCCCACCGCCATCGCGTGCATCACCTGGTGGGTGATGAAGATCACCGCCAGCCCGCGCCGCTTGGCCTGGTTGACAATGCGCAGCACATGCGCCGCCTGCTTGACGCCCAGCGCCGCCGTCGGCTCGTCCAGGATCAGCACCCGCGCGCCGAAATGCACCGCCCGCGCGATGGCCAGCGACTGCCGCTCGCCGCCCGACAGACCGCCGACCAGCCGGTCGCCGTCGTCGATGCGGGTGATGCCGAAGTCCTGCACGGCCTTGACTGCTATGGCGTTCGCCTTCTTGCGGTCGTAGACCTTGAACGGCCCCCAGCCCTTGGTCGGCTCGACCCCGGCAAAGAAGCTGCGCCCGATCGACATAAGCGGGAAGGTTCCGCCGAACTGGTGCACCGTGGCGATGCCGCGCGCCTGGGCGTCCTTGGGCCGGTCAAAGGCCATCGGCTGGCCGTCCAGCAGGATCTCGCCACGGGTGGGCTTGTGCACGCCCGCCAGCGTCTTGATCAGCGTCGACTTGCCAGCGCCGTTGTCGCCCAGCAGGCACAGCACCTCGCCCGCGTGCACCTTCAGGCTGATCTCGTGCAGAACGTCGATGGGACCGAAGCTCTTGTCGACCTTGCGCAGTTCCAGGATGGGGGTGGACATGGCGGGCCTCACTTCTTCTTCGGCGCGTGGGTCAGCGCCATCTTGCGGAAGGTGTTGTTGAGCAGCACGGCAATCAGCAAGAGCACCCCGATGATCAGCGCCGACCAGTTGCGGTCGAAATCGGTGTAATAGATGCCCTGGTTGACCACCGCGAAGGTGATCGTGCCGAAAAAGATGCCAACGACCGAGCCGAAGCCGCCGGTCAGCAGCACCCCGCCGATCACCACCGAGATGATCGAGTTGAAGATGAAGCTTTGCCCGCCCGCAACCTGTGCCGAGTTGAACTGGATCGCCTGGCACATGCCGACAAAGGCGGCACTGGTGGCCGAGAGGACGAAGAGAAGCATGGTCATCCGCTCGGTCGGGATGCCGGCGTTGCGGGCTGACACCTTGTCGCCGCCCATCGCGAATATCCAGTTCCCGCGACGCGAGAAGTGGACGAAAAACACATAGGCGGCCGCTGCCAGTAACCACCAGACCACGATGGATTGCAGTTGGCCCTTGAAGACGACGGGAATGAAATCGCCAAAAATGGCCTTGGCTGGGCCTTCGGTTTTCAGCGCGACGCTTGTCGACTTGGCGATCAGCACGGTCATGCCCAGCACGATGCCCTGCACGGCAAAGAGCGTGCCCAGGGTCACGATCAGCGACGGCACGGCGGTGCGGATGACCAAGAGGCCGTTCACCAGCCCGATCACCAGCGCAAAGGACAGCGTCACAACGATGGCAAGCCAGATGCTCTGATCCCAATGTCCGGCAATGATCGCTGTCGTCATCGCGCCGAAGGGCACCATGGCCCCCACGGAAATATCAAGCTCTCCCGCGATCATCAGCAATCCCACCGGGATCGCGATGATGCCAAGGTTGGCCGCGACGTTCAACCAGGACGACATGCCCGCGGGTTTGAGGAAGGCGACCCCTCCGAAGATGCCGAAAAAGATCAGAACTGCGACAAGGCCCAGAAAGGCCCCCGCCTCCGGGCGGCGCAAAAGTCCGCCGATGGAAAAGGATTGCGACATCGGGTCAAGTCCTTGGCAAAGGGTTTTGAAGGGAGGACAAGGGCAGGCCTTTCAGCCCGCCCTTGCCCTGTCACCCCGCCCCCGCAGAACCGGGACAGGGCCGGAGGAAGGCTTAGCGCGCGCCCTTTGCCACGCCGGCCAGCGTCGCATCGATGTTCGACGCATCGACGATGCCCGGGCCGGTCAGCACCGGGAAGGTCGGCAGGCTGGTGCCGAAGTCGATGGCCGAGGCCAGCAGGCTTGCCGCCAGATAGCCCTGCAGATAGGGCTGCTGGTCGATGGCGAACATCTGGGTGCTGCCCTTGATCCGGTCGAGCCCGGCCTGGTTGAGGTCGAACGAGCCCAGCATGGTCGCACCGGTCTTGCCCGCCTGGTCGATGCCGACGGCGGCCGAGTCGGCGTCGCCCGCCGAAATCGTGATGATGCCGTCGATGGTCTCGTCCTTCAGCAGTTCAGCCTTGATCGCTTCGGCCACCGCGGTGGCGTCGCCGAACGAGGTCGAGGGCAGCGGCAGTTGCGCCGCGGTGCCGCCACCGGCGGTCATGCCGTCGATCACGCCCTGGCAGCGGGCTTCAAGGTTCGCCGCGCCGGGAATGGTGTTGACGCAAAGCACGTTCTTCTGTCCGTGGCTGGCGAAATACTCGCCACCGGCAACGCCGGCGACGTATTCATCGGAACCGACGTAGTTGATCGCGCCCAGTTCGCGCGCCTTGTCGGCGCCACCGGCGTTCATCAGGATGACCTTGATCCCGGCCGCCATCGCGTCCTTGATCGCCGGATCTTCGGCCTCGGGCACCCAGTTCGGGATCACCAGCCCGTCGACTTCCATCGAGATCGCGGTGCGGATCAGCTGGACGACGTCGGGGGCGAAGTTGTCGTAGTTCACCAGGCGCAGGTAGTTCACCGAACCGCCGTTGGCGACGATGCCCGGGGTCGCGTCATCCAGACCCTTCTTGATGATGTTCCAGAACGCGTCGTCGTTCGAACCGCCGATCACAGCGATATCCGCCGCCATCGCGCCGGTCGCCATCATCGCAACCGCCGAGGCGGCCATCAGTTTCCGTGCAAGTTTCATGTCGTTCTCCTCCCTGATATGCGGACAGGCGTCAGTGCCGTCCCAACATGAATTTCTGGCGCCGCCTGCGCGGCGTTTTCTTCCAATCTCGCGCCTTGGCGCCCGGTCAGCCCCGCATTTCGCTGATCTGATCGTTTCATTCCGCCTGCGCCTTGGCCTTCAGCCGCTCCTTCTTGCGGCGGAAGCGTTCCTTCATCTGCTCGTCGGCCTCTTTCGAGCCGTCGTGCCAGTAGCCGAACCACTTATCGAGCGGGATCAGCCCGTCGCCGCCGTAGTTCACCTCGAAGTACTTGTGGTGCAGGTAATGGGCGTAGGCGTGGCTATCGAGCGTGCGCTCGCCGCCCAGTTCCAGCTTCTCGAAGCCGATGTGCCCGTTCACTGCGCCATAGCCCGCCATGTGCAATTGAAAGAGTGCAATCAAGGGGTTGGACGGCAGGACCAGGTGCCACCAGACGACGCCGTGATACAGGAACGTCTCGACCGGATGCATCGACAGCGACGACCAGGGCGACGGGTTGATCGAGTTGTGGTGGATCGAGTGGATCCACTTGTACAGCACGGGCGTGTGGATCAGCCGGTGAATGACGAAGAAGTTCACCTCGTGGATCGCGGGCGTCAGCAGCAGCAGGACCGCCAGCCAGACCGGGTGTTCGGACCAGTTCACCCAGGCCACCCAGCCGTTGGCGAAGCACCACAGCATCAGCACCTCGACCACCGTCCACATGACGATGCCCCACAAAAAGCTGCGCAGCACGTTGTCGATGTTCTGGCTCTTGAACCAGAACACGTCCGACGGCGCGTCGCCGGGGAACTTGGGGTTGTACTTGAACCGCGTGCCCTGCACGCGCTTCCAGTAATAGAAGAACTCGATCGCGCCATACATCACGAAGATGCCGGCGCAGTTGACCAGGTACAGGCGCAGCGCCCAGTCCCAGGACAGGGTCTTCATCACTTCCCAGTCGGGCAGGATGAAGTGCCAGTAGAGCAGCGTCACCGCCATGTGGAAGGCGTTCCACGGCCAGAAATAGCCGATCAGAAACTTGCCCATCCGGTTCCACTTGCCGGTCCAGAACGGCGCGATTTCCAGCCGGCCATTGGGCGCCCAGTTGCCGCGCTTGTCGCGGGTGCCGTACTGCAGATCGTCCATCGTGCGCCTCCCGCCCTGGTCGTTTCGCGCCGTGCTTTTTGATGCCCGGGCGATGCTCTTTTTCTTGACGGTTTGATCTGGATCAAATCAATAATGATGTACCGACATGAGACGTTTTCGTCTCATTTCATTTCTCACGCTCGATAAAATGAAACGAATTGGAACGGACGCTCGCGATGAAACGACCAACCATTCCCGATCTGGCGCAGGCTGCCGGCGTTTCGGTGTCAACCGTGAACCGTGTGATCAACCAGGCCGACTCGGTGCGCGGCCCAACGCGCGAGCGGGTCCTGCAGGCGGCGCAGGATATCGGCTTTTACGGGCTGGGCAGCATCGAGCACGCGGTTCGCAAGGCGCGCGACACGCACCGGCTGGGCATCCTGCTGCAGCAGCGCGGGCGGACGTTCTATGAAAACCTCGGCCGGGCACTTGCCGCCGAGGCGCAGCGCCATGACGACGGACAGGTCGAATTGACGTTGGAATTCCTCGACGATCTGTCGCCCGACCATGTTGCGGCGCGGCTGGTCAAGCTGGGCCAGACCTGCGAGGCGATTGCGCTGGTGGCGGCGCAGCATCCGATGGTTGCCGATGCGATCGACACGGTCATGGCGCGCGGGGTGCCCGTCGCCGGGTTGATCGCGCCGCTGTCGGCCAGCGGCAATGTCAGCTTTGTCGGGCTGGACAACTGGAAGGTGGGGCGCACAGCGGCATGGGCCTTTGCCAAGGCGGTGCACGAGCCGGGCAAGATCGGTATCCTTTTGGGCAACCACCGCTATCGCAACCAGGAACTGAACGAGAGCGGATTTCGCAGCTACTTTCGCGAACACACCAGCGGCTTTACCCTGCTGGAGCCGCTGGCAACCTATGAATCCGCCGCCGTGGCGCGCGACCTGGTGGAAAAGCTGTTTGCCGACCATCCCGACCTGCGCGGGCTGTTTGTGTCGGGCGGCGGCATCACCGGCGCGCTGGCGGCGCTGAAGGACAGGCCGCCACGCAAGGATTTCGTCACCGTCGGGTACGAGTTGTTCGAAACCACCCGCGCGGCGTTGATCTCGGGCGCGCTGACGATGGTCATTTCGCACCCGATGGAGATGCTGGCGCGAGAGACCATCGCAACCCTGGTCAAGGCCAAGAAGGCGGGACCGGGCGCCGGCGCGCAACGCGTGGCGCTGGGATTTGACATTTACACGTCTGAAAACGTCTGAGGATCGACATGGACGACACGCGCTTCGGCACTCGGGACAAACGCGGCAATTGGCGGCCGGATGCGCCGCTGCGCGTCGGCCCGCTGCCGGACTTTCCCTGGAGCGCCCGCCGCGTTCTGGTCTGGTTGCCGGGCTACCTTCTGCCGTGGAACCTGGCATTTTTCATGCTGTCGGGGGCGCTCTGGTTCGGGATGACGCCCGGACGCGAGACTCTGCAAACCCTGGCGCCGGGCTGGATCGCGCTGATTTTCCTGCGCAATTCTGCACTGGTTCTGGCGCTGTTCGGGGCGCTTGAGCTGCGTCTGTACATTCGGCGCCGGCAAGGCAGCCGGTTCAAGTACAACGGCGCCTTTCCCGCTGACAAGCCTTCGGACACGTTCCTGTTCCGCAGCCAGGCCAAGGACAACGTTCTGCGCACTTTCGTCAGCGGCTTGCCGATCTGGACCGCATACGAGGCCGGTCTGCTTTGGGCCTGGGCCAACGGCTATGGCCCCTGGGCTCTCTGGGGCGAGCATCCGTTGTGGCTGGGTGTCTTCGCGCTGATCCTGCCGTTGCTGCACGAGCTGCACTTCTACGCCATACACCGCATGATCCATATCCCGGTGCTGTACCGGCTGGTGCATTCGGTCCACCACAACTCGGTCAACCCCAGCCCTTGGTCTTCGTTGTCGATGCACCCGGTCGAACACCTGCTGTATTGGTCGGGTAGCCTGATCCACCTGTTGCTGCCATCGCATCCCCTGCTGGCGATCTACCACCTTCAGACCGCCGGGATCGGCGCGGTGATCGGGCACATCGGCTTTGACAAGATCGAGACCGGGCCGGAAAGCGGCTTTGATACGCATGCTTACGCGCATTACCTGCATCACAAGTACTTTGAGGTGAACTATGCCGACGGCGGCCTGCCGCTGGACAAGTGGATGGGCACCTGGCACGACGGCACGCCCGAAGGCGACCGCAAGATGCAGGAGCGTTTCCGCCGAAAGAAGGAAAGTCGCGGCGGCTAGTTTCTCGCCTGACGCGACATCCCCGCGCTGACTACCGGATAGACCGGGTGGCTGTTGCCCGCTAACAATGTCCGGGACCGCCCTGTCGGGCGGCCGGCCAAAGAACGCGCGGACGAGGCAAACGCACATGACGGGACTGACCGACAGGGATCGCGAGATCGCCGCAGGCTCGATCCTGCTGAACAAGATCCCCGAAGCGCTGCGCGATCGGCTGTTGTCCACGGCGCGGGCGATCGAGTTCGACCGGGGCGCGACGGTTTTCATGCATGGCGAGCGGGCAACCGCGATCTACATCGTCGCCGAAGGCTGGGTGAAGCTTTATCGCATAGCGCCGAACGGGACAGAGGCTGTGGTGGGGGTATTCACCCGCGGCCGCAGCATCGGCGAGGCGGTCGCCCTTCGTTCTGTCGGTTATCCCGTATCGGCGGAGGCCGCTTCCTTCAGCCGGTTGATCCGGATCGACGCGGCGGATTTCCTGCGCGCCATCCGCGAAGAGCCGGAAATGGCCATCGCCATCATCTCGGCCACTTTCATGCATCTGCACGCGCTGGTCGCGCAGCTGGAGGCGCTGAACGCCCGCACCGGCGCACAACGCGTTGCCGAATTCCTGCTGGAACTGGTGGATTGCGAGGCTGGCAGTTGCTCTGTCCGCTTGCCATATGACAAGGTTCTGGTCGCTGGACGGTTGGGTATGAAACCCGAAAGCCTGAGCCGGGCGTTCAACAAGCTGAAGCCGCTGGGCGTGACGATCAACCAGAACGTGGCCGAGATCGCCGATCTCGAAGCGCTGCGCAGCTACACCGAAGAGGACCCGGCCACCGCATGGAACAAGTCATGACACCGGCGCTGCAAAGCGTGTTCGCCGCCATCGACGCAGCCAATGCCACCGATCCCGACACTTCGGAGGGCGGGCCTGCCGCGCTGATCTACGGTGAGCGGATGACGCGTCAGCTGGACCGTATCGTTCCGGAGGCCAGCGACGTGTTGCGCATCGCGGCGCGCGGCCAGCATGTCGAGCGCTGGCTGCTGCCGCGCAGCGAATACCCCGAGGGCCGCGCTGGCTATCTGGCCTGGCGCAAGGAGCAGGGCCGCCGCCACGCCGAGCGGGTGGCGGGCATGATGGCCGAAGCCGGCTATGATGCCGAGTCCGTCGCACGGGTGGGCGTGCTGCTGCGCAAGGAAGGGATCAAGCGCGATGCCGAGGTGCAGGCGCTGGAAGATGTGATCTGCATCACCTTCCTGCAATGGTACTTTGCGCCGTTCTCGGGCAAGCACACGGCCGACGCATTGCTGACCATCGTGCAGCGCACCGCGCGCAAGATGTCGGACGAAGGACGCGCCCGCGTGCTGCGAGAGTTCGACCTGCCCGATGCGTTTGCGGCCGCGTTCCGCGATCAGGGCGCGGGATAAACGCCGATCACCGTCGCGTGCGTCGACCACACCACGGCCCATGCCGCCAGCGCGATTGCCAGGCGCGGCAGCGACGGACTGCCTCGGGGCCGCCAGCGCCCGGTCAGCAGTGCACCGAAAGGCACCAGCCCGGTATGCGCGGCGGCGGTTTCCCACGCCTGCGGCCCCATCGCGCGGCGGCGGCGTGCCTCGACCAGGCGCAGGCCGGCGGCAGAAAACAGCGCGAAACTGCCGAACAGAAGAACATGGGCCAGCTCGCCATTGGCCCACAGATGCGCCCCCGACCACAGCAGCAGCGCCCACAGCAATGGCTGGCGCGTCAGCCCGGCGATGCCTGGGCGCGACGGGTCAAGTCCCTGGGCCCGGCCCTCGAAGGCAAAGGGGTTGGGCGCGGCGATGCCGAAGGCGGACAACGCGATCGCCAGCGGCATGGCCAGGTTGACGCCCCAGCGCGCGGCCTGGGTCTGCGGCCAAAGCGGCACCACCGGCGCGCGCCCGGCGGCGGCGATCACCCACCACAGCAGCGCCAATGACAGCAGGCTGAACACCGCGGTATATCCGCGCGCGCCCAGCGTTCGGGTCAGCGCCGCCTTGATCCCCAGCGCCGCCGGGATGCGGTGCGATGCCATGAACAGGGCCATCGCCAGCGTGAATTCGATCCAGGCCACTGTGCCTTCATCCCCATGTGTCAGCCGGCCGCCACGGCCAGGCCCATCGCGCCCAGCATGAACAGCGCCAGCACCATGGCAAAGCCGCGGCTCCACTCCGGCGCCTGCGCCAGGCCCAGGTAGCTGCGCAGGATCACCTGCGCCTTGGCCCAGGCCAGCACCAGGATCGCCAGGGTCACCGCCATTCCGGCGCCTCCCTGCCAGGCGATCGCCGTGCTGACGGCGGACAGCGCCAGAAGCGCGAGCCAGGCTCGTGTCGCGCTCATCTGCTCACCTCAGCAAGTACAGGATCGGAAACAGCAGAACCCAGACCAGGTCGACCATATGCCAGAAGGCGGCGCCGGTTTCCACGGTGCGCGGCGCCGCGTTCCAGCCGACCAGGGCCAGGATGACGATCCCGGCCACCACATGCACCGCGTGGAACCCGGTCAGCAGGTAGTAGAAAGTGAAGAATGCATGGGTCTCGAAGTCGATCCCCGCGGCGGCCTTGCCCGCGTATTCCTGCCACTTGATCCATAGAAACACCACTCCCAGCAGCGCCGCGCCAGCGAGCAGACCGCGCAGCCGGGCCACGCGGCGCGCCTCGGCGGCGCGCACCGCCAGCGCCGCCAACCAGCCCGAAGTGACCAGAACCATCGTATTGATCCCGGCGGCGGCAGCGTCGAGATGCGCCTGCGCCTGTGCAAAGCCGAGCGGATCGGTCAGGCGGACCGCCAGGAAGGCGATCAGCCCCGCGCCGAACACAGCCAGTTCGGACACGATCAGCACCCACATCATCAGATCGCCCGGCAGCGCCTCTATCCCGCGCGGCCGGGGGGCAAGGGTGGTCATCCGGTGCCTACCAGCTCGCGGTAGATCCGCGGCAGGGTCGCGGTCAGCTTGTCCGGGTCGGGGATGACGGCAAACCCGCCCTGCCCGAACATGCGCGAAAACCAGGACTTGCCATAGCGATCGACGGTGATGCCAAAGACCGCCTGCCCGGCCCGGCGCGCCTCGCGCACGGCCATGCGGCTGTCCTCGATGCCATGGCGGCCTTCGTAATGATCCAGGTCGTTCGGCTTGCCATCGGTGATGACCAGCAGCAATCGCCGCTTGCGCGGCTGACGGCTCAGCTCGGCGCTGCAATGGCGCATCGCCGCGCCCAGCCGGGTATAGAATCCCGGCCGCAAGGAGCCGATGCGCGCCTCGACTATCCGGCTCATCGGAGCGCCGAAATCCTTGGCGGTCTGAACATAGACGCGCTGCCGCTTGAGCGACGAGAAAGCATGGATCGCGAAATCGTCGCCGCAGGCATCCAGCCCCCAGGCAAAGGCCGCCAATGCCTCGCGTTCAATGTCGATCACGCTGCGCCCGTCATGACCGTGGCCGGGGATCGCCGCTTCGGTCGAGCGCGACACGTCCAGAAGGATCGACACGGCCAGGTCGCGCTTCTCGGCGCGGGTCTGGCGCCAGATCCGGTCGGTGCCCTCGCCGGTGGCAGAAAAGTCGACCCGCGCGCGCACGGCCCGGTCGGTGTCCAGTTCCTCTCCCTCGGGGTGACCCGGGGTCGAGATGCGGCCGGGACGAAGGGCCTCGAACTGGCGTTTTACCGCCCGGATGCGCGCCTGCGCGCGCGGGTCTGCCCGAAAGGACGGTTCCGCCTCCGCCGCCACGATCGGGGAACACAGAACCCGCGTGTGCGATGGCAGATAGCTGGCAGTGCGAACGTCCCATTCGGGGTAGGTGTGGCTTTCCGAAAGCGCCTCGCGGTCGACGTCTTCGGGCGCGAGGTCGAGGTGCAGCTTCAGCTTGGTCGCCGGTGCCTTGGAGATCTGGCCAAGACCGATCTCTTCCTGGTCGTCGGCGGCCTTCTTGGCGTCGTCATTGTCGTCCTCCTCGATCCGGCGGTTGAGGTTGACGAATTCGGCAAAGCTGAGGATCGCCTCGAACTTGTGAAGAATGAAACTGTCCGACCGTTCGATCTGGTCGGACTTGCGGCGGCGGGCGCGGCGGGCCGGCCCCTCGTCGCTGGTCTCGGCTTCGCCGTCGGTGTCGCGGCTTTCTACCGCGCTGCCGTCAGAACGGGCCAACGCGCGCAGTTCGGGCCACAGCGGGACGGGGCGGAAGGGGCGATAGCGGCGCGGTGCCTGCAAACCGTCAACCGATCCGTTTTGCACCGCGGCCAGCATCCGCCGCGCGGCATCGTCCTCTGCGGCGGCGGCATCGCCCAGCAGCGCGCGCACGGCGCCCTCTACCGCGGCCTCAACCGGGGGCAGATGCGGCACCTGGCGCAGTGCCAGAACCGCGGCGCACAGGTCGCGGTATAGCGGGGCAAAGCCTGGGGCCTCGGCCAGGGCGGCGGCGACGCTGGCCCGGGCGCGGTGCAGCGCCATCAGGTCGGCCTGCAAGGGGTCCTCGGGCGGGTCGCCGGCCGGTTTGGCCGCCGCCGCGCAGGCCGCCAGCCAGATATACAGCGCGGCATTTGCCTCGCGCGCAGGGAACACTGCCAGCGATTGCGGCAGGCGCAGCGCGGCGCCGTCAAAGCTGGCACGGGGGGCGGTTTCCGCCCAGGTGCCCAGCATCCGGCGCAGCGACAGCCGGTGGTGCGAGGTTTGCTCGGCCACCGGCTTGATCTCGACCGAGGCGTCGCCGCCCAGGCCTCGAAACAGAACTGCCAGCCGCCCACCGACCTCGGAAAGGTCGACCCGGGCTCCATCGTGGACGCTGGGAGCGTCCAGGCGGCTGGCATAGGCGTGCCACAGTTTCCCGATGGTTTCCTCGGGTTCCCATGGCTCTATTTCGACCGTCGTCATCGCATGTGCCTCACCCGAAGATGGCGGTGACGAGATCGAGGAGCCCGCGTTTCACATCGGCGTCGTCGGTCAGCGGCTCGATCATCGCCGCCAGGATCGCCCGGTCCACCGCCATGCCTTCGCGGATCAGCGTGGCGGCATAGATGACAAGCCGGGTCGAGACGCCCTCTTCCAGGTCTTGACCGCGCAGATCGCGCAGCTTGCCCGCCAGCCGCACCAGCGGCTTGACGCGCGCCTCGTCCAGCCCGCTTTCACGGGCGACAACGGCGATTTCATGCGCGGCGGCGGGAAAGTCGAATTCGACCGACAGGAAACGCTGCCGGGTCGACGGTTTCAGCGTCTTGAGAATGTTCTGATAGCCGGGGTTGTAGCTGGCAACCAGCATGAAGCCCGGCGCAGCGGCCAGTTCCTCGCCGGTGCGGTCAATCGGCAGGATGCGGCGGTCGTCGGTCAACGGGTGCAGCACCACGGTCACGTCCTTGCGCGCTTCGACCACCTCGTCGAGATAGCAGAT
>JAGRMT010000112.1:0-19067 GCA_020441125.1 Roseivivax sp.
AAGAACAGCTCGCTGGCCATCGCGGTGGGGTACATGGACGTGCGCTCGACCCTCGGCGGCATCACCATCAACCAGACCGGGCGCGAGCTGGAAGGGATGCTGTTGCTGGGCCTGTTCTACCTGGTGCTCAGTCTCGCCATCTCTGGCGCGATGAACGTCTACAACAACTCCGTCAAGCTGAAGGAGCGTTGAGATGAGCGATACCCATGCACAAACCGTCGCCTATGTCCGCACCACGATGCTGCCTCCGCAGGATCCGCCGCGGGCAGAGGCCGGTGCGATCAAGTGGCTGCGCGAGAACATGTTCTCGTCCTGGCTGAACGTGATCCTGACGCTGCTGTCGCTGTACCTGATCTGGTCGGTTCTGGCGCTGATCCTTCCCTGGGCCGCACGCGGCATCTGGGACGCGGCCAGCCTGACCGAGTGCCGGGCGATCCGCGACCAGCTATACGGCGAAGGGTCTGACGTGGCCTGCTGGGCGGTCATCTCTGACCGCTGGCAGCAGCTGCTGTTCGGCTTCTACCCCCAAGATCTGTACTGGCGTCCGGTTCTTTCGCTGGTGCTGTTCCTGGTTGCGGTTCTGCCGGTGCTGTTCACCGAAATGCCGCGCAAGCTGCTGATCCTGACCGGCCTGGCGCCGTTCGTCATCTTCTGGCTGCTGTGGGGCGGGTCGATCTGGTCCGCGGTGTCCATCCTGCTGGGCTTTGCGCTAGGCTGGGCCGTGCTGAAATACACCTCCGAGCCGCTGGGCGCGCTGGGGTCGATGATCCTGGCCGTGGTGGTGCCGCTGTTGTACTGGTTCCTGCTGGCCGGGACGGTGGCCGGGGCGCTGCACGCTGTCCTGCCCATTGGCATACAAGAGGTGCAGTCCAAGCAGTTCGGCGGCTTCATGCTGTCGATCATCATCGGTCTGGCTGGCATCATCCTGTCGTTGCCGCTGGGCATCCTGCTGGCGCTGGGCCGGCAATCGGATCTGTTCTTCATCAACAAGGTGTCGGTCGGCTTCATCGAGATCATCCGCGGCGTGCCGCTGATCGTGTGGCTGTTCACCGCCTCGCTGCTGCTGAACTACTTCCTGCCGCCGGGCACCAACTTCGACCTGATGCTGCGTGTGATCATCATGGTCACGCTGTTCTCTTCGGCCTATATCGCCGAGGTGGTCCGCGGCGGCCTGGCAGCCCTGCCCAAGGGCCAGTACGAGGCGGCCGATGCGCTGGGCCTCGACTACTGGAAGTCCATGCGGCTGATCATCCTGCCGCAGGCGCTGAAGATCTCGATCCCCGGGATCGTGAACACCTTCATCGGCCTGTTCAAGGACACCACGCTGGTGGTGTTCATCGGCCTCCTCGACCCGATCGGGCTGTCCAACTCGATCCGTGCATCGACCGACTGGAACGGCGTCTACTGGGAGTTGTTCATCTTCATCGGCCTGATGTTCTTCATCTTCTGCTTCACGATGGGCCGCTACTCGCTCTTCCTCGAAAAGAAGCTCCGTCGTGAGCACCGCTAAGGAGACCGCACATGTCTGAACTCGCTATCGACCGTGAAATCGACCGCAGCCACATGTCGGTGTCCGACGAGGTTGCGATCCAAATCTCGAAGATGAACAAGTGGTACGGCACGTTCCACGTGCTGCGCGACATCGACCTGACCGTCTATCGTGGCGAGCGGATCGTGATCGCGGGCCCGTCCGGTTCGGGCAAGTCCACCCTGATCCGCTGCATCAACCGGCTGGAGGAACACCAGTCTGGCAGCATCGTGGTGGACGGCACTGAACTGGGATCGGACCTGAAGAACATCGACAAGATCCGGTCCGAGGTCGGGATGGTGTTCCAGCACTTCAACCTGTTCCCGCACCTGACGATCCTGGAAAACTGCACGCTGGCCCCGATCTGGGTGCGCAAGACGCCCAAGAAGGAAGCCGAGGCGACGGCGATGCACTTCCTGGAAAAGGTCAAGATCCCCGAGCAGGCGCACAAGTATCCCGGCCAGCTGTCGGGCGGCCAGCAGCAGCGGGTGGCGATTGCCCGGTCGCTGTGCATGAAGCCGCGCATCATGCTGTTTGACGAGCCGACCTCGGCGCTGGACCCCGAGATGATCAAGGAGGTCCTGGACACCATGGTGGAGCTGGCCGAGGAAGGCATGACCATGCTGTGCGTCACCCACGAGATGGGCTTTGCCCAGGCGGTGGCGAACCGGGTTATCTTCATGGACGCCGGGCAGATCGTGGAACAGAACGAGCCCAAGGAATTCTTCAACAACCCGCAGAACGAGCGGACGAAGCTGTTCCTGAGCCAGATCCTGGGCCACTGAATCGGCCCCAGCCAAGACACGAAAGGCCGGGCGCATCGCCCGGCCTTTCTGCTTTCAAAGGGTCAGTCGCCGGTCTCGGCCATCACCTCTCGCGGGATGGCGAAGTCGGCGGCCGTGCAGGCGCCGGGGGCGACAGCGTCCCAGTTGGCGGCAAACACCTCGGCCACCAGGGTGGCGCCGGTCGGGAAATCGGCAAAGCGCGCATGGGGCGGCGGAACGGCGACCAGGTCTGCGGCGAAAGCGGCAATGCCCGGGTTGTGGCCGATCATCAACACGGTGTTGCCCTCGGCCTCGGCCAGGCAATCCCACAGGGTTTCCGGCGCGGCGTGGTACAGCGCATCAAGGTAGCGCACCGGCACCTCCTCGCCCAGCCCGAGCCCTTCCAGCGTCTCACGCGTGCGGGCGGCGGTGGAACACAGAACCAGGTCCGGAAGGTATCCGCGGTCGCGCAGCCATGCGCCCATGGCCCGCGCGCTCTTGCGGCCGCGCTTGTTCAGCGGGCGGTCGCGGTCGTCCATCTCTGTCGACCAGTCCGATTTGGCGTGGCGCATCAGGATCAGGCGCATGTCATTCTCCCAGGAACGCGGCCATGTGAAAGGCGTTTTGCGCCGCCGGCCGTGGCACCGCTTGTGACACGGGGCAGGCGGCGCGGACAAGGCAACCGGCCATGCAGCGGCGATTGGCGCGCACGTAGGCCTGGCAGGCCGGCACGTCATAGGGTCCGGTGTCTGACAGCGCGTTTACCGGGCAGGCGGTAACACAGGGCCGGGCGCAGCCGGTGCAGGGCGACGCTGCGACCGGCGCGGCAGGCAGGGCAAGCGTTTCGGCCAGAAGCACCGCCCCGCGATACGAGATCAGCAACCCGGCAGCGTCATGCACCAGCGGCCCCACGGGCGAGGGCCAGGCCCGGCCGCTGGCCAGCGCCCAGGCAATGAAAGGCGGGTAGGGCGGCCCGTCAGAGGGCAGTTGCGCGCTGCCGCCCCAAAGTGCCGCCAGCGCGCCGATCACCCGGCGCGACCAGCGGTCCATCGGATCGGGCGCGCCATCGGCATACTCTGGCGCGGCGGTGAACAGCGGCCAAAAGGCCCCTTCGTCCGGGCCCAGCAACAGGCGCGTGCCAGTGCCGCCATCGCCGCGCAGCACGCCCTGCACGGTCAGCCCGCTGGCGCGGGCCTGCGCCTGGTAGCGCTCCAGCGTCACCCGCGCTTGATCGGGGCCAGGTTGGCCGAACGGATCAGCGAGCCGGCGCCGTGGGCGGTGAACAGCTCCAGCAGGCAGGCATTGGGCACGCGGCCATCCAGGATGACCACGGCGCGCACGCCGTCCTCGATCGCCTTCAGCGCGGTTTCGGTCTTGGGGATCATGCCGCCGGCGATGGTGCCGTCGTCGATCATGGCGCGGACCTCTTCGGGGGTCATTTCGGTGACGATTTCGCCCGAACCGTTCTTGACGCCCGCGACATCGGTCAGCAGCAGCAGCCGGTCGGCCTTCAGCGCCCCGGCCAGCGCGCCGGCGGCGGTGTCGCCGTTCACGTTGAAGGTCTCGTTGGCCTGCATCCCGGTGGCGACGGGCGCCACGACCGGGATGATCCCGGCGGTGAAGAGGTCGCGCAGCACCTGCACGTTCATCTCGACCGGCTTGCCGACGAAGCCCAGTTCGGGATCGTCCGCCTCGCAGACGATCATGTCGTCGTCCTTGCCGGACAGGCCGACAGCGCGGCCGCCTTCATCCATGATGGCCTGCACGATGCGCTTGTTGACGAGGCCGGTCAGCACCATTTCCACCACCTCGACGGTGGCCTTGTCGGTGACGCGCTTGCCGCGCTTGAATTCGGACTGGATGCCCAGCTTTTTCAGCAGATCGTTGATCATCGGCCCGCCGCCGTGCACCACCACGGGGTTCACCCCGACCTGCCGCATCAGCACGATATCGCGGGCGAATTCGGCCATCGCCTCTTCGTCGCCCATGGCATTGCCGCCGAATTTGACCACGACGATCGCGCCGGAATAGCGCTGCATGTAGGGCAGGGCTTCGGAAAGGGTACGGGCGGTGGCGGTCCAGTCTCGGTTCATGTCCTGCTGTCTCATCGTTTTCGCATACGCCTTCTGATGGCGGGGTGGGTTGGACTTCCGTTTTAGCGGTCACGACGCCGCAAGGGAAGGTGGGGTGGAACCCCACCCTACGGCGTCAAGCCAGGCTGGCGATCACCGCGCGCAGCGTTTCCAGGCCTTCGCCCTTTTCGCTGCTGGTGACGATGATTTCCGGGAAGGCAGCGGGATGCTTGGCCAGCTTGCCACGAACCTGGGTCAGGATGCGCTCTTGTTCGGACGGCTTGACCTTGTCGGCCTTGGTCAGCACCGCCTGGAAGGTCACGGCGGATTTGTCCAGCAGGGTCATGATTTCCTCGTCGACATCCTTGACGCCATGACGGTGGTCGATCAGCACAAAGGCGCGGCGCAAGGTAGCGCGGCCCGACAGGTACTGCTTCAGCAGTGCCTGCCACTTGGCCACCACCGCAACCGGCGCGTTGGCAAAGCCATAGCCCGGCAGGTCGACCAGGTAATGGCTTTCGCCCACGGTGAAATAGTTGATCTCTTGCGTCCGGCCGGGCGTGTTGGAGGCGCGGGCAATGCCGCGCCGCCCGGTCAGGGCGTTGATCAGCGAGGATTTCCCGACGTTCGAGCGGCCGGCAAAGCAGACCTCGACCCGGTCGTCTGGCGGTAGGCCGTTCATCGCGACCACACCCTTGAGAAACTCGACCTGACCGGTCAGCAGCTTGCGGCCGGCCTCGCGGGCAAACTCGTCGGGTTCTTCGGTCAGGGGGAAGGGCAGGGAAGTCATGCCAGGCGTACCTCGTCTCCGATTGCCACGTCACCGCCACGCACCACCTCGGCGCGGACCGAAAAATCGCGATGGCCCCAGCTGTCAAGCGCGCCCAGCACATCGGCATCGCGCCGCCCGGTTTCCGGGTTGTTATGGGTGGCCAGGCAGCGGTCGGTGCGTTCGCGCACGGCCAGCACCGCGCCGCCGACCTGCACTTCGCGGTCGAGCCAGTCGAACTCTTCCCAGGGGGCAGCGCCGTCAAACCAGATGTTGCCGCGCCAGCGCAGCGGCGACAGAGGGCGGCCGAGCCGTTGTTCCACCGCCCGGTGAGAGGACAGGTTGCACAGCGTGACAGAGGGAAAATCGCTGTCGGTGAAGCCGCGCGCCGCGCCGCGCACCACGCGCGCCGATTGCGCCCGGCCTTCGGGGATCAGCCCGCCGGCCCAGTCGATCAGCCGCGCGCCCTCCGAATCGGGGTTCAGCACCAACGTTCCAAGCTCGGGATGGTTCAGCGTGACGGTGCCTGCCGCCTCGTCCAGGCTGGCTGAAATGGCGGCTAGCCCGGGCGCCTTGGACCCGCGTGAGAAATGGGTGCATGGCACCCATTCCGATCCGTCTGCGTCGCTTTGGTCATGCGCCACGGCCCAGGTCCGGTCCCATGGCAGGGCCTGGCCCGGCGTCAGCGTTACCCGGTCCACGGGCTCGCGCCCGTGGGACTTGATCGGAAAACGCCAGATCGCCGTGACCCGGACCGTCATCAGCCCTTGGCCTTGTCCTTGGGCGTCTTCTTGAAGCCGGACTTGATGTTGCCGAACACGTCCGGCGTATAGCCCTGGCTGCGCATGATCAGGTACTGCTGGGTGAAGGTGATGGTGTTGTTGGTGATCCAGTACACCACCAGCCCGCTGGCAAAGCTGCCAAGCATGAACATGAAGATCCACGGCATCCAGGCAAAGATCATCTGCTGCGTCGGATCGGCGGGAGCCGGGTTCAGTTTCTGCTGAAGCCACATCGAGATGCCCAGCAGGATCGGCAGGATGCCGATGAACACCAGCGCCAGCATGCTGCCCGGCACCGGCGCAGCCCAGGGCAGCAGGCCGAACAGGTTGAACAACGAGGTGGGGTCAGGCGCGGACAGGTCCTGGAACGGACCGAAGAACGGTGCCTGGCGCAGTTCGAACGAGACGAAGATCACCTTGTAGAGCGAGNNAGAAGAAGATCGGGATCTGCAGCAGGATCGGCAAACAGCCCGAGGCGGGGTTCACCTTTTCCTTCTTGTACAGCGCCATCATCTCTTGCTGCATCTTGGCCTTGTCGTCGCCTGCACGCTCCTTGATGCTCTGCATCTCGGGCTGAAGCTCTTTCATCCGCGCCATCGAGACGTAGGACTTGAACGCCAGCGGGAACAGGATCGCCTTGATCAGGAAGGTCAGCAGGATGATCGCGATGCCCATGTTTCCGATCATGCCGTGCAACCAGTGCAGGGCGCGGAAGATCGGCTTGGTCAGGAAGAAGAACCAGCCCCAGTCGATCGAGTCGTCGAAACGGTCGACGCCTGCGTCCTGGTACTGCTTGATTGTCTCCCACTCCTTGGCGCCCGAATAGATCTGCGAGCTGGATTCGGCGGTCTGTCCGGGTTCGACCGTCAGGGTGCGCATCACCGCCTCGGCCTGGTAGATGTCGCGGGCGGCGTCGTACTTGGCGACCGACTTGAACGGGGTGCCCGGCGCCGGAACCAGCGTGGTCATCCAGTAATGGTCGGTAAAGCCGATCCAGCCATCCTGCGAGACCTGCGTGACCTCGGCCTGCGCGCCTTCGCTCTCGACCAACTCCATGTCAGGCATGTCGCTGTAGTCGATCTCGGTCAGCTTGCCATCGGCCATGCCGACGATGCCTTCGTGCAGCACGAAGAACTTCTTGCGGTCTGCCGGCTCGCCATGGCGGGCGACGATGCCATAAGGCGCCAGCGCGATCGGCGCGGCGGTGGTGTTCTGTACCGACTGGGTGACGGTGAACATATAGTCGCCGTCCACCGCGATGGTGCGGCGATAGACCAGCCCGCTTGGGCTCTGCCAGCGCAGCACCACCGGCTTTTCGGTGGTCAGCGTATCACCTTGCTCAAGCTGCCACGGGGTATTGGCGCCGGGCACGTCGGCCGGGTCGACACCCGCGCCGGGGGCCCAGCCGTAAAGCGCGTAATAGGCCTGCTCGCTGCCAACCGGGGTCAGTACCTCGACGATCGGGCTCTGGTCGTCGATCGTGACGTGGTAATCCTTCAGCTTCAGATCGTCGATCCGGCCACCCACCAGCGAGATCGAGCCCGACAGGCGGGTCGCGTCGATCTGAACGCGCGGCGCATCGGCGGCGGCGTTGGGCGCGGCGGCATCTGCCGTTGCCGCGGCGGTGCCCGGCGCAGCGGCCGGAGCGGTTGCCACGGCGGGGGCGGTGCCCTCGGTGGCGGCGGCCGGTGCAATGGTGTCCACCGGTTCGCGTTCCGGCGGCGGGAACAGCAGGAACCAGACAAGGATCACCGCAAAGCTCAGCGCCGTTGCGAGAATGAGATTTTTGTTCTGTTCGTCCATGACGGAGCTGCCACCTGTCTGTCTGAGCGTGTGGCAGGGTTCAACAGAGTGGGGCGGCAAAGGTCAAGCGGATTTCCCCGTTTTGTGACCCGCTGCGCCGGTCAGCCGCCCCCCAAAGCGGTCCCGGTCCCCCGAACAAGGCTCAGCCGGGGCAAACGGGCCAGTCGAGTCTTGTGGTCTTCGACCCAGTTGGGGATCAGATCGGCCGGCATTGGCCGCGCGATGCCGAAGCCCTGGACATGGGTGCAGCCCATCTGGGCCACCAAAGCGTGCTCGCCATGGCTTTCCACACCTTCGGCCAAGGTCTCGACACCCAGCCGCTCGGCCAGCCCGACAATGGCGGCCAACAGCTGATGCTGGTGGTTGTCCCGGTCGACCCGGGTGACAAAGCTGCGGTCGATCTTCAGCCGGTGCACCGGCACCCGCTGCAACGCGGTCAGCGTGGTGGCGCCGGTGCCGAAATCGTCCAGGTCGATGCGGCAGCCGAGATCGGCCAGTTGCGATACCGCATTGGCCGCCTCGGTATTGGACGGGCCCAGCGCGACCGATTCCGTCACTTCGACCCGCAGCCGTTGCGGCGCGATGCCGTATGTTTCCAGCGTGTGCCGCACCCGGTCGACCAACAAGGGATCGGTCAGGTCCTGTTCGCTGAAGTTCACCGCGATGGCCGGTATATCTGCGCCCTCGGCATCCCATGCACGCAATGCCTGGCACGATTGAACGAGCATCGCGTCGCACAGCTTGGGCAGTGCATTGGCCCGTTCCAGCGCCGGCAGGAACTGGTCCGGCGCGATCAGGCCGCGGGTCTGGTTCTGCCAGCGGGCCAGGGCCTCCACCCCGCTGATGCGGCCGGTTTCGGTGCATAGCTGCGGCTGGAACCAGGGCACGATCTGCCCCGCCTCCAGCGCCGCCAGCGCCTGCTTGGCCGTGACCGCCCCGACATGCGCCGGGCGTGTCGCCGCACGCCGCGTCGGGGCAAATATGCGCACGGCAGAGGCGCCGGCCGATCGCGCATCCTGCAGCGCCGTGACCGCTGCCGCCACCAGGTCCGCGCCCGACGCGCCAGGGCGCAAGCGGGTGCTGGTGGCAATGCCCACCGCGATCGAGACATGCCACAGCCGCGATTGCGCCGGCACCGGATCCTCAAGTCGTGCCTGAAGCCGCCGCGCGGCCTGCTGCGCCGCGTCGAGGTCCAGCATCTGCCCCGGCTGCAGTACCACCGCCAGCGTGCCATCCTCGGTCCAGCCGGCCGTGTCGTTGTCGCGCAGCCCGTCGCGCAGCCGCAGCAGAAGCGCTGCCCGCATTGCCTTGCCCGCCGGTCCGTCAGGCAGCGCGCCGGAGGGGCCGAACAGGATGCACACGGCCGAGCTTCCGTTGCTGCGCGCGGTGCCCATGGCCACCTGCGCCACCCGTTTCAGCAAGCCGGGATTGATGACCGCCGCCTGGCGCGTGGTGGCGGGCCCGTTCCGCTTTGCCTCGGCGCCAGCCAGGAACACCAGCATCGGCACGCCCAGCGCGATCGGCCACAGGGTGGCTTCGCCGCCGAACCAGTAGCCCGCCAGCGCCAGCGCTGGCACAAAGGCCACGGCAGGTGGACCGGTGAACAGGTTCTGTAGCGTCCGCCGGCCCTGATAAAGTAACTCTGCGCGAGAAAATCCCATCGCCCGAACCCCTTTTCCCTAACCCGGAAAACAGGGTGCGGCCGCAGCCTTGCCAGAGCCTTAACTCAGGTCCGGAACATCTCGACGATTTTCCTCGATTTCTTCGCTGCGGCGGCTGCGGGTCAGCCCGACAAAGTCGAAGATCGCCGGATCCAGCAGATGCGAGGGGCGCGTGTTCATCAGTGCGCGGAACATCTTCTGCCGCCGGCCGGGGCTGTTCTTCTCCCAGCCGTCGAGGATCTGCTTGACCTGCTGACGCTGCAGCCCGTCCTGGCTGCCGCACAGGTCGCACGGGATGATCGGGTAATTCATCGACCGGGCGAACTTCTCGCAATCGGCCTCGGCCACATGGGCCAGCGGGCGATAGACGAACAGATCGCCTTCCTCGTTCACCAGCTTGGGCGGCATTGTCGCCAGGCGCGAGCCGTGGAACAGGTTCAGAAAGAACGTCTCCAGAATATCGTCGCGATGATGGCCCAGCACCACGGCACTGCAGCCTTCCTCGCGGGCGATGCGATACAGGTTGCCGCGCCGCAGCCGCGAGCAGAGCGCGCAATAGGTCCGGCCTTGCGGTACCTTGTCGACCACGATGGAATAGGTGTCCTGGTACTCGATCCGGTGCGGCACGCCCATCCGCTGCAGAAAGTCGGGCAGCACCGTGGCCGGAAAGCCGGGCTGCCCCTGGTCGAGGTTGCACGCCAGCAACTCTACAGGCAGAAGCCCGCGCCACTTCAGCTCATGCAGTACCGCCAGCAGGGTATAGCTGTCCTTTCCGCCCGACAGGCAGACCAGCCAGCGCGGCAGCACCGCGCCGCGTTCGATCATGCCGTATTGCTCTACCGCCTCGCGCACGTTCTGCACGATGCGCTTGCGCAGCTTCTTGAACTCGGTGGTCTTCGGCGCGCCGTGAAACAGCGGGTGAATGTCGTCTGCGTCGTCGTCCAGCATCGGTCTTGGCTCGGTTCGGGGTCGCCGCGGGCCTAGCACCCCGGACCCGCGCCGCGCAAGCCCGCCCCCGGGGGCGGTGTGCGCCTTGTGTTTCTTCTTGCCTCAAATACCCCGGGGAGCGCGAGGGGCAGCGCCCCTCGCCGCAGCGGCCTTGGGGCCGGCGCGCTCAGTCCGGAACGTTGTCGATGCCCGAGCCGCCCCAGGGATGACAGCGCAGGATCCGCCGCGCCGCCAGCCAGCCGCCGCGGATCCCGCCGTGCTTCTCAAGCGCCTCCAGCGCATAGGCCGAGCAGGTCGGCTGGTAGCGGCAGCCATGGCCGACCCAGGGCGACAGCACCAGGCGATAGGCGCGCACCGGAAGCGACAGGACAAAGGCAAGCGGGGTCATGACGGGCCGTGAAGCTTTTCAATAGCGTGGCGCAGATCGGACAGCAGCGCCTCGTACGGGCGGCTGACGGTCTCGACCGGCTTTCCGATCAGAACATAGTCATGCCCGGGCCGGCCCAGAACGGGCAGAATGTCGCGTGCCACGGCGCGCAGGCGCCGTTTTGCGCGGTTGCGCATCACGGCGTTGCCCACCTTCTTGGAACAGGTAAAGCCCAGCCCGATCGCAGGATCGCCGTCGCGCCTGTCGCGCATCTGCACAAGCATACCCGCCACGCCCTGCTTACGGGCGCGTGCGGCGGCCAGGAACTGGGCGCGCCGGGTCAATTTGCGGATTGCGGGCCGCGGGCAAGACGAAACCGCCGGAGGGGCGTTTCCCCGCTCTGCCACGGGGTCCTCCGGCGGTCTCATGGTCGTCGCTCGAAAGCCGCAGGGCGGCTTATGCGCTCAGAACCTTGCGGCCGCGGGCGCGGCGCGCGTTCAGGATCTTGCGTCCACCCTTGGTGGCCATGCGGGCACGGAACCCGTGGCGGCGCTTACGGACCAGGTTGGAAGGCTGATAGGTGCGTTTCATCGCGGCAACTCCGTCTCGTGTCGGCGCACGATCGTCAGCGGATTCGCGGCACCGGAAATCTGAAGCCCGTGCTATAGGGAGCTTCGGTCCGGCTGTCAAACGCTGTCGGGCCGGATTGTGCAACAATTTCCCGGCCTGCCGCGGCGAAATGTTTCAGACTGCCCGCCGGAACGGGGCCAAACGGCCTTTCTGCGTCACCGCGCATCAACCGGGCGTGATCGGGCGTCGCATCGCCTCGTTTTGCCCGCATCTGACAGCTATGCCTAGACGACCGGAGATCGCATGATGCCCCCAATGTCCCAGACCACGCCCCAACCCGGCCTGAGCCGCCTCATTCCGCTGATCGCGCTGGCCGTGGCGGCGGCGGTCGGGTTCGCTTTGCTGCGCGACGTGCTCAGCTTCGAGGCGCTGCGCGACAACCGCGAGGCGTTGCTGGCTTTCCGCGATGCGCATTATGCCGCCTCGGTCGCGGTGTTTATCGCGCTTTACATCGCCATCGTCGCGTTTTCTCTGCCCGGGGCGACCATCGCCACGCTGACCGGGGGATTTCTCTTCGCCACCTTTCCCGGCGCGCTTTTCAACATCGCCGCCGCCACCGTGGGCGCGGCGCTGATCTTCCTGGCCGCGCGCTGGGGGCTGGGGCAGCGGCTGACCGCGCGGATGCAGGCCAGCGCAGGTCTGGCCGGGCGGATCAAGCAGGGCATCGACGAGAACCAGTGGTCGATGCTGTTCCTGATCCGGCTGGTGCCGGCGGTGCCGTTCTTCGTCGCCAACATCGTGCCGGCGTTGGTCGGGGTGCCTTTGGGGCGGTTCGTGATCACAACCTTCTTCGGCATCATGCCCGGTGCGGTGGTCTATACCTCGGTCGGGGCCGGTCTGGGCGAGGTTTTCGCCCGGGGCGAGGCGCCAGACCTGGGCATCCTGTTCACCGCGCCGATCCTGCTGCCGATCCTGGGGCTGTGCGCTCTGGCGGCCCTGCCGATCGCACTAAGGGCCCTGCGCGGCCGCAAGGGGCTGTGAGCATGGAGACGATCAAGACCGATGTGCTGATCCTGGGCGCGGGGTCCGGCGGATTGTCGGTGGCGGCGGGCGCGGCGCAGATGGGCGCGCGCGTGGTGTTGCTGGAAGGCGGCGAAATGGGCGGCGACTGCCTGAACTACGGCTGCGTGCCGTCCAAGGCGCTGATCGCTTCGGCCAAGGCGGCGCAGGCGATGCGGCAGGACGGGGCGGCGCTGGGCGTTGCCGGAGCGGATCCGCAGATCGACTATGCCGCCGCCCAGGACCATGTCCGCACGGTGATCGGTACCATCGCCCCGGTCGACAGCCAGGAGCGGTTCGAGGGGTTGGGCGTGCGGGTGATCCGCGCCTATGGCCGCTTTGTCGGACCGGACACGGTCGAGGCGGGCGATCACCGCATCACCGCGCGGCGGGTCGTGATCGCCACCGGTTCCTCGCCACTGGTGCCGCCGATCCCCGGGCTGGACGGCGTGCCCTACCTGACAAACGAGACGCTATGGTCGCTGCGCGAGCGGCCGGGCCACCTGGTGATCATCGGGGGCGGTCCCATCGGAATGGAGATGGCGCAGGCGCACCGCCGCCTGGGCAGTGCGGTGACCGTGATCGAAGGCGCGCAGGCGCTGGGCCGCGACGATCCGGAGATGGCCGCCGTAGTGCTGGACCAGCTGCGCTCCGAAGGGGTGGAGATCCTCGAAAACGCTGTCGCCGAAAGCGTTTCGGGCAGCGCCGGAGAGATTTCCGTGGCCGTTGCGGGCGGTCGGGTGGTGCGCGGCACCCACCTGCTGGTTGCGGTCGGTCGGCGCGCCAACACGGCGGGGCTGGATCTGGACAAGGCCGGGATCGAGACCACCCGCAGCGGGATCGCGGTCGACGCCGGGCTGCGCACCAGCAACCGCCGCGTCTATGCCATCGGCGACGTGGCGGGCGGGATGCAGTTCACCCATGTTGCGGGCTATCACGCCGGTATCGTCATTCGCTCGGCCCTGCTGGGGCTGCCGGCCAAGGCCGGCACGGCGCATATTCCGCGCGCCACCTATACCCAGCCCGAGCTGGCCCAGATCGGCCTGACCGAGGCCGAGGCCCGCGACAAGTACGGCGCCCGGCTGACGGTGGCGCGCGCCGACCTGCATCACAACGACCGCGCCATCGCCGAAGGCAAGACCGGCGGCAAGATCAAGGTGATGGTGCATCGCGGCCGGCCCGTGGGCGTGACCATCGTCGGCCCGCAGGCGGGCGAATTGATCGCGCTCTGGTCGATGGTGATCGCCAATGGGCTGAAGCTGAAACATGTCTCGGCCATGGTTGCGCCGTATCCGACGATCGCAGAACTTAACAAACGGGTCGCGGGGGCCTATTTTTCCCCGAAGCTGTTCGAAAGCCGGACGGTTAAGACGGTTGTGGGCATGGTGCAGCGCCTGTTGCCCTGATCCTTGGTAAGGCAGACATGTTCAATTCGCTCTCCGGTCGGTTCCTGCTTTTGACGATTGTCTTCGTCATGCTGGCCGAAGTGCTGATCTTCGTGCCCTCGGTGGCGCGCTTCCGCGAGGATTACCTGCTTGCCCGGCTTGAACGGGCGCAGATCGCTTCGCTGGCTCTGGTCGATGACGACATGGTCAGCCCCGAGCTGGAGGCCGAGCTGCTGCGCAATGCCGGAGTGTTCAACGTGGCGCTGCGGCGCGACGAAAGCCGCGCACTGATCCTGTCTTCGCCGGTCCCGGGCGAGGTCTGGGCCACCTACGATCTGCGCGAGGCCACCCCGCCGATTCTGATCCGCGATGCAATGGCCCGGCTGCTCGATCCCAGCCCACGCATCATTCGGGTGATGGGCGTGCCGCGGCTGGATGCCGGAACGCTGATCGAGGTCACGATGGAATCGGCACCATTGCGAGACGCGATGCTGGACTACGGCCTGCGCATCCTGGTGCTGTCGGCGGTGATCTCGGCGATCACGGCGGTGCTGCTTTTCCTGTCTGTGCGGGTTCTGCTGGTCAAGCCGATCAAGCGGGTGGTCGGGCACATGCGCGTCTATGCCGAGGCGCCCGAGGATGCGCACAATGTCATCGAGCCGTCAGGCACCGTGCGCGAACTGCGCGAAGCCGAAGAGGCGCTGAAGTCGCTTCAGACCCAGCTGACCCAGGCGCTGAAGCAGAAGGAGCGGTTGGCGCAGCTGGGCGGGGCGGTGGCGCGCGTCAGCCACGATCTGCGCAATATCCTGACCTCGGCGCAGCTGTTCACCGACCGGATCGAAGGGTCAGAGGATCCGATGGTCCGGCGCATGGCGCCCAAGCTGGTGGGCTCGATCACGCGGGCCGTTTCGCTGTGCGAGACCACGCTGGCCTTTGGCAAGGCAGAAGAGCCGGCTCCGGCCCTGACGCGGGTGAACCTGGCACGGCTGGTGGACGATGTGCTGGACAGCGAGCGGCTGGCAGTGGGCGATCACGACCTCAGCCTGTCGGCCGATATTCCGGGCAACCTGTTCATCCGCGCCGATGCCGAGCAAATGTACCGGGTTATCCTGAACCTGGTGCGAAACGCGCGCGAGGCGATCATCGGCTCAGGCCAGCCGGGCGAGATTTCGGTCAGCGGCCATGCCGAGGAAACCGATTGGGTGATCGAGATTGCCGATACCGGTCCGGGCCTGCCGGCAAAGGCGCGCGAGAACCTTTTCAAGCCGTTCCAGGGCGGGGTGCGCAAGGGCGGCAGCGGGCTGGGACTGGCCATCGTGGCCGAGCTTGTCCGCGGCCACGGCGGCGTGCTGGTGCTGAAATCCAGCGACGACATGGGCACCCGGTTCCAGATCCGCCTGCCTATGGGCGACGCGATCTGACGCGGGCGCCTCAGGCGTCGGCGGCGCCGCGCTCGGCCACGGCCTGGGCAAAAGCGCGCGCCTCTGCCGGCGCCTGCCCGGTGCGGGCGGCGGGGTCGAACACCGTCTGCGGCAAATCGGGCCAGCGCTCCAGCGCCAGGCCGGGCAGGCTGCCTTCACCGGCCATCACCCGTTGGCACAACTCCTTGACGGCGGCCTGCGCCTCGGGTCGGGGCATCCGGTCAGTCAGCGCAAAGCTGAGTGCCTCGGCATAGATCAGCCCGGCGCCGCCCAGCGGGCCGGCCATCGTCTCGGGCACCGGGCCCAGGCCCTCGGCCAGTGTCTGGGCGTGGAACAGGGCAGATGCCAGGGTCAGGCACAGCTGCGGCAGCGCCAGCCATTCGGTGAACCAGGCCGCGCCATCGCGCGCTTGCCGGTGGGCGGCCGCGCCTTGCAGCGTGGCATTCAGGCCCTGCGCATGGCGGCCCAGCGCCACCAGCGCCGAAGGGCCGACCGGGTTCTGTTTCTGCGGCATGGTGGACGACCCGCCCGCCGCGCCCAGCCGCACCTCGGCCATGCCGGACTGGGTGGCCAGGATCAGGTCCTCGCCCATCTTGCCCAGCGCCGCGGCGGCGCGGGCCATCCAGGCCGACAAACGGGCGATCGGGGTGCGGTCGCTGTGCCAGGTGCGGCCCGGATCGTTCAGCGCCAGCGCCTGGGCCAGCGCGGCGCGCAGTGCCGGCGCTTCGTCTCCCAGCTCGGACCCGGTGCCGGCCGCGCCAGACAGCGAGACCCACAGAACGTCGGGGCCAAGCGTATCCAGTTCGCCGCGCAGTGCCAGAAGCGGCCAGCCCCAGCCAGCGACCTGAGCGCCAAAGCTGGTGGGCGTGGCGACCTGCCCGTAGGTGCGCGCGGCCACCGGCAGCCCGGCATGGCGGCCGGCCAGCGCGGCCAGCGCCGCAAGGATGGCGTCCAGCGCGGTGCCATAGTGGCCCAACACCTGCCGCATCCGCAGCATCAGAGCTGTATCCTGAATGTCCTGGCTGGTGGCACCCCAGTGCAGGAAGCGCGCGTGCTCGGGCGCCTGCATCAACTCGCGGAAGGCCGAGACCAGCCCCGGCACCGTCACGCCGTTCTGGCCCGATGCGGCGGCCAGCCCGGCCGGGTCGATCTGCAACTCCAGCGACGCGCGGTGGATTGCCGCCGCGCTCAGCTCGGGGATCACCCCGGCGGCGCCCTGCACCTTGGCCAGCGCGCCCTCGACCAGCATCATCGCGCGCACTTCGGCGCTGTCGGAAAACAGCCGGCCGACCTCTCCGGTAAAGAACAGCCGGGACAGAAGGGCGCTGTCGAACGGGGTGCCGGGCATGGGGTCTCTCCTGCTAGTCGGCGCCTTCATAGGCGGGCCATGGGCCGGATGCCAGAGCGCCCTGCGGATGGCAAGCGCGGCTCAGCCCCGGCGGGCGATGCGGTCCAGAAGCTGGGCCAGCCCATCCGGATCGGCAAAGAACGGCGAATGCCCGCTGTCAAAGGGGTAGACGTCGGCCGGGTCCAGCCCGGCAGACATCGCCGCCTGGTGATCGGGCGGTATCGCCCTGTCATTGCGGCACAGCACATAGCTCTTGGGCACGTCGGCAAAACCGCCATCCAGCGCCGGACGCGCCAGTTGGGGCGCCATCGGCTGCCGGCTTAGCCGCGGCACGGCGTATTCGGCAGTACCGGGCGGGCAGTCGTGGTACAGCAGCGGCGGCGAACGGTCGGGGTCGAAGACCATTGTCTTGCGGTCCTCGGATACGGCGATGACCGGCGTCAGCGGCTGGCTGGAGGCCTGGCGCAGCATGTCGACCAGGCTCTTTCCCGGCTGGGGCAGGTAGGCGCAGACATAGATCAGGCGCTGCACCAGGTCGGGGCGGCGATCGGCGGCGGCGCTGATCGGGTAACCACCCATCGAATGACCAACCAGGACCGACGGCGTCTCTGCCAGCGCGGCCAGCACGGCATCGGTATAGTCATCGAACCCAACGGTTTCGGGCGCCGCGCTGTCGGCGCCATGCGAGGGCAGGTCGATCGCCACCGCCTCGTGTCCCAGCGCGCGCAGCGCCGGGATCACATCGCGCCAGCACCATGCGCCATGGGCGGCGCCGTGAACCAGAAGCATCCGCGCCATGTCAGAGTGTCCCCTGGTCGCGCAGGAAGCCGGTCAGGACCTCGGCGTATTCCGCCGGCTGTTCGACGCAGGGCAGGTGGCCGGCGCCGCGGATCAGGTGAAAGCGCGACCCGGGGATCAGCCCCACGGTCTCGCGCACCATGTCCGGCGGGGTAGAGCCGTCAACGCTGCCCGCGATGCCCAGCGCGGGCAGGCGCAGGCCGCTGGTGGGGGTGATGAAATCGGTGCCCGCGATGGCCGAACAGCAGCCGGCGTAGCCTTCCAGAGTCTGGCGAACCAGCATCGCGCGCCAGGCGTGCAGCTCTGGCGTGGCGCGGAACTCTGCCGAGAACCAGCGTTCCAGGATCGGTTCGGCCAGTGCGCCGATGCCATCCTTGCGCACGGTGGCGATGCGCTCATCCCACATCTCGCGAGTGCCGATCTTGGCGCCGGTATTCGACAGCACCAGCGCGCGCACCAGGTCGAGCCGCTTGGCCGCCAGCCCCTGGGCGATCATGCCGCCGATCGACAGTCCGACCAGCACCGTGTCGCGCAGGCCGAGGTGATCGATCAGCATTTCGAGATCGCGCACCAGCGTGCCCATTTTGTAGGGGCCGGGGGTGACCTCGCTCAGCCCGTGGCCGCGCTTGTCGTAGCGAACCAGCTTCAGACCGGCGGGCAGCAGGGGGATCACCTTGTCCCACAGCCGCAGGTCGGTGCCCAGCGAGTTGGCAAAGACCACGGGCGCGCCGTCCGGGTCGCCGTCGATGCGGTAGTGCAGGCGGATGCCGTCCAGTTCAGCGATCTGCATGGGGGATGTCCTTTCAGTCGGTCAGGGTGGCCAGGGCGCGGGCAAACACCCCGGGATCGACGTTGCCGCCCGAGACGGTGACGATCACCGCGTCGCCAGAGATCTGCTTGGGCCGGTACAGCGCGGCGGCCAGCGCCGCGGCGCCGCCCGGCTCGGCCACGATCTTAAGCCGCAGGAAAGCTTGCGCCATGGCGTTCAGCGCCATTGCGTCGCTGATCACAAGGCCGGGGCCGCACAGGCGCTGCATGATCGGAAAGGTGATCTGCCCCGGCGAGGGGGTGATGATCGCATCGCACAGACCGCCGGCGGTCACGGCGTTGCGCTCGATCCGGCCGCTGGCCAGAGAGCGGGCGACATCGTCAAAGCCTTCCGGCTCGGCCGTGCGCACGCGCAGGCCGGGGGCCTCGGCCTCCAGCGCCAGGGCGATGCCGCTGGTCAGCCCGCCGCCGCCGCAGCAGACGATCACGTCCGCCTCGGTCACGCCCAACTCGGCCGCCTGCTCGGCGATCTCCAGCCCGCAAGTGCCCTGTCCGGCGATCACCTGCGGCTCGTCGAAGGGCTTGATCAGGGTCAGGCCGCGTTCGGCCGCGAGACGCGCGCCGATTTCATCGCGATCTTCGCTGGCACGGTCATATAGCACCACCTCGGCGCCCAGGGCGCGGGTGTTGTCGATCTTCAGCCGGGGCGCGTCCGACGGCATCACGATGACCGAGGCAACGCCGTGCAGGCGGGCGGCATGGGCCACGCCTTGGGCATGGTTGCCGCTGGAAAAGGCGATCACCCCGCGTGCCCGCACGTCCGGCGGCAGGGCCGAGACGGCGGACCAGCCGCCGCGGAACTTGAAGCTGCCGGTGTGTTGCAGGCACTCTGCCTTGACCAGCACGCGGCGGCCGGCGATCTCGTCCAGGAAGGGCGAAGACAGCAGCGGCGTGCGGCGCACGTGGCCCTGAAGCCGGGCGGCAGCGGCGCGGATCATGTCGATGTTCATCGGTCGGGTCCTAT
>JAGRMT010000112.1:19162-23760 GCA_020441125.1 Roseivivax sp.
CCGCGGTCCGGCACCTCGGCGGCGATCATGTCGGGGCGGCGGCGCTTCATTTCGGCAAAGGTCTCTGGTGACAGCAGGTCGGAATTGGCACCGCGGATAGCACAAAGCGGCAGGCCCTTGAGAGCGTCGTAAAGCGGCCAGAGATCGGGGACCGGTTGCGCGCCGCCGCCCAGAACCGCGTCGCGCAGGCGCGGATCGTAGGTGATGCGCAGCCCGGCAGGGGTTGCGTGGTAAAGATGCGCGATCTCTTCGCGCCACCGGCTTTCCGGAACGTTCTCGAATCCGGCCATCACCTTGGCACGCTTGGCCACCGCCTCGTCCATCGTCTTCCACGACGGGTTCTTGCCCAGGTAGCCTTCGATCACCTTCAGCCCGGCCGGCGCGATGTCCGGGCCGATGTCGTTCAGCGCCACGCCCAGCAGACGATCCTTGGCGGTGGCGGCCAGGACCATGGCGATCAGCCCGCCGCGCGAGGTGCCCAGCACCGCCGCCTTGTCGATGCCCAGGTGATCGAGCAGCGCCAGCGCGTCCTGTCCTTCCTGCGGAATGGTGTAGGTGGACGGATCGGCCCAGTCTGACTGGCCGCGGCCGCGATAGTCCATGCGGATCAGGCGCACGCCCTTCAGGTGCGGCGCGACATAGTCGAAATCCTGCGTGTCGCGGGTCAGGCCGGTCAGGCACAGCAGGGGCAGGCCTTCACCCTCGTCAAGATAGTGAAGGCCAAGCCCGTCACGGGCAAAGAATCGGGGCATCAGACAAGCTCCGGAATGCGGGTCAGATCGGGCAGGGTGCGGCGCGGCGTGCCGGGCAGGCGGTCCATCGGAAGGCCGGCGCGGTTTACCCAGACGGTATCAAAGCCGTAGTCCGAGGCAGCCGCCGCGTCCCAGCCGTTGGAAGACACGAACAGCACCTGGTCAGGCGTGCAGCCAAACCGGGCGCCGACCATGTCGTAGACCGCGCGGGCGGGCTTGAACACGCCGACATCCTCGACCGAAAGAACCGCGTCGAGGAAACTGCCGACACCGGCGCTGCCGACCGCGCCATCCAGCATGTCGGGGCTGCCGTTCGACAGGATGGCGCAATCCTTGCCCATGGCCTTGAGCGTGGCCAGCATCTGCGGCACTTCGCGATAGGCCGCCAACTCCCAGTACAGCGCCAGAAGATCTTCGCGCAGAGCCGGGTCATCGGCCAGGCCGTGGCGTTCCAGCGCCCAGTCCAGCCCGTCTTGTGTGACCTGCCAGAACGGGCAGTGCTGGCCGGTGACCGCCCGCAGCCAGCTGTATTGCAACTGCTTGAGCCGCCAGTCCTCGGCCAGCGCGGCCCATACGGCGGCCAGCCGGTCATGGCCCGGCTTCTCGGCCAGGCGCCGTGCGGCGGATCCGACGTCGAACAGAGTGCCGTAGGCATCGAAAACGCAGGTGGTGATGGTCATGTCCGGTCTCCTCGGGGCGCAGACTGGCACGGGCGCGGAGCGGGGGAAAGGCCGGAAATTCGGCGCTTCGGGTTGCGATCCGGGGCAAAAAACCCCATTTTCAGGGCACATCCCGGAGAACCCGCGCGGACCGCGGCCTCCTGAGCCAACCCTTCCCCAACCGATTGGAGCTTACATGACCCAGGTCAAGACGGGTGACACCGTGAAGATTCACTATACCGGAACGCTGGCCGACGGCGCCACCTTCGACAGCAGCGAGGGCCGCGCGCCGCTGGAGTTCCAGGTTGGCTCGGGCCAGATCATCCCGGGGCTGGACAAGGCGATCCCCGGCATGGCCGTAGGCGAAAAGAAGGTGGTCGAAGTGCCCTGCGCCGAAGCCTATGGCGAAGCCCATCCCGAGGCACGCCAGGCGATCCCGCGTGCCGATATCCCGGCAGAGATTCCGCTGGACCTGGGCACGCAACTACAGATGCGCGGCCCGAACGGGCAGGCGATTCCGGTGACTGTGGTCGAGGTGACCGAGGCCGAGGTGACGCTGGACGCCAATCACCCGCTGGCGGGCAAGGACCTGACCTTCGCGATCGAACTGGTCGAGATCGCCTGAGGGCGGCGGTTTCTGCGAAACCGTTACTGACGGGCCGTGGCGCAAGGAATGCATTGCGCCACGGCCAGACAATTCCTGACTACGACCGCACCCCGGCGAACCGGACCTGCCAGTCCTCGCGCTCGGCGTCGGTGATCTTGCGGAAGGTCACTTCGGGTACGTCGAAGGCATGCCCTGCGGGCAGCGCTTGCAGCGCCTGCGCCACGTCGCCCGGCCATTCGGCCCCTTCGGCCCGCATCGCCGTCAGCAGTTCCGCCGAGGCGTCGGGGATGAAGGGCGACGACAGCACGGCGTAAAGCCGGATCAGGTTGAGCCCAAGCCGGATCTGCATCGCAGCGGTTTCGGCGTCGGTCTTGATCGTGGTCCAGGGCGCGACCTCTTGCAGGTACTCGTTGCCCAGCACCCAGAGCGCGCGCAATTCCTGCGCCGCCTTGCGCACCTCGATGGCGTCCATCTGCGCCTGGTAGGCGGCCAGACCTTGGGACAGCGCCGCGATCAGCGCCTCCTCGCGGGGGCCGTAGGTGCCGCCCTCGGGCACGGTCTCGCCGAACTTCGACCGGCAGAACTTGGTGACGCGCGAGGCGAAGTTGCCCAGCACGTCGGCCAGGTCCTTGTTCACCGAGGTCTGGAAGTTCTCCCACGTGAATTCGGCGTCAGAGTTTTCGGGCGCGTGCGACAGCAGCCACCAGCGCCAGTAATCGGCCGGCAGAATCTCCAGCGCCTGGTCCATGAACACGCCGCGCCCGCGCGAGGTGCTGAACTGGCCGCCGTCATAATTCAGGTAGTTGAACGACTTGATGTAATCGACCAGCTTCCACGGCTCGCCCGAGCCCAGGATCGTGCAGGGGAAGGACAGGGTGTGGAAGGGCACGTTGTCCTTGCCCATGAACTGGGTGTAGGTCACGTCCGCCGCGCCCTTGTCGGTGCGCCACCAGCGTTCCCAGTCCGCGCCCTTGCCGGCCTCGACCCATTCCTGGGCGCAGGCGATGTATTCGATGGGCGCGTCGAACCACACGTAGAAGACCTTGCCTTCCATCCCCGGCCAGGGCTGGTCGCCCTTCATGACCGGCACGCCCCAGTCCAGATCGCGGGTGATGCCCCGGTCCTGCAGCCCGTCGCCGTCGTTCAGCCATTTCTTGGCGATGGACGTGGTCAGCACCGGCCAGCCCTCGCGCGTGTCGATCCACTGTTCCAGCTGGTCCTTCATCGCCGACTGACGCAGGTACAGGTGCTTGGTTTCGCGCATTTCCAGGTCGGTCGAGCCGGAAATGGTGGAATGCGGGTTGATCAGGTCGACCGGGTCCAGCTGCTTGGTGCAGTTGTCGCACTGGTCGCCGCGGGCCGAGTCGAAGCCGCAGTTGGGGCAGGTGCCCTCGATATAGCGGTCGGGCAGGAACCGGCCGTCGGCGTGGGAATACATCTGCTTTTCGCTGACTTCGCGGATCAGCCCGGCATCGGCCAGCCGGCCTGCGAAATGCTGCGTCAGCTTGTAGTTCTGCGGGCTGGACGAGCGGCCGAAATGGTCGAACGACAGCCGGAAGCCGCGCGCGATCTCGGCCTGGACCTGGTGCATCTCGGCGCAATATTCGGCCACGGGCTTGCCGGCCTTCTTGGCCGCCAGCTCCGCCGGGGTTCCGTGCTCGTCCGTGGCGCAGAGGAACAGCACCTCGTGCCCGCGCACGCGCTGGTAGCGGGCGAACAGGTCGGCGGGCAGCTGGCTGCCGACAAGGTTGCCCAGGTGCTTGATGCCGTTGATGTACGGGATGGCCGAGGTGATGAGGTGCCGTGTCATGGATCGTGCCGCATAGGAATGTTTCGCGCCGTTTAGCGGATGTTGACCGCGCTGACCAGCGAAGAGCCGCGCCGATCATGCGATGGGCGGATCGTCGGACACACAGCTTTCAAGTGCCGAGAATTTTGCAATCCCCGCGGGCGTGGCTCGCGGCTTTGGCACATAATCAATGTTCCGTAAGGGAAAGAATCCTTGCCGCATGTACCTGAAATGTTACCCTAAACGTGCCAAAAACAATACATTTTAAAAAAATTGCGGGGAGCTGCCATGAATATTTCAAACCCTTTCAATGCCTTCATCTCGACTGACCCCAATGCCGAACTGGACGCATCCACGATATTCGGCGTGCTTGCACAGGTAACTGTTTCGGGCGTGGTAAACGGAACCACCGGGGCAGACGACTATCAGGCGCAAAGCGGCAGCGACCAGATCAACGCGCTGGGCGGGGCGGATACCGTGCGCGGCGGCGCAGGCAACGACAGTGTCTACGGCGGCGCAGGCAGTGACCTTCTGATCGGCGAGCGGGGGGCGGATTACCTTTCAGGCGGCGATGGCAATGACAATCTGCGCGACAGCGCGGCGAACAGCATCATTGATCCGGTGGCGGCGCAGGTCGTGCGGATCTACGGCGCCACGCTGGGCCGCCTGCCTGACCGGGCCGGCCACCTGGCCTGGACCAACATGCTGCTGGACGGCAGCCGTACTTTGACCGAGGTGATCGCCGGCTTTACCGGCAGCCAGGAATTCCAGAACACCTATGGCAGCACCAA
>JAGRMT010000113.1 GCA_020441125.1 Roseivivax sp.
CGCCCAGCCCGTTGATGGTGCATTCGATCTGCCGCGCGCCGCCCGCCACCGCGGCCAGCGCATTCGCCGTCGCCATGCCAAGGTCGTTGTGGCAATGGGTGGCAAAGACCACCTCATCCGCGCCCGGCACCTCGGCGATCAGGCGGCGGATCAGGTCGGCGCTCTCCTCCGGGGCGGTATAGCCCACCGTGTCGGGGATGTTGATCGTGCTCGCCCCGGCCTTGATGGCGATTTCCACCACCCGGGCGAGGTAATCCCATTCGGTGCGCGTCGCATCCATCGGCGACCATTGCACATTGTCGCAGAGATTGCGCGCATGGCTGACCGTCTGGTGGATGCGGTCGGCCATCTCGTCCATCGTCAGGTTCGGGATGGCGCGATGCAGCGGAGAGGTGCCGATGAAGGTGTGGATGCGCGGACGGCCCGCGTGCTTCACCGCTTCCCAGCAACGGTCGATGTCGGGAAACTGCGCCCGCGCCAACCCACAGATCACTGCGTTCCGAGACCGCTGGGCGATTTCGCTGACAGCGCGGAAGTCACCTTCCGAGGCGATCGGAAACCCGGCCTCGATGATGTCTACACCCATGTCGTCCAGCAGCTCGGCGATCTCCAGCTTCTCGTCATGGGTCATGGTGGCGCCGGGCGATTGCTCGCCATCGCGGAGGGTCGTGTCGAAGATCAACACGCGGTCTTTTTTCGGGGTCATGTCTGAATCTCTCTGGTTCTTCGTCCTAAATGCCTTGGCGCGATGCGGGCCTCCTCTGAGCGGACGCGCCGGGACGGCACGCTCAGAGGCGGATTAGGAGAAGCGACAGGCCAAGCGCCAGCAATCCGCAATTGCGGGCAATACGAGCGATATGGCCAAACAGTTTCATGGGGCCGGACTATACGTCTTTTGCGCCGGTGCGAAAGCGTTTTTTCCGGATTTGACGAAGGGCGCAGACGCCATAGGTTCCGGCCCATGAAACGGGCACTTATCCTTGGCGCTTCGGGCGGGATCGGGTCGGCGCTGGCGTCAGCGCTGGCGGCGCGCGGCGTTGCCGTGACGGGCCTGTCGCGCAGCACAAACGGGCTGGACGTGACCGACGAAACCTCGGTGGCACAGCACCTGGGCACGCTTGAGGGGCCGTACGATCTGATCGTCGTCGCCACCGGCGCACTAGAAGTCGCGGGCGCCGAGCCGGAAAAGAGCCTTCGCGCGCTGACGGCTCAGGCGATGATCAACCAGTTTGCGCTGAACGCTGTCGGGCCGGCGCTGGTGCTGAAACATGCCGCGCGGCTGATCGCGCGCGACACGCCCTCGGTGATCGCCGTGCTGTCCGCCCGCGTCGGCTCTATCGGCGACAACGCCCTGGGCGGCTGGATCAGCTATCGCAGCGCCAAGGCGGCGGTAAACCAGGTGGTGCGCACTGCCGCCATCGAATACGCCCGCACGCACCGGCAACTGGTCTGTGTGGCACTGCATCCCGGCACGGTGCAGACGAAGTTCACCGAGAAGTACCTGGGCCGCCATCCCGCCGTGCCGCCCCAGGATGCCGCGCGGAACCTGCTGGCCGTGATCGACGGGCTGACCCCGGCCGACACCGGATGCTTCTTCGACTGGGCCGGCAAGCCGGTGCCGTGGTGACGCGGCTGATCCTGGTGCTGGGCGACCAGTTGACCGAAGACATCGCTGCCCTGCGCGAAGCGGACAGGGAAACCGACGTGGTGGTGATGGCGGAAGTCGCCGCCGAAGCGGCCTATGTCGCACACCACCCCAAGAAGATCGCCCTGATCTTTGCCGCGATGCGCAAGTTCGCCGCCGCGCTGCAGGCCAGCGGGTGGGATGTGCGCTATACCCGGCTGGATGATCCCGCCAACGCCGGCTCGATCCCCGGCGAGTTGCTGCGCCGCGCAGGGGAAACCGGCGCGGATACGGTCATCGCCACCGAGCCCGGCGAATGGCGCCTGATCGCCGCCGTGCAGGACGTGCCGCTGCGCGTCCATCTGCTGGAGGACAACCGCTTCCTGGCCAGCCACGCCGATTTCGAAAGCTGGGCCATGGGGCGCAAGGCGCTGCGGATGGAGTATTTCTATCGCGAGATGCGCCGCCGCACCGGCCTGCTGATGGATGGCGACGCGCCAGCCGGCGGGCAGTGGAATTATGACAGCGAAAACCGCAAGCCGCCGCCTGGCGGTGTCGATTTCCACCCGGTGGCGTTCACCCCCGATGAAAGCATCGAAGAGGTTCTGACGCTGGTGGAACACCGCTTTGCGGACAGTTTCGGCGATGTGCGTCCCTTCACCCTGCCAACCGACCGCACGCAGGCCCGCCGCGCCCTGACCCATTTCATCGGGCA
The DNA here is from genome assembly GCA_020441125.1 of Roseivivax sp. GTDB lineage: Bacteria > Pseudomonadota > Alphaproteobacteria > Rhodobacterales > Rhodobacteraceae > Mesobacterium_A. The sequence goes on from JAGRMT010000113.1 coordinate 2,340, forward strand.
CGCGCTGCCCTTTTTCGGCGACTACCAGGACGCGATGCTGACCGGGCACCGCACTCTGTTCCACGCCTGCATTTCGTCCAGCCTGAACATCGGCCTGCTTGACCCGATGGAGGTCTGCCGCGCCGCCGAGGATGCGTATCGTGCCGGCAATGTGCCGCTGAACGCAGCCGAGGGGTTCATCCGGCAGATCCTGGGCTGGCGCGAATACGTGCGCGGTATCTACTTTCTGGAAGGGCCAGACTACACCAGCCGCAACGCGCTGAACCATCGACGCAAGCTGCCACCGCTGTACTGGGGCGGCGCGACGCGGATGAATTGCCTGGCCCATGCAGTGCGGCAAACGAAAGAGGACGCCTACGCCCACCACATCCAGCGCCTGATGGTCACCGGCAACTTTGCCCTGCTGGCCGGGATCGACCCGGCCGAGGTGCACGAGTGGTATTTGCGGGTCTATATCGACGCTTTCGAATGGGTCGAGGCGCCCAACACCATCGGCATGAGCCAATTCGCCGATGGCGGCATCATCGCGTCAAAACCCTATGTCTCTTCCGGTGCCTATATCGACAGGATGTCGGATTACTGCGGCGACTGCGCCTATGACGTGAAGGCCAAGACAGGCACGGATGCCTGTCCGTTCAACCTGCTTTACTGGGCTTTCCTTGACCGCCACCGCGCACGGTTCGAAAAGAACCCGCGCATGGCCAACATGTACCGCACCTGGGATAAGTTGGATGCAGACCGCCGTGCCGCCACCCTGTCACAAGCCCAGGACTTCCTGCACCGCCTGTCGCAAGGCGAAGCCGTCTAGGTCGCGCGCTCAGCTGCCGCGATAGGTGGAATAGCCGTAGGGCGACAACAGCAGCGGCACGTGGTAATGCGCCTCTGGCTCGGCCATGCCAAAGCGGATCGGCACCTGGTCCAGAAACAGCGGCTCTGCCCCGGCCTGACCGGTGGCGCGCAGGTAATCGCCGGCAAAGAACACCAGCTCATACGTGCCGGGGGCGAACTTGTCGCGTGGCAGGATCGGGCTGTCGGTGCGGCCATCGGCATTGGTCACCGTCTCGGCGATCTTGCGATGGCTGTTGCCCGACACGCGATACAGCGCGATCGTCAGCCCCGCCGCCGGACAGCCCCGTGCGGTGTCCAGCACATGCGTTGTCAGGTAACCTTCTGCCATGGAATTGTCCTCTGCCGACCAAGAGCCACTAGATCAGCCGCGCGCCCCCTTGTGAAGGCCCGCCGTTCGGGTGCATTTTTCCGTCACCCGCCAAAAGGATGCCGCGATGAACCGCTACCCCCGCAACATGATCGGCCACGGCCCCAACCCGCCCCATGCGCAATGGCCCGGCGGGGCAAAGGTGGCGGTGCAATTCGTGCTGAACTACGAAGAGGGCGGCGAGAACAGCATCCTGCACGGCGATGCCGCATCCGAGGCGTTCCTGTCCGATATCGCCGGTGCCGCGATGTGGCCCGGGCAACGGCACTGGAACATGGAGTCGATCTATGAATACGGCGCGCGCGCCGGGTTCTGGCGACTGCACCGCATGTTCACCCAGGCCGGCGTGCCCGTCACGATTTACGGCGTTGCCACCGCGCTGGCCCGTAGCCCCGAGCAGGTAGAAGCGATGGCTTCCGCCGGGTGGGAGATCGCCAGCCACGGGCTGAAATGGGTCGAGCACAAGGACATGCCCGAAGCCGAAGAACGCGCCGCCATCGCCGAGGCGATCCGCCTGCACACCGAGGTGGTAGGAGAGCCCCCGCGCGGCTGGTACACTGGCCGATGCAGCGTGAACACCGTGCGGCTGGTCGCCGAAACCGGCGCATTCGACTATGTGTCGGACACCTACGACGACGACCTGCCCTACTGGCTGCGCGTCGGCGACCGCGATCAGCTGATCATTCCCTACACGCTGGAAGCCAATGACATGCGCTTTGCCACGGCGCCCGGCTACATCACGGGCGAGCAGTTCTACCAGTATCTGAAAGACGCCTTCGACACGCTTTATGCCGAAGGGCAGGCGGGCCGTCCGGCGATGATGTCCGTCGGGCTGCACTGCCGTTTGATCGGCCGGCCGGGCAAGGCGGCGGGGCTGAAGCGTTTCCTGGACTATATCGCTGGGTTCGAAGGGGTATGGACGCCGCGGCGCATCGACATCGCCCGGCACTGGGCGGCAACCAACCCGCCCATGCCGCAGGACAGGCCCAGCGCGATGGACAAGGCGGCCTTTGTCGCCCGCTTCGGCGGCATCTACGAACATTCCCCCTGGATCGCCGAGCGCGCCCACGCGCTGGAACTGGGCCCGGCGCATGACACCCCGGCCGGTCTGGCCAATGCCTTGGCACGAATGTTCCGCTCTGCCTCGCCCGAGGAGCGGCTTGGCGTGTTGCGCGCCCATCCCGACCTGGCGGGCAAGCTGGCGGCAGCAAGGCGGCTGACAGCCGACAGCACCGCCGAACAGGCCAGCGCCGGGCTGGACGCCCTGACCGACGGTGAGCGCACCCGCTTTACCGATTTGAACGCCGCTTATGTCGCCAAGCACGGGTTTCCTTTCATCATCGCGGTGCGCGATCATGACAAGGCAGGCATCCTGGCGGCTTTCGAGCGGCGCATCGACAATGACAGCGATACCGAATTTGCCGAGGCATGCCGCCAGGTCGAACGGATCGCCCGCCTGCGACTGGAGGCACTGCTGTGACCAACCGGACCTATGCCTTTCCGCCCGGCGGTCTGCCGCCGCAATCCGACAGCCCGGTGGGCACCGCGGTGTTCACCACCGCCTATGCGGTGATCCCGGCGATCACTATGCGCGACATCGTCACCTCGTTCCTGCCGAACTGGATTCACACCCGCGCCTGGATACTGGCGCGCCCGCTGACCGGCTTTGCCGAGACCTTTGCGCAATATGCCATCGAACTGGCGCCGGGCGGTGGCAGCGCCGAGCCAGAGCCGGACGTAGAAGCGCAAGCGGTCCTGTTCGTGGCACATGGCACCGCCCGGCTGACCCTGGGCCGGGACGTGCACGAGCTGCGCGCCGGCAGCTTTGTCTACATCCCGCCGTCGGCGGTTTGGACACTGTGGAACACCTCGGACAAGCCCTGCGGCATTCACTGGATTCGCAAACGCTATGAGCCGGCGCCTGGCATGGCCCCGCCCGAAGCGAAAGTGACCCATGACAGCGAAGTGCCCTCGGCCACCATGCCCGATTGTGACGGCGTATGGTCGACGCAACGCTTCCTCGACCCGCTGGATTTGCGCTACGACTTTCACGCCAACATCGTCACCTTCCTGCCTGGCGGGCGCATCCCCTTTGCCGAGACGCATGTGATGGAGCACGGGCTGTACGTGCTGCAGGGCACCGGCAAATACCTGCTGAACACCGATTGGGTCGATGTCGGACCGGGCGATTTCATGTGGCTGCGCGCCTTCTGCCCGCAAGCCTGCATCGCCACGGGCGACGAACCGTTCCGGTACCTTCTGTACAAGGATGTCAACCGGCATCCGAAGTTGCACCTGTGACCGCGCTGCGTCTTCGCCCGCTGACCGCGGCCGCCTTCGCACCGTTCGGTGATGTGCTGGATTGCGCCGGCGATCCGGACAAGATCATCAACCAGGGTCTGTGCGGGCGGTTCCATGACCGTGCCCGGCTAGATTTCGGCCCGGGCGGGCGCGCGGGCATCAGCCTGTTCTCGGCCCAGCCGCGCGCCTTGCCCTATCGGCTGGAGCTGGTGGAACGCCATCCCGAAGGCTCGCAATGCTTCATCCCGATGCACGGGCATGACTGGCTGGTGATCGTCGCCGAGGCGGGCGAAACGCCCGGCGCCATTCATGCCTTTCGCGTGCCCCCGGGTACAGCGGTGAACCTGCACCGCGGCACCTGGCACGGTGTGCTGACCCCGTTGCATGCGCCGGGGCTGTTTGCCGTGGTCGACCGCATCGGCGATACGCCGAACCTGCAGGAACACTGGCTGGCCCAGCCGCTGACAATCACCGCCTGACACGGTGAAAGCCGGCCGGGGGATGTCGCCTTCCGGCTGGAACTTTACCGTGCACACCGGCTATGAGCCGACAGAACGCGATCATGACCGGAGCGCCCCGATGAAAGACGACAACTTCCTGCGCGAGAACAACGCGCGCCATTTGTGGCACCCGATGGCGCATCCGCGCGACATGCAGGAAAACCCGCCCAAGATCATCACCGGCGCCGAGGGCGTGAAGATCACCGATCTTGACGGCAACCGGGTTATCGACGGGGTTGCCGGGCTGTGGTGCGTGAACCTGGGTTATTCCAACGACGCGGTGAAAGAGGCCATCGCCCGCCAGTTGACCGACCTGCCCTATTACTCGGGCTTTGGCGGCTGCACCAACCCTATGGCCATTGAGGCCAGCTACGCGGTGCGCGACTTCTTCGCCGCTGACGGCATGGCGCGTGTGTTCTTCACCTCTGGCGGGTCGGATTCGGTGGAAACCTGCCTGCGCCTGGCGCGTCAGTACCATCGCCTGCGCGGCCAGCCGACGCGCACCAAATACCTCAGCCTGAAGCGCGGTTATCACGGCACCCATTTGGGCGGCGCCAGCGTCAACGGCAACAACCGGTTCCGCGTGGGATACGAGCCCTTGCTGCCCGGCTGCTTCCAGCTGCCCGCGCCCTATCTCTATCGCAACCCTTTCGACGAGACAGACCCGGCCCGTCTGGCGCAGCTGATCGTGCAGATGGCAGAGGACGAGATCCTATTCCAGGGCCCCGAAACCATTGCCGCCTTCATCATGGAGCCGATCCTGGGCGCGGGCGGGGTGATCGTGCCGCCGGCCAGCTTCATGCCGGCGATGCGCACGCTATGCGACAAGCACGGCATCCTGATGATCGCCGACGAGGTGATCACCGGGTTCGGCCGCACCGGACATTGGTCCGGGTCGCGCCACTGGGGCGTCAAGCCGGACATGATGTCGACGGCCAAGGGCATTTCCAGCGCCTATTTCCCGGTGGGTGCCGCCCTCATGAGCGACAAGGTCGCCGAGGTGTTCGAAACCGCCGGCGCCGACGGCGCGATCTTCCACGGCTACACATACTCGGCTCATCCTGTCGGCGCCGCTGCCGTGGTGGCTTGCCTGAAAGAGACGCTGCGCCTGGACACTGCCGCAAACGCCGGCCCGCGCGGCGATCAGCTCTTCGCCGGTTTGCAACGGCTCCAGGACCGGCACGCCATCATCGGTGACGTGCGCGGCGGCCATGGCCTGATGGCTGGGATCGAGCTGGTCAGCGACCGCACCGCAAAAACCCCGCTGGACGCCGCCGCGATCAAGCGCATCCACGAGGCCACGTACCAGGCCGGGGCGATGGTGCGCATCGCGCTGAACAACATCGTGATGTCGCCGCCGCTGGTGATCACAGAGGCAGAGGTGGACGCGCTGCTGTCAGCGCTGGATGCCGGCCTGGCCGCCGTCTGACCCCAACCGCCATCGGGCAGCCCCGCAACGGGCTGCCCCCCACCGCGCGCACCAGTAGACAGCGCGCCCCGCAGCGCCTATCTACAACCGTCATGGCCAAACCGAAGACAGACCCCAACTACAAGGTGATCGCCGAGAACCGGCGTGCCCGCTACGACTATGCAATCGAGGACGACCTCGAGTGCGGCATCATGCTGACCGGGTCCGAGGTGAAGTCGCTGCGCGAAAACTCGGCCAACGTCGCCGAAAGCTATGCTGCCGTCGAGAACGGCGAGCTGTGGCTGGTCAACTCCTACATCGCCCCCTACGAACGCGCGATGTTCCCGCACGAGGAACGCCGGCGGCGCAAGCTGCTGGTCAGCCGCAAGGAACTGGCGCGGCTGTGGAACGACACCCAGCGCAAGGGCATGACCCTTGTGCCGCTAGTGATGTACTTCAACCACAAGGGCGTGGCCAAGCTGAAGATCGGTATCGCCAAGGGCAAGAAGAACGTCGACAAGCGCGAAACCGAGGCCAAGCGCGACTGGAACCGGCAAAAGGAACGGCTGCTGAAGGAACGCGGCTAAGCCGGCCACCAGCCGATCAAGGGGCGCATCGGGCCGGTTTTCCCCCGATCAACCAGGTTAATCTGTGGTATTCTGTTCCCCGGCCCGGATTGCGGGCCGGAGGAGGAAGCACAATGCTGGAACTGATCATTGCACTGCTGTCCGGCGCGGCCGGCGGCAATATTGTTGGCGCCCTTGCCAAGAACCTGAGCCTGGGCACACTGGGCAACTCGCTGGCCGGGATCGTGGGCGGTGGCGCGGGTAGCGCGATCCTGGGAATGCTGGCCGGCGCCGGCATGCCCGAGGTAGCCGACGCGGCAGCCGGCGCAACGGCAGGCGGGCTGGACCTGGGCGCGATCATCGGCCAGGTGGCGGGTGGCGGCGTGGGCGGCGGCTTGCTGATGGCCATCGTCGGAATGCTGAAGAAGTCCATGGCAAAATAACGCGGCCTGGCCGGGTCGCCGAACCGGCGCCCGGCCTTGTCAGACGTCCCCCCCGTGTGTAGCAAGCAGACGGACTTTTTTACCGGAGGGGACATGGCCCAGGACGATCCAAAGACCTTGGTTTCCACCGCCTGGCTGGCGGCCCACCTGTCGGACCCGGACCTGCGGGTGCTGGATGCATCGTGGTACCTGCCGGGAACCGACCGTAATCCCAAGGCCGAATACGACGCTGCCCATATTCCCGGCGCGCGGTTCTTCGACATCGACGAGATCTCGGACCAGCGGTCCGAGCTGCCGCACATGGTGCCGCCGGTCGAAAAATTCATGAGCCGGATGCGCGCCATGGGCGTGGGTGACGGCCATCAGGTGGTGGTCTACGACGGCGCCGGCGTGTATTCGGCGCCGCGCGTGTGGTGGATGCTGCGCCTGATGGGCATGCCCGACGTCGCGGTGCTGGATGGCGGTTTCCCCAAGTGGCAGGCCGAAGGTCATCCGATCGAAGACATGCCGCCGATGATTCGCGACCGCCACATGACGGTGCGCCGCCAGAACCATATGGTGAAGGACGTCACCCAGGTTTCGGCCGCATCCAAGCTGAAGGACACCGAGATCCTGGACGCACGCAGCGTCGGCCGGTTCCGCGGCGAAGAGCCCGAGCCGCGCCCCGGCCTGCGCAGCGGGCATATCCCCGGATCAAAGAGCCTGCCCTACACCGCGATGCTGAACGGCGACGGCACGATGAAATCGCCCGACGCGCTGCGCAAGGCGTTCGAAAGCGCCGGCGTGGACCTGTCCAGGCCCGCGATCACCACCTGCGGATCGGGCGTGACCGCCGCGATCCTTTCCCTGGCGCTGGAGCGGCTCGGCAAGGTCGACCACGCGCTGTACGACGGATCCTGGGCCGAATGGGGCGCGTTCCCCACCCTGCCCGTCGCCACCGGAGACAAATGATGTTCGAAACGCTCAAGGAACTGCCAGCGGACAAGATCCTGATGCTGATGCAGATGTTCAAGGACGATCCGCGCAGCGACAAGATCGACCTGGGCGTCGGCGTGTACAAGAACGCCGAAGGGCTGACCCCGGTGATGCGGGCGATCAAGGCGGCTGAAAAGCAGCTGTGGGAAGCCGAAACCACCAAGACCTACACAGGCCTGGCGGGCGATCCCGCCTATGGCGCCGCGATGACCGAGCTGGTGCTGGCCGATGCGGTATCTGCGGCCAATGTCGCGGCCGCGGCAACGCCCGGCGGTACCGGCGCGGTGCGGCAGGGCTTTGACATGCTCAAGATGGCCAAGCCCGACGTGCGTGTCTTCGTGTCTGATCCGACCTGGCCGAACCATCTGTCGATCCTCAAGCACCTGGGTATCGAAACCGTTCCCTACCGCTATTTCGACGAAGAGACGCGCGGCGTCGACTTCGACGGGATGATGGCCGACCTTGCCAAGGCGCAGAAGGGCGACGCGATCCTGCTGCATGGCTGCTGCCACAACCCCACGGGTGCCAACCTGACTCTGGCCCAGTGGAAAGAGGTGGTGGCGCTGCTGCTGAAGACCGGCGCAACGCCGATGATCGACATCGCCTACCAAGGCTTTGGCGACGGGCTGGAAGAAGACGCCGCCGGCACCCGGCTGGTGGCCTCCTCGGTGCCTGAGTGCCTGATCGCGGCCAGCTGCTCGAAAAACTTCGGCATCTACCGTGAACGCACCGGCATCCTGATGGCGGTCTCTGCCGACGCCTCGCGCAAGAAGATCCTGCAAGGCACGCTGAACCACCTGAACCGGCAGAACTTCAGCTTTCCGCCCGACCACGGCGCGCGCCTGGTGACCATGGTACTGACCGACCCGGCGCTGCGCGCCGAATGGGCGGCAGAACTGGAAGAGGTTCGCCTGTCGATGCTGTCGCTGCGCGAGCAGCTGGCGGCAGAGCTGCGCCGCTTCTCCGGCTCCGACCGCTTCGGCTTTGTCGCCCAGCACCGCGGCATGTTCTCGCGGCTGGGCACGACGCCCGAGTTGGTAGAGCGGCTGCGCACCGAGCATGGCATCTACATGGTCGGCGACTCGCGGCTGAACATCGCCGGGTTGAACCGTACCACCGTGCCGATCCTGGCCGAAGCGATCGTCAAGGTCGGTATCTGATCCTGCCGGCGCTGGCCGGGCCCCGGGCCTGGCCGCGCCATCGCGCAGTTGCCGCAAGTTCAGGCGGTCTGCCCCACGGCATAGCGCGACTGCACCAGCCCAGAGGGAAAACTTCGGGTTTCCACGTGGCTGACGCGCAGCGTCCTGTCCAGCGCGCCGAACAGCGGCCGCCCCGCCCCCAACAGCACCGGCACACGCGTGATGATCATGTCGGCAATAAGCCCGTCGCGCAGGAAAGACTGGATGATCTGGCCGCCATCGACATAGGCGCGACGCCAGCCGCCGCGCTCTAGCCCGGCCATGATGGCACGCGGGCTGCCGTCGGTGAACCAGACGCCATCGGGCGCGTCCTCCGGCGGGTGTTTGGACAGCTGCCGGGACATTACCACCACCGGCACATCGTAGGGCCACAGGTTCATCTGGCGCAGCTTTTCATAGCTGCCCCGGCCCATGATCACCCCGTCCATATTGGCGACGAAGGCTTCATAGCCGTGATCCTCTTCGCCCTCGGAATAGGGCTGAAGCCAGTCCAGATCTCCGTCCGGGCGGGCGATATAGCCGTCGAGGCTGGTGGCGATAAAGACGTGTCCGCTGATCATTCCCAAGTGCGCTGCGCCAAAGCCGGCTCAGACGACAACCTCCATTCGTTCCTGCGTCCCGACGCCGAACACGCGCTTGTAGCGTGCGATCTGGTCCGCCGGGCCCATCGCCTTGTTCGGGTTGTCCGACAGCTTCACCGTCGGCCGTCCGTTGGCCGACACCGCCTTGCACACCAGTGAGAAAGGCGCAAGCGCATCGTCCTTGGCCAGGCCGCGGAAATCGTTGGTCAGCAAGGTGCCCCAGCCGAAGGACACGCGAACCCGGCCCTTGAACCGGGCATAGAGTTCGAGGATCTTTTCCACGTCCAGCCCATCGGAAAAGATCACCAGTTTCTGCCGCGGGTCCTCGCCCCGGTCCTGCCACCAGCGGATGGCGGTTTCCGCGCCGGTCGCCGGGTCGCCGCTGTCAATTCGGATGCCGGTCCAGCCCGCCAGCCNNCCAGCCAGTCCGGGGCGTTCTTCAGGAAACCGGCAGTGCCGTAGGTATCGGGCAGGATGATGCGCAGGTTGCCGTCATGCTCTTCTTGCCAGTCGGCCAGCACCTCGTAGGGAGCCTTGGCCAGCGCGGCGTCATCCTCGGCCAGCGCGGCATAGACCATTGGCAATTCATGCGCGTTGGTGCCGATCGCTTCCAGGTCGCGCTCCTTGGCGATCAGGCAATTCGAAGTGCCGACGAAACTTTCGCCCATGCCTTCCAGCATCGCCTGCACGCACCAGTCCTGCCACAGGAAGGAATGCCGCCGCCGGGTGCCGAAATCGGCGATGCGCAACGCCGGCTCAGTCCGCAGGCGTTCGACTTTTTCCCACAGCTTGGTCATCGCGCGGGCATACAGCACCTGCAACTCGAACTTGCCCATCTGGTGCAGCACCGCACGGCCGCGCAGCTCCATCAGAACGGCCAGCGCGGGGATCTCCCACAACATCACCTCGGGCCAGTTGCCTTCGAAGGTCAGCTCGTATTGATCGCCGACCCGCTCAAGGTGGTAGGGCGGCAGGCGCAGGTTCTCGAACCATTCCATGAAGTCGGACCGGAACATCTGCCGCTTGCCATAGAACATGTTACCGCGCAGCCAGGTGCTTTCGCCACGCGTCAGCGACAAAGACCGGATGTGGTCCAGCTGCTCGCGCAGCTCGCCTTCATCGATCAGCCGTGCCAAGGGCACCGCCTTGGTGCGGTTGATCAGGCTGAAAGTCACCTGCGTGTCGCGGCGGTTGCGGAAGACCGACTGGCACATCAGCAGCTTGTAGAAGTCCGTGTCGATCAAGGACCGCACGATTGGGTCGATCTTCCACTTGTGGTTCCACACGCGGGTGGGGATGTCGGTCATGCCGGGCGCGCTCCGCTTCAGTCCTGTCGGTTGTCGCAATGCCCGGCGCGCTTTGCAAGCGTGCAGCGCGGCCTTGTTCCGGCGTTTCAGTTGGCTCTGTCCGCCATTGCCCCTAATCTGGACGCGCTACCGGAGGCACGCCATGCATGCATTGGTTCAACACGGCTACGGCGGCGCCGAGGCCCTGTCGCTGGAAAACGGCCCTGTACCGGAGCCTGGGCCGGGCGACATACGCGTGCGCGTCATGGCCTGCGGCGCGAATGCCAGCGACTGGGAATTCATCCGCGGCTACCCGTTTTATGCGCGGTTGGCCGGCGGGCGGGTCAAGGGGCGCATTCTGGGCAGTGATGTCTGCGGCACTGTCGACAAGATCGGCCCTGGCGTCAGCGGGCTGTCCATCGGTCAGACCGTTCTGGCAGACACCTTCGGCCATTTCGGCGGTTTCGCGGAATTCTGCTGCGCGCCCGCGCGCCTGTGGCGGCCGGTCCCCCAAGGGCTTGATCCGGTCATCGCCGCCGCACTTCCACAATCCGGGGTCATCGCGCTGATGGGCGTGGCGGATCGCGTCAGGCCCGGCATGCGGGTGCTGCTGAACGGCGCGGGCGGCGGAAGCGGGCCGCTGGCGCTACAGATGGCCGTCGCCGCCGGGGCCGAGGTGACCGCCGTCGACAATGCCCTTAAGGCCCCTTTGCTGCATCGCCTGGGCGCGACGCGGGTGATCGACTATCGCGCCACCGACTTTGCGGCGGAGGGGCAGCGTTATGACCACATCCTCGATCTGTGGGGCACCCGGTCGGTGCGTACCATCCGGCGCTGCCTGGCACCGGGGGGCCTCTACCTGCTGGTGGGCGGACCGATGGCGCGTGTGGTGGAATTCAGTTTTTGGGGAACGGCGGTGTCGCTGCTGTCAGGTACCAAATCCACCCTGCTGCTGGCCAAGCAGGGCCCCGAGCGTCTGCCAGAATTGATGAACCGCGTTCTGTCCGGAAACCTGGCACCGGAAATCGGCGAGGTTGCTGCACTGGAAGACGCGGCGCTCGCGCTGTCCCGTATGGGGGCGGGCCAGATCGCCGGCAAGCTGGTGATCCGGATGGCCGAAGCGTGATCTGCGTCAGGCCAGGGTGACCCCCGCGTCGCGCATCCCCTGAAGCGCCGCAGCCAGCGATCCGTCCAGGTCAATCGCGCGGCACAAATCCACCCTGACCGTCACCTTGAACCCCAGTTTGGCAGCATCGACCGCCGAGTAGTTCACGCAGAAATCCGTCGCCAGCCCGACCATTGTCAGATCGGTGATACCGCGCGTGCGCAGATAGCCTTCCAGCCCCGTCGGCGTGGTGTGATCGTTCTCGAAAAAGGCGGAATAGCTGTCGATTGCGGGGTTGTAACCCTTGCGGATGATCAGGTCGGCCCTGTCGGTGTTCAGCCCGGCATGAAAGGCCGCGCCCTGTGTGCCCTGGATGCAGTGGTCGGGCCACAGCACCTGCGGGCCATAGGGCATCTGGACCACCGAAAAGGGCGCCGCCCCGTCGTGCGACGACGCAAAGGAGGAATGCCCGGCCGGATGCCAGTCCTGTGTCAGGATCACTGCCGGAAATTGCGCCATCAGCGCGTTGACGCCTGGCACGATGGCGTCGCCCTCTGCCACCGCCAGCGCGCCGCCGGGGCAGAAATCGTTCTGCACGTCGATCACGATCAGGGCCTGTGTCATCTAGCGTCTCCTGCTGTCGGTGGCCCTGTTCTGAACGCCGCGCCGGGCCGGTGTCAACGCAGTTGACAGCGCCGCGCGACCTGCCTAGCCACTCGGCCCTGGCAAGGAGCGCGAAATGCCCCGTCTGGCTGTTGATTTCGGCACATCCAACACCGCCGCCGCGTTGATGGCAGGCAACCGCCCCTGGCCGGTTCCGCTGGAACCGGGCGAGGCAACGCTGCCCACCGCGTTGTTCTTCGACAGTCACACAGGCGCCGTCCTCTTCGGCCGACGCGCCGTTGCCGCACTGATCGAGGGGCGCGAAGGGCGCTTCCTGCGGGCGCTGAAATCGGTGCTGGGCACGCCCCTGCTGCGCGAGCAGCGCATGATCGGCGGGGCGCGCACCACTTTGCTGGAGGTGGTCGCCCGTTTCCTGACCCACGTTCGCACCGGGGCCGAGGCACAGGTGCGGATGCCGCTGACCGCCGTCCTCTCGGGCCGCCCGGTGATCTTTCGCAGCCGGGACGAGGCAGAGAACGCCCAGGCCGCGCGCGACCTCGAAGAGGCCTACCGCATGGCCGGTTTCACCGACATCGCCTTTATGGCCGAGCCCGAGGCCGCTGCGCTGGCCAGCGGCGGCGCAGCGCGGGACTTTGGTCTTGTCGTCGATATCGGCGGCGGCACCTCGGACTTCACCGTCTTCCGCGGCACCGGCGAGGCGATCGAGATCGTCGCAAGCCAGGGGCTGAAGCTGGGCGGCACCGACTTTGACCGGGCGTTGAACATCGACCGGGTGATGCCGTTGTTGGGGCTAGGCAGCCAGTTGCGGCGCGAGTTTGGCCCCGGCACGACCGAAGCGCCGCGCGCGCTGTTCAACGACTTGGCAACGTGGGAACGCATCCCGTTCCAGTACACGCCCGAAAACCGGCGTGCCGTGGCGCAGATGGCCCGGCTGGCCGAACAACCATCGCTGTGGGCCCGGCTGGCCGATGTGCTGGAACTGGAACTGGCACATGACATCGCGCATGCGGTTGAGGGTGCCAAGATTGCCGCCAACACCGGAGCCGGAGCCGCCATCGGTCTGACGATGGTCGAGCGCGGCCTGACCGTGCCGCTGACGTCGCGGGACCTGGGCCGGGTTCTGGGCGGCTTCGCCGAGGATATCGCCGCTGCCGCCGTCGAGACGGTATCGCAGGCTGGTCTGCCGCCCCAGGCGCTGACCCGCATTGTCATGGTCGGCGGCTCCAGCCTGCTTGGTCCGGTTGAGGACGCCGTTCGCGCCCGCCTTCCGGGCGCCGTGCTGGACCGGTCCGACCCCTTCACCGCCATCGTCGACGGGCTCGCCATCGCCGCCGCGCGCATGGACGCGGCCTGATGTGACAGTGCGCGCGCTGGACGCCCGGCGCGCCTGGGCGTAAATCCCGGCCATGTTCACCGTTTGCGCCCTCTACCACTTCACCCGCTTTGCCGATCCCGCCGCCGTTCGTGGGCCGCTGCTGGAGTTGTGCCGCGAGCACCAGATCACCGGCACGCTGCTACTGGCCTCCGAAGGGATCAACGGCACCGTTGCGGGTCCCCGCGCCGGGATCGAGGCGCTGATCGCCCATATCGACGCGCTACCCGGCTGCCGGGGGTTTGTGTACAAGCTCTCCACCGCTGAGCAGCGCCCCTTTGCACGGATGAAGGTGCGGCTCAAAAAAGAGATCGTCACCATGGGCCAGCCCGACGTGGACCCGCGCGCCAGCGTCGGCCATTACGTGGCGCCCGGCGACTGGAACGCATTGATCCGCAGCCCCGACGTGGCGGTGATCGACACCCGCAACGATTACGAGGTGGCCATCGGCACCTTCGAAGGCGCGGTCGATCCGCAGACCGCCACATTCCGCGAGTTTCCCGCCTGGTGGGAGGCGAACAAGGACCGCTTTCACAACAAGCGCATCGCGATGTTCTGCACCGGAGGAATCCGCTGCGAGAAATCCACCAACTGGCTGCTGGCCCAGGGTGTGGACGAAGTCTATCACCTGCAGGGTGGCATCCTGAAATACCTCGAAGAGGTTCCGGCCGAAGACAGCGCCTGGCAAGGCGAATGCTTTGTCTTTGACGGGCGCGTTTCCGTCGGCCATGGCCTGACCGAAGGTCCGCACTTGCTGTGTCATGCCTGCCGCCGCCCGATCCTGCCCGACGACAGGTCGCGCCCCGAGTACGAGCACGGCGTGTCGTGCCATTTGTGCGTGGGCGAGACCACGGACGAGGACAAGGCGCGGTTCCGCGAACGTCAGAAACAGATCGCCCTGGCAGAGGCGCGGGGCGAGCGGCACCTGCACGCGGATTACGCAGACGAAACGTGATCGAGTGGTGGGTTGCAAACCCACCCTACGATAGAGCGCGGCCGTAGGGTGGGTTTACAACCCACCGGCCCTCGTGCCCCTTGCGCCCGCCCTGCGCCCGTCGCACCTTTCCCGGCATGGACTGGCGCGACACCGGCATTCTTCTGACCTCCCGCACCCATGGCGAGACTTCGGCCATCATAGAGGTCTTTACCCCCGAACATGGCCGCCACGCGGGCGTGGTGCGGGGTGGTGTCAGCCGCAAGATCGCGCCCCACCTTCAGCCGGGCGCGCAGCTGGATGTGACCTGGCGCGCGCGGCTGGAAGACCATATCGGAACCTTCACCATCGAGCCACAACGCTCTCGCGCGGCTGCGGCGATGGGCGACCGGTTGTCGCTGGCCGGTCTGAATGCCGTGGTCGCGCTGCTGGCCTTCGCCTTGCCCGAACGCGAACCGCACCCGCCACTGTATGCCAGGACAGAGGCCCTGCTCGATCTGCTGGGCCAGACCGACATCTGGCCGCTGGCCTACTTGCGCTGGGAGGTCGCGCTGCTGGAAGAGATGGGCTTTGGCCTTGATCTGGGTGCCTGCGCGGTGACCGGGGGCAACGATCAGCTGATCTATGTCTCGCCCCGAACAGGAAGGGCGGTGTCGGCCTCGGCGGCCGGCGAATGGGCAGACCGGCTGCTGCCGCTGCCGCAATGCCTGCTGGGCATCGGACCGGCACCGGACCACGAAATCGTGCAGGCCCTGACCACCACCGGCCATTTCCTGCACCACCACCTGGCGCCGCAATTGCGTGGAATGCCGCTTCCTCCGGCGCGCGCGGCGCTGATCGACAGGATCGAACGCGGCGCCGCAGGGCTTCGCGGCCATCTTCCCTGTCCGGGCGATCCACGCTAGGACTGGACCATGCGCTGGACCGTGCCCAATATCCTTACCAGTTTGCGCCTGCTCGCCGCACCCGGCGTGGCGGTGATGTTTTTGTATTTCAACCGCCCCTACGCCGACTGGTTCGCGCTGATGCTGTTCATCTCGGCAGCGGTCACCGACTGGTTCGACGGTTACCTGGCCCGGCTGTGGCGGCAGGAATCCAAGCTGGGTGCGATGCTGGACCCGATCGCCGACAAGGCCATGGTTGTGATCGCGCTGATGGTCATCGTTGGCTATTCCTCGATGTCGCCCTGGCTGGTGCTGCCCGCGACCATGATCCTGTTCCGCGAGGTCTTTGTTTCGGGCCTGCGCGAATACCTGGGCGACACCGCCGGCACACTGAAAGTGACCAAGCTGGCCAAGTGGAAAACCACGATGCAGATGGTCGCGATCGCCACCCTGTTCGCCCAGGGTGTGTTCGAGCATTACCTGGTGATGTCATCCTTCGGGATGGACACTGCGTTGGTCGACCGGGTTCTGACCGGACAGGATGAAGACCTGCTGGGCCTGCGGTGGAAGTATCACGGCATGGTCTGGGCCGGGCAAGGCGGGGTGCTGCTGCTGTGGATCGCGGCGGCGCTGACGCTGCTGACCGGCTGGGACTATTTCCGCAAGGCCACCCCGTACCTGAGAGGATGACCATGGAGGTGCTGTATTTTGCCTGGGTGCGCGAAAGGATCGGCCTGCCGAAAGAGCGGATCGAGACCGATGCTGCCACCGTGGCCGACCTGGTCGAACAGCTCCGCAACCGGGAAGAGCGCTATGCCATGGCCTTTGCCGATCTGACGGCGCTGCGCGTTGCGGTCGACCAGGAGTTGACCGATTTCGACGCCCCGCTGGCCGGCGCGCGCGAAGTCGCGTTCTTCCCGCCGATGACCGGAGGCTGAGTCGATGCGGATCGAAGTGCAGGAAGCGCCCTTCGACTTCGCCGCCGAATGCGGCCGTTTCGCCGAGGGGCGCAGCGACATGGGCGCCATCGTCACCTTTGCCGGCGTGGTGCGCGGCGACGGCATGCTGTCGGCAATGCAGATCGAACATTACCCGGGCATGACAGAAAAGGCGATCGCCGCCATCGCAGTCGAGGCGCAGGCCCGTTGGGCGCTGGGCGACGTGCTGGTTATCCATCGCTATGGGCTGCTGAAGCCGGGCGAGAAGATCATGATGGTGGCCACTGCCGCGCCGCACCGCAAGGATGCCTTCGAGGCGGCTGAGTACCTGATGGATTACCTGAAATCCCGCGCGCCGTTCTGGAAGAAGGAACAGGGCGCCGGTGGCGAAGGCTGGGTCGCCGCCAAGGACGAAGACGAGGACGCGCTGCAGCGCTGGTGAAAGGCGTGGGAACCGGTTGGGCCGCTGGTGCGTTAAGCGCCCAGACCCCAACCAAGGAGAGCCCCCATGCCCTCGATCTACGAAGCCATCAAGGCCGACCACGAAACCCACCGCGCCCTTCTGGACCGGATCGCCGAGACCACTGGTGACAGCCCCGAACGGCGCAAGGCCTGGTCGGAGTTCTATCACGATGTCAAATCCCACGCCGCGGCCGAGGAAGAAACCTTCTATTCCAAGCTGATCTCCAAAACCTGGGGCCAGGATGCCGCGCGCCATTCGGTGCACGAACACCAGGAGATGGACGACCTGATGGAAGAGCTGAACGAGATGGACATGTCTTCGGGCGGCTGGCTGCAGAAGTTCAAGGCACTGAAGCACGATTACGAACACCACATGGACGAGGAAGAAAACGAGGTTTTCACCCGCGCCCGGGAAGTAATCCCCGAAAAGGAAATCGCCGGATACGGAGAGACCTTCGAGAAGCGCAAGAAGAAGGAACGCGGCCTGATCGCGGAGAAGCGCGAGGACGCGCTGGAGGACTGAGCGGTCGCGCCGCAGGAGGCAAGCGATGTTCGACTGGGCACAAGCCGCGGCGGGGCCTGATCCCGCCGCACCGCAAGCGGCTGCAGAGGGCGGATGCCCGTTCGTGGAAGTCACCGACAGTGGCCAGGATGGCGACCTTGCCTACTGGTCGGGCGTCCTTCATGCCGGTCCCGGGCCCGCTGCGCGGATCACCGAAATCTACCGCCGCAGCGCCGGTGCCTGGCGGCTGGTACACCGGCACGAAACTGCGGGCATAGATTAACGGTTGATCCATCGGCGCATGTTCTTCTATTGTTCCAAGTGACTTTCCGCGCACGATGGGCAATATGCTGGATATGGCGTCTTCGGCATCACAAGATTTGCGACAGTTTCTGTCCGGCGACCGGTTCGGCACGGTCATGGCCGATCCGCCATGGCGGTTTACCAACCGCACCGGCAAGGTCGCGCCCGAACACAAGCGCCTGTCGCGCTACCCGACCATGACGCTGGACGAAATCTGTGACCTGCCGGTGGCCGAGCACCTGGAAGACCGGGCCCATTGCTACATGTGGGTACCCAACGCGCTGTTGCCCGACGGTCTGCGCGTGCTGGACGCCTGGGGGTTCGAGTACAAGTCCAACATCGTGTGGCACAAGATCCGCAAGGACGGCGGATCGGACGGGCGCGGCGTCGGCTTCTACTTTCGCAACGTCACCGAACTGTTGCTGTTTGGCACGCGCGGAAAGAATGCCCGCACGCTGGATGCGGGGCGGCGACAGGTGAACATGCTGCAGACACGCAAGCGCGAGCATTCGCGCAAGCCGGATGAGCAGTACGCCTTGATCGAAAGCTGTTCCTGGGGCCCGTACCTGGAGTTGTTCGGCCGCGGCGTCCGGCCCGGCTGGACGGTGTGGGGCAACCAGGCCGACGCCGACTACAAGCCGGAATGGAAGACCTACAGCTACAATTCATCCGTCGCGGCGGAATGAGCCCGGCGGTGGGGTGAAACCCCACCCTACGGGCGTGGTGTATTCGCCCAAGTGCGCGTCAGAAACGGAAGCCGGGCGGGTAGTCGTGAAGCCCGTCGAAATCGGCCTTGCCGATGGTCAGGCCGCGCTGGCGCAGCACGGCAAACCCCATGCCCAGGTGGAAGAAGAAGTTCGGCAGCGCGAACAGGTGCAGGTATTCGGCACAGGGCTGGGTCAGCTCGGCGAAGCCCGCGCGATGGGACACCGGGCGCGTATCGGCGCCGTCGAAATCGGCGGGGTTCAGCCCGTCAAGATGCCCTAGGACAAAGGCAAAGCGCGCCAGAAGCCCGTCGCGGTCCATGCCCAGGTCGGGAAACGCCGGGATCTCTGCGCCCACCAACGGCAGTGCGCCGCGCAGGGCAAATCCAGCGGCGGTGGCGAACTGCTGTGCGGCGGTGAACATGTCCGGTGCCAGCCGGGCGTTCAGCATCTCGGGATCGCCCTGGGAAAGGCGCACCAGGGCCTGGGCCCGGGCCAGGTAGTGCTGAAAGACCGGTACGCTGGCAGTGTAAAGGGCGGGGGCTGTCATGGCGTCTCCTGAGGGCCCAGGGCCGCGAACAGATCGTCAGGCGGCGGGGCGGCGTCGGTGAGGATGGCCTCGGGCAGACCGATGAGCAAGAGCGGACAAGGGTTGCCCACGCCGCGGCGCACCCGCTCTTCGAGCTTGATCCAGTGCGTCGTGGCCTGGCCGAACTTGTCGGCGACGAATTTGGTGGCGAAAGCCTCGGCATAGGGGATGCCGCGTTCGGTCTGCGCCGCTATGGCGCGGCGCTGGCTTGCGGTGCGGGCGCTGATGCCCAGCCGGTCCAGGTCAGCCTCGGAGCGCAGCCCGTTGGCCTGAAGCCAGCCCAAACAGCGCGACATGAGCGCGTCCTGCAAGGTGCGGCCCCGGGTGACGATCACGCCGACAGAGATCGCCGAGAGCGCGTGCAGGCGCTGGAAATTCTCCAGGTCGCGGTCGAAAAACGGATCCTTGTTGTTCCACTCGATTTCCAGCGCCAACGCACCCGCGCGGGCAAAGCGGACGTGGTCCACCTCGTGGCTGATTCCCTCGCGCTCGATCCCGTCGACAATGGTCTGAACGTGGAACTTGTGCTTGCGCCAGCGCCGGTCCGACAGGGCATGGCGCAAACGCTGGGTCTGCCCGCTTTCGCCGCCGCCGCCGCCGATCAGCTCTGGCATGGCAATGCGAAAATCGCGCAGCGCGGCGATCAGCTCTTCAAGCTCGGCCGCGAAATCGTAGGACAGGATCGCGTCGGCGTGGTTGCTGGTCAGCACGTCATAGCCGGACTGCCGCAACCCGCCGAGCATCGCTTACTCCTCCGGCATCACCCGCAGGCGAAGTTCCATCAGCTGATCGCTGGTGGGTTCGGACGGAGCGCCCATCATCAGGTCTTCGGCCCGCTGGTTCATCGGGAACAGGATGACCTCGCGGATGTTGGCCGTGTCGGCCAGCAGCATCACCATCCGGTCGATGCCCGCCGCGCAGCCGCCGTGCGGCGGTGCGCCAAACTTGAACGCGTTGACCATGCCGCCGAACCGCTTGCGCACCTCGTCCTCGCCATAACCGGCCAGCTCAAACGCCTTGAACATGATTTCGGGCTTGTGGTTTCGGATCGCGCCCGAGATCAGCTCGTACCCGTTGCAGGCCAGGTCATACTGGATAGCCCAGCACCTTGAGCGGATCGCCCTTCAGCGCCGTCCATTCCGCCCTGTGGCATCGAGAACGGGTTGTGCGAAAAGTCGATCTTGCCGGTTTCCGGGTCCTTTTCATACATCGGGAAATCGACGATCCAGGCGAATTTGAACACGCCCTCGTCGGTCAGGCCCAGTTCGCGGCCGATCTCGTTGCGCGCGCGGCCCGCGACGGCCTCGAAGGCCTCGGGCTTGCCGCCCAGGAAAAACGCCGCGTCGCCCTCGCCCAGGCCCAGTTGCAGGCGGATCGCCTCGGTGCGTTCGGGGCCGATGTTCTTGGCCAGGGGGCCGGCAGCTTCCATTTCGCCTTGTCCAGGGAAATGAACTCGCTGTAGGTCCGCCGCAATTCTTAGATCCAGTGGATCGCCAGTGCGAACCATTTCAGCAATACGCTCGATGACTCGAAGGGCACTTTGTAGATCTGGTTGGTCGATTTTTTCTCGCATATCGGCAAGAATGCTTTCGTCCACTGATCTATTTTTAATCCAATTTTTCAGATGCTTGGAAGTGGAGTTTGGTTCCTGCCTTTCCCGCCAGAAGATATACCCCATCCCCGGCAGGCCTTCCTTCTGCGCGAACGCGTTCATCCGATCGCAGAACTTGCGGCTGCCGCCTGTAGGTGCGGGGATCGCGCGGATCTCGTTGCCCTCGTGCTCCAGCAGCTTGGCGAAGATGGCAAAGCCCGAGCCGGCGAAATGCTCGGACACCACCTGCATCTTGATCGGGTTGCGCAGGTCCGGCTTGTCGGTGCCGTACCACAGCGCCGAGTCGGCATAGGAAATCTGCGGCCAGTCGGCCGGGGCATCCACCTTGCGGCCGCCGCCGAACTCCTCGAACACGCCCGCCATCACCGGCGCGACGGTGTCGAACACGTCCTGCTGGGTGACAAAGCTCATCTCCAGGTCAAGCTGGTAGAAGTCGGTGGGCGAACGGTCGGCGCGCGGGTCCTCATCGCGGAAGCAGGGCGCGATCT
>JAGRMT010000016.1 GCA_020441125.1 Roseivivax sp.
CAAACAGCTGCGTCGTCACCGTGCTTTCATACTCGGGCCGGAAGCCCTTGAGGATGTTCGAGGCCGCCTGGCTCGCCACCCCCTTGGTGCAGAACAGGTCCTTGATGCCCAGCGGAATGCCGCACAGCGCCGGCGCGTCCCCGGCCTTGATCCGCGCATCGGCGGCCCGCGCCTGCTCCAGCGCGATCTCGGGCGTCTTGTGCACGAAGGCGTTCAGCGCGCCGGCGCCCTCGATGGCCGTCAGGCAGGCCTCGGTCAGCGCGACGCTGGTCACATCCCCCGCACGCAGCGCGTCACGCGCCTCGGCGATCTTCATCTTCGGCAAATCGGACATCACTCAACCACCTTCGGCACGGCAAAGAACCCCTCGCGCGCATCGGGCGCGTTCGACAGGATGGCGCGCTGCATGTCGCCGTCGGTCACCCCGTCCTGGCGACGCTTCAGCCGCATCGGCGTGACCGAGACCATCGGCTCGATCCCGTCGACATCGACCTCGTTCAGTTGCTCGATGAAACCCAGGATATTGTTGAATTCCTGCGCCAGCGCCGGCAGCGCGGCTTCCTCAACCCGAATCCGTGCCAGCTTGGCCACCTTCGCGGCGGTCGCGGTGTCGATCGACATGGGGCAATCCCTCTGACGTGCTCTGATCGCATCGCCTTTACCCCCGCCCGGCCCGCACCGCAAGCAGGTCGCCCCGAGCGGCGCGCCGCGCCCCTGGCTTCTTCTTGCCGCAAATACCCGGGGAGCGCGAGGGGGGAACCCCCTCGCTCCTGCCTGCCCCGCAGCGCCGCCGCATCCCGGCTGGGCTGGATCGTACCGCGCCGCGTGCTAGGCTCGGACAGAGCGGCACGATACCGACGCCCCGGAACCACCCCAAGGAGGAGACCCCCAATGAACATCATCTGGCTCGGCCACGGAAGCTGGCGCATCGAGGTGGCAGACCAGGTCCTGCTGATCGACCCGTGGCTCACCGGCAACCCGATGCTGCCTGACGAGCATCACGCCGCAGCCCTTGCCGGCGCGACGCAGATCCTCGTAACCCACGGCCATTTCGACCACACCCAGGACATTGTTGCCGTCTCGAAACGCACCGGCGTGCCGGTCTCGGGCATGTACGAGCTGGCCCAGGTGCTGCACGACCAGGGTGCGATCGCGGGCGCGGCCTTCAACAAGGGCGGCACGCTGCGCTTCGGTTCGGTCAGCGTCACCATGGTGCCCGCCTCGCATTCCAGCTCGATGGCGGTGGACGGCGTGTCGCGCTCGATGGGGGCCGAGGTCGGCTTCGTCATCCAGGGCGGCGGGCACACGCTTTACCATTCGTCAGATACCACGATCATGGCCGACATGGACTGGATCGCGGATTATTTCAAACCTGACATTGGCATCCTGTCGGCGGGCGGGTTCTACACCATGGACATGGCCGGCGCGGCCTATGCCGCCAAGCGTTATTTCGACTTCAAGCTGGTGATCCCCAGCCATTACCGCACCTTCCCCGCACTGGAGCAGTCGGCCAAGGTGCTGGCTGACGGCCTGCCCGGCGTACGCGTGGTCGAGCCCGAGGTGATGCAGCCCATCGCCGTCTGACCCTTCGGCCCGCCCCCGGCCGGGGCGGGCACCATCACCCGCCGCGTTATGGCATCAGCACCTGCGGGCGGGTGAATTCGGCGGTCTCGACCTGCAGATCGTCATAGGTGATCTCCACCACCACCGACTGCACCGCGCCCAGCGGGCCCTCGATATAGATCGGCCCGTCGTTTTCGGTGATCGCGTTGGGCGCGTTGGTGCCCATGTGGCATGGCGGCAGCGCCCAATCCTGGAACGGCCCGCCGTTGATGCTCAACCGCAGCTGCGCCAGCCCGCAGCGCCAGCTCATCAGATGCGTGACATAAAGCAGGTCCTTGCCCTCGTATTCGCGCACCGCGATCCAGTTGGCCCGGGTGGCCTGCAGGATCGGGCGCACCTCGACCGCCGTGGTAAACTGCCCGGTGGGCACCTGCGCCTCGGGCACCAGGCCCTGCGCCGATACGGCGCCCGATACGGCCAACACGGCGCCCAGCGCCGCGCTCAACAATCTGATGGTCATCACAATCCCTTTTCTGTCTTTGCCGCCGGGGCTTGCGGCGCGCACCGCCGGGCCGCACAGTGTTGCCACGCCAATACCGGCAACTGGCAGGTCCCGCCCCGATGCCCAGCAACGCAAGGCCAGAGCCGCCTGTCAACATCCTGATCGTGGGCCAGTCCGGACGGCTGGAGCATGAGGCGTTGCTGTTCGCGGCTACCTTGCACCAACACCGCCAGTCGCGTCCGCTGCGCCTGTACGTGGCAGAGCCGCAACCGGGCCCGCTATGGCCCGAAGATCCGCGTATGGCGCCGGATGTACGCGAACTGCTGGCCGAACTGGGCGCCTTGCTGCTGCCTTTCGACGCCCGCCACTTCGGTCAGGCTTATCCCCAAGGCAACAAGATCGAGGCCCTGGCCGCCCTGCCGGCTGATCAGCCTTTTGTGTTTTTCGACACTGACACGCTGATTCTTGGCGATCTTGGCAAGGTGCCGTTCGATTTCAGCCGCCCGTCCGCCTCGCTCCGGCGCGAGGGCACCTGGCCCGTGCCCGAACTTTACGGCCCGGGTTACTCGGCGATCTGGCGCAGCCTTTACGACCGGTTCGGGCTCGACTTCGACAGCTCTCTCGACCTGTCGCAACCAGACGAGTACTGGCGGCGCTACCTGTATTTCAACGCCGGGTTCTTTTATTACCGTTGCCCGCACGCGTTCGGCACTCGGTTCCTGGAAATCGCGTTGTCGATCCGCGACGACCCGCCGCCGGAACTGGCCTGCCAGGCGTTGGTGCCCTGGCTGGACCAGATCGCCCTGCCGCTGGTGATCCACGGGTCGGGCGGTGGGCGCGATATCCTGCCCGACGGGCTGATCGACGGGGCCGTCAGCTGCCACTGGCGCAGCCTGCCGCTGCTTTACGCCCGCGAAAGCGCTGACGCGATTGCCACGTTAGAGGCGGTGGCGGGGCAGAACCGGTTGAAAAAGGTGCTCAAACGGCACGAACCGATCCGCCGCTTCGTCTATCAGGGCAAGGGTGCGCAGGCCCGCGCACTGTTCGATCCGGCCAACCCGCCGGCGCGCGAACAAGGTTACCGCAATGCGCTGAAACGTGCCGGACTCTGGATGCGTTGATATCAACTTTTCCTTTGTCGAAAATGGCGAGCGTGCTAGGCTTCGCGCCGGAAACACGCGAAGGAATCCACCATGTCCCATCCTGTCACGCTACTGGTCGGCACGACCAAGGGGCTGTTCCTGCTGACCGCCGACGCGCGGCGCAAGGACTGGACCGTGAGCGGCCCGCATTGCGAAGGCTGGCCGATCAACCATGCTGCGGGGGACCCGGAAACCGGCGCGCTTTGGGCGGCTGGCGGCAGCCAGTTCAATGGCGCGGGGGTCTGGAGATCGACCGATGACGGCGAAAACTGGACATTGTCCAAGCTGGCCGACGGGCAGATCGACGAATGGGTCCGCAATGATCCCGAAACCGCCAAGTTCATGGGTGTCGAACCACAGGACCCCGCGCCGTTCAGCGGCGAGGTCGAAGCCATGTGGTCGCTGGGCCGGTCAAACGGCACGCTTTATGCCGGCGGCAAGCCGGGAATGCTTTACGCCAGCACCGACGGCGGGGTGAGCTGGTCCTCTGTTGACGGCATCAACAAGCACCCCAGCCGCGATAACTGGATGCCGGGCGGCGCCGGGCTGACGCTGCACAGTTTCGTTGCCGCGCCCGATACGCCCGGCAAGATGTGGATCGCCATCTCCTCGGCCGGGGTCCTGGCTACCGAGGACAGCGGCGAGACCTGGGACCGGCGCAACCGGCTGTCGAACGCCGAGGCCTGCGCCAGCCATTTCCACCCCGCCGCCCCGCGCGGCGGCGAAACCGGCCATTGCGTGCACAACATCGTGCGCGCGCCCGGCGGCGGGGACCTGCTGTACCAGCAGAACCACCACGGGGTGTTCCGGTCACGCGATGGCGGGCGCAACTGGGATGACATCACCGAGGGGCTGCCATCCACCTTCGGCTTTCCCATCGCGGTGCACCCGACGCGGCCTGACACGATCTGGACCGTGCCGCTGAACGGCGACATGGAGGGAAGGTTCCCGCCGGGCGCCTCGGCGGCGGTCTGGCGCTCGCGCGATGGCGGCGACAGCTGGCAACCGACGCGCAACGGGCTGCCGCAGGAAAACTGCTTTTTCACCGTTCTGCGGCAGGCGATGACCACCGACACGATCACCGAGGCCGGGCTTTATTTTGGCACCAACACCGGCTCTGTCTATGCAAGCACCGACGAGGGCGACAGCTGGCACGAAATCGCGCAGCATCTGCCAACCGTCCTGTGCGTGGAGTGCGTGACGCGGGTCTGAGACGCCTTGGTCATTGTGCAATCGCTCTCAATCCCCTACCCAATCGGAAAACACCGGTAATCCAGGGAGGGAAAACGATGACCGATGCTCCGAAATACGGGTTCGACACGTTGCAGGTTCACGCCGGCGCGCGGCCGGACCCGGCCACCGGCGCGCGGCAGGTGCCGATCTACCAGACCACGGCCTATGTCTTCCGCGACGCAGAACATGCCGCCGCGCTCTTCAACCTGCAAGAAGTCGGCTACATCTACTCGCGTCTGACCAACCCGACGGTCTCGGCACTGCAAGAGCGTGTCGCCACGCTGGAAGGCGGCGCCGGCGCGGTGTGCTGCTCGTCCGGTCATGCGGCGCAGATCATGGCGCTGTTCCCGCTGATGGGTCCGGGGCGCAACGTCGTTGCCTCTACCCGCCTTTACGGCGGCACGGTCACCCAGTTCAGCCAGACGATCAAGCGCTTCGGCTGGTCGGCCAAGTTCGTCGATTTCGACGACCTCGACGCGGTGGCGGCCGCGATCGACGAAAACACCCGCGCGGTGTTCTGCGAATCCATCGCCAACCCTGGCGGCTATGTCACCGACCTGGACGCCATCGCGGCCATTTCCGACAAGGCGGGCGTGCCGCTGATCGTCGACAATACCTCGGCCACGCCCTACCTGTGCCGTCCGATCGAGCACGGCGCGACGCTGGTCGTGCATTCGATGACCAAGTACCTGACGGGCAACGGCACCGTGACCGGCGGCGTGGTCGTGGATTCGGGCAAGTTCGACTGGTCCGCCAGCGACAAGTTCCCCAGCCTCTCGGCACCCGAGCCGGCCTACCACGGGCTGAAGTTCCACGAGACCTTCGGCGCGCTGGCGTTCACCTTCCACGGCATCGCCATCGGCCTGCGCGATCTGGGCATGACGCTGAACCCGCAAGCAGCGCATTACACGCTGCTGGGCATCGAGACGCTGTCGCTGCGGATGCAGCGCCATGTCGAGAACGCGATGCGCGTGGCCAGCTGGCTGGAAAACCATCCGGGTGTCGAGCAGGTCACCTATGCCGGCCTGCCCTCGTCGCCCTACAACAGCCGCGCTTCGTCGATCTGCCCCAAGGGCGCGGGCGCACTGTTCACCGTGGCGCTGAAGGGCGGCTATAACGCCTGCGTCAAGTTCGTCGAGGCGCTGAACATCTTCAGCCATGTGGCCAACCTGGGCGACACCCGCTCGCTGGTGATCCACTCGGCCTCGACCACCCACCGCCAGCTGTCGCCCGAACAGCAAACCGCCGCCGGCGCCGCGCCGAACGTGGTGCGTATCTCGATCGGGATCGAGGATGCCGACGACCTGATCGCCGATCTGGATCAGGCCCTGGCGGCCGCCAACGGCTGATAGCCAACGCCCGGCCCCGCGCAGGGGCCGGGCCGATCCGGCTGCGGCTTAGTCCGCGATGCCGTAAACCACGGTCACCTGCGCGCTATAGCCTGTCTCGCCCGCCGCGATCGGCGCGTCGTAGGCGGCAGAACGCATCATCTCGGCCTTGGGCATCGGTTCATACCCGCCCGCTTCGCTGATCGACAGCACCGGCCCCAGCGCGACACCTGCCGCCTCGGCATAAAGCGTGGCGCGGGCGCGCGCATCGGCCACCGCCGCGCGACGCGCATCGTCCAGAAGCGGCGCCGGGTTAGCGACCATGAAGCTTAGCCCGCCCAGTTCGTTCGCCCCGTCGCTCAGTGCGGCGCCGATCACCTGGCCCAGGCTGTCCAGGGCGCGTACCCGAACCGATACCAGGTTCGACGCCTCGTAGCCCACCACCACCGGACCGTTTTGCGGTGTGTTGCCGTTGTCATAGATCGGACGCAGCGACAAATCGCTGGTTTGCAGGTCGCGCGGCTCGATCCCCATTGCGGCCATCCGCGCCAGGATCGCGGCGGTTACCTGGGATGTCTGGTCCATCGCGGCCTGGGCCACGGAGTCGCGGGCGGTTACCCCGACCGAGATCATCGCCATGTCGGGCGCGGCGGCGGCCGAGCCGTATCCGGTGACGGTGATCTGGCGCGGCGCGTCCTGCGCTACGGCGGCGAACGGCAGGGTCATGCATAACAAGGCTGCGGCAAGGCGCATGGCTTCACTCCTTTTCGGACATGCCCCCTGAATGTGCGCCCTCGCCGCGCCGGTGCAAGCCCCCTTCCGCCACGGCACGAAACTGTTAGCGAACCTTTGCCAAATGCATCCAACCCCTTGTGATAATGACTCCACGCGGTTTCGCGCTCATGCTAAGAAGCGGCATGAAACCGGATTTCGCCTTGTCCCTGTCTTCGGACGGTATTTCCTTGCTGCACCGGCACGGCGCGGCCTGGGTCATGTTGGGTGACGTGCCGCTGGAGGCGGACGACCTGTCGGCCGCCCTGGCCGATCTGCGCAAGCGCGCCGACCGCGCTGCGCCGCAGGGTGGCAAGGTCAAGCTGATCATTCCAAACGAACAGATCCGCTACATGACGCTGGAGGATCACGGCGACGAGGGTCCGGCGCTGGAAGCGATCGTGCGCAAGGCGCTGGACGGGGCCACACCCTACGCCGTCAGCGATCTGGTCTACGACTGGTCCGCCTCTGACGGCAAGCTGCACGTAGCCGCCGTCGCGCGCGAGACGCTGGCCGAAGCCGAGATGTTTGCCGCAGGCCACCATTTCGTGCCGGTCTGCCACACCGCCATTGCCAAGCCGGGCGATTTCACCGGCGAAGTGTTCTTCGGCCCGGTTAGCGGCTGGACGGGCCCGCGCCCGCAGCGCGACGATCATGCCGTGGTGATCACCGAAGCGCCGGAAGAGCCACTGCAAGCGGCCGCCGAGCCTGAACCTGAACCCGCGGCACAACCCGCGCCCGAGCCGGAACCCGAAGTGCCCGCCGCTGCGGCCGAGCCTGAGCCCGCACCGAAACCGGCGCCGCGCCCGCGGTCCGAGGTGATCGACTTCGAAACCGGTCTGGCGGCTACGCCGGCCCAGGCCCCCGCGCCCGGCACCACGCTGGCGCGCGCCGTGGCGGCGATGAAATCCTCCCCGGGCAACCGTGGCGGCGGTGCGCTGCGCGCCTCTGCCCAGCCCGAGCCCGAGGCCGAGGATACCGCACCGCCCCCACCTGCCCGCGCCGCGCAGGCCGATGAGCTGCCCGAGTTCGACATCGAGACCGATGCCGAGGCCGACATCGAGGTCGAGACCGAGGAAGTGGTCGCCGTCCCGCTGGCATTCCGCAACAAGCCCAAGCCCGAAGCGCCGCGCGCCACGCCCAGCATCACCGCGCCGGTGATTGCCGATCCTGACGCCGGCGCGAGCCGCAAGCGCGGTTCGTTCAGCTTCTTCAGCCGCCGCGCCAAGCCCGAGGCCACAGAGGCGGGCCCGGCAGCGCTTCCGCCCGAACCGGCAGTGCGTGTTCCGCCGCCGCCCCCGGCCCCGCGCGCCGAGGCCGCGCCCGAGGCGGTCAGTGTGCCGCCGCCCGCCCCTGCCGCAGTACGCGCCCCTGCCCCCACCCGGCCAGAGCCGCCCAAGCCTGTGCTGACCAGCGCCCTTGCTGCCAAGCGCAGCGCCGAGGGTGGGGCTACCGTCGTCGCAGTCTCGGAGGCCGAGCGCGAACGCGAGCAGATGACGATCTTCGGCGAGCGGCAGAAAACCCGGCGCGTGGGCGGCAAGCCGCGCTTCCTGGGGCTGATGCTGACGCTGGCGCTGTTGCTG
Organism: Roseivivax sp.; assembly: GCA_020441125.1. Taxonomy (GTDB): domain Bacteria; phylum Pseudomonadota; class Alphaproteobacteria; order Rhodobacterales; family Rhodobacteraceae; genus Mesobacterium_A. Next base: position 8,123 of record JAGRMT010000016.1, read on the forward strand.
TTCCTGGCCGGCGTCGCCGCATGGGCGGCCATTTTCCTCGACGAAGGGCTGGCCCGCCTGTTCGGCCGCGGCACAGAGCCCGCAGTGGCCGAGGTTGCGCCGGAACCCGCCGCCGCAATACCCGCACCCGTACAGCAGGAGGCCGCCGCGCTGGCCGCGCCGGTTGCCGTTCCGGCCCAGTCCGATGCTGAGGAAGAGGCCGACGCGGTCGAACTCGCCTCGCTTGACACCGCCACCGATGCGCCGCTGCCGGGCGAGTTGGGCGCGCCCGAAGTGCAGTCGGCCCCCATTGTGCCGCGCACGCAGACCCCCGAAGAAGCCGCCGCGACCTATGCCGCCACGGGCATCTGGCCGCGTGCCCCGGAAACGCCTGCGGCCCCCGGCGCCCCCGAAACCGCAGATGTCTATGCCACCCGGATCGACCCGGCGACGCCCTCGCTGGATGCCATCGCGCTGGCCCGTCCCGACAAGGGCCCGCAGGACACCGCGCCGCTGCGCCAGATGGCGCCGCACGCCCCTGATCAGCAATTCGATCTGGACGAGCGCGGGCTGGTTCTGGCGACGCCCGAAGGCACCGTTTCGCCGCAAGGCGTGCGCGTCATCGCCGGCACGCCGCCCGTGGTTCCGCCGCTGCGCCCCGGCGGCGCCGCCGCGCTGAGCCAGAACGCTGAAACCGTTGCCGTGCTGGCCCGGATGAGCGCGGTGCCCCCGCGCCCGCGCCCCGGTGGGCTGATCGAGGGCTATGAGCGCGCGCAAAACAGCGGCATGTCGCTTGCCGAACTGGGCGCGATCCGCCCGGTCGCCCGCAAGATCACCGAAAAGGAAGAGGCCGAGCGCAACACCTCGGCCACCGCGCAGGCGATCGACACCTCGCCGTTGCCGGTCACCCGCCCGCGCGACATCGCCCGCATGGTCGAAGCCGCGCGCAGCACCGAGCAACAAGCCGAGGAAGAGCAGGCCGAGCCCGAGGTCACCCAGGTGGCCGCGGCCGTGCCGCGCAACGCCCAGCCGAGCCTGCCAAGTTCTGCCAACGTTGCCAAGCAGGCGACGGTGCGCAACGCGCTGAACCTCAGCCGGCTGAACCTGATCGGCGTCTACGGCAAGCCCAGCAGCCGCCGCGCACTGGTCCGCCTGCCCAGCGGCCGATATCAGAAAGTCGCCGTGGGCGACCGGCTGGACGGCGGCCGCGTCGCCGCGATCGGCGAGACCGAGCTGGTTTATTCCAAGGGCGGTCGCACGGTCACGCTCAAGCTGCCCTGACGTTTCGGCCTCGCCCGCTGGTTGAGGCCCGTGTTTTCACCCCATCCATCCGACTGACGGGAATTTTCCCTGTCGCACGTTGCTATTAGGGTGCGCAGCCGTCCATTGTGGGGATGAGGAGAAGAATCGGCAGCATGGATACAATCCTATTTCACTCTTCGGTCTTCCTGCTCGCTGCGGTGGTGGCTGTGCCCCTCGCCGCGCGCTCGGGGCTGGGCTCTGTCCTGGGCTATTTGCTGGCCGGAATCGTGATTGGCCCGGTGCTGGGCCTGACCGGCGCCGCCAGCGATTTGCAGCACGTGGCAGAGTTCGGCGTGGTGATGATGCTGTTGTTCCTGATCGGGCTGGAACTGGACCCCTCTGCCCTGTGGCACATGCGCGACAAGCTGATCGGCCTGGGCGGGCTGCAATTGGTCGGCACCGCTGGGGCGGTGATGATCGGCGCGATGCTGCTGGGGCAGGACTGGTCCTCGGCTCTGGCGATCGGCCTGATCCTGGCGCTGTCCTCGACCGCGATCGTGCTGCAGACGCTGAACGAAAAGGGTCTGATGCAGACGAATGGCGGGCGTTCCTCTTTCTCGGTTCTGCTGACGCAGGATATCGCGGTGATCCCGATGCTGATCATCCTGCCGCTGCTGGCCGGCCCGACCGTGCCGATGCTGGGGGCCGATGGTTCCATCCAGATCAACCGGCCCGAGGCGGACGCGCATCACACCATGTCGCTGGTCGAAGGGCTGCCGGGCTGGGGCGTGGCGCTGGTGACCTTCGGCGCGGTTGCCTCGATCATCCTGTTGGGCATCTATGCCGCGCGTCCGGTGTTCCGCTTCATCCACTCGGCCAAGCTGCGCGAGATGTATACAGCGCTGGCGCTGCTGATCGTGATCGGCATTGCCTTCCTGATGACGCTGGTCGGCCTGTCGCCCGCGCTTGGCACGTTCCTGGCCGGGCTGGTTCTGGCCAACTCCGAGTTCCGGCACGAGCTGGAATCCGACATCGAGCCGTTCAAGGGTCTGCTGCTGGGCCTGTTCTTCATCACCGTCGGCGCCGGCATCGACTTTGCCACGTTCCTCAAGGCGCCGTTCACCGTGCTGGGGCTGACGGCGGCGCTGATCCTGCTGAAGGGTGGGATCCTGTTCGGCCTGGGCATGCTGTTCGGCCTGCGCCGGCGCAACCTGTGGCTATTCACCCTGTCCCTGGCGCAAGCGGGCGAATTCGGCTTTGTCCTTCTGTCATTCAGCCGCCAACAGAACGTGCTGACCGCCGGCCTGTCTGACACGCTTTTCCTCGTCGTGGCGCTGACGATGCTGACCACACCGCTGCTGTTCATCCTCTACGATGTCGTCTCGCGCCGGCTGATCGACGCGGCAGAGCAGCAGGATGCGGATGAGATCGACGAGGAAGGACCGGTCATTATTGCGGGCATCGGCCGCTTTGGCCAGGTGGTCAACCGTCTGGTGCAGTCGACCGGCCACGCCACCGTCGTGCTGGACAACGACATGAAGATGATCGAGCGGATGCGCCGGTTCGGGCTGAAGGGGTTCTTCGGCGACCCGACACGGCCCGACGTGCTGCATGCCGCCGGGTTGGCCAAGGCACGGGTTCTGGTGGTTGCGCTGGACGATCCCAATTCGGCCACGCGGCTGACCGCCTACGCCCGCCGCGTTCGGCCTGACCTGCACATCATCACCCGCGCCAAGACGCGCACCCATGTGTATGAACTGTACCAGGCCGGCGCCGACGACATCGTGCGCGAACTGTTCGACAGCTCACTGCGCGCCGGCCGCTATGTACTTGAGAACATTGGTCTGTCGGAATACGAAGCCGCTCAGGCCGAGCAGACCTTCTATCACCACGACCGCGCCGCGGTGCGGGAACTGGCCAAGGTCTGGAAGCCCGGCATCGCCTCGACCGACAACCCCGAGTATATCGCGCGGGTCAAGGAACTGGAAAAAGAGCTGAAGATGGCCTTGATGGCCGCGCTTGACCAGGAAGTGCAGAAGCCCAACTGATCACCGCCCCGGCCACAAAGAAAAACCGCGCCCCGAAAGGCGCGGTTTTCCTGAATGGCAGTGTGGTCTGTTACGCGGCGCGCGAAACCAGAACCTCGTCCACTTGCTTGGCGGCCGAAACCTCGTCCCCGCCGGACACGGCGGCCACTTCACGGGTCAGACGCTCCAGCGCGGCTTCGTACAGCT
>JAGRMT010000114.1 GCA_020441125.1 Roseivivax sp.
CCACCGATGTGGAATTCAACCGCAAGGCGGGCGATCTGCTGGCCGAACGGCTGAGCACCACCACCATCGTGATCGTGTCGCACCAGCCGCAAATCCTGGAAAGATTCGCCAACCGCGCTGCTGTTCTGATGAACGGGCAGCTGCACATGTTCAATTCTCTCGAAGAAGCGAAACAGCTCTATGACTACGAAACCCAAAGCTAGGAAGTTTCGCATCCGCCCCTCGCAAGCTGCCCCCGCCGGAACCGGCGCAGAGGCCGGGCAGACGCCGGAAACGCCCGCCATGCCGGCGACGGAACGGCGCCCGCGCCCGCCCGCGCCCGAGGCAGGTGCCGCGCCGCGCACCGCGCGTCCGCATCGGGCCGACGGGGCACCGGTGCCGCCGCGCCCGGCCACGCCCACCCCGCCGCCCGCTGCCCCCGAAGAAGCAGCCGTCGCGCGCGAGGGGCTGACGGGCCGGCAACTGCGCATGGCCCGGCGCGTGGCGGAAAAGCACGGGCTGGCGCCCACCTCGGACCATGACGCTGTGCGCCTGCTGCGTGCGCGCGGTATCGACCCGTTCCAGCGTACGACGATGCTGCAACTGGTCATGCCCGCCGAAACCGCGCCGGAATTGAGCGGCGACGCGCTTCAAGCAGAGCTGACCAACCTGCCGTCCACCGAGGTGGCCAGCCCGGCAGAGCGCCGCGCCGCCGAGATCACGCGTATCCAGCAGGACATCGCCATTCGCCGGCGCCGCAAATCGCTGATGCTGCTGGCACGGCTGGCGGCCTTTGTCGCGCTGCCGACATTGCTGACGGGGCTGTATTTCTATGCCGTTGCCACGCCGATGTACTCAACCCAGGCCGAATTCCTGATCCTGAAGAACGACGGCGGTTCGGCCGGCATGGGCAGCCTGCTTTCGGGCACCCAGTTCGCCACCAACCAGGATGCGATCGCGGTGCAATCCTACCTGCAATCCAAGGACGCGATGCTGCGCCTGGACGAGGATGCCGGCTTCAAGACGCATTTCACGCAAGGCTGGATCGACCCGATCCAGCGGCTGAGCGAGAGCCCCTCGAACGAGGAAGCCTATCGCGCCTACGCCCGCAACGTGAAGATCGCCTATGACCCGACCGAAGGCGTGATCAAGATGGAGGTTACCGCGGCCGATCCGCAGGTGGCCGCAGATTTCAGCCGCAAGCTGATCGAATACGCCGAAGAGCGGGTCGACAACCTGTCGATGCGCAAACGTTCCAACGCCGTGGCCGATGCCGAGCAAGGTCTGACAGAGGCGCAGGACGCCCGTTATGACGCGCAGGAAAAGCTTGTCCGCCTGCAACAGGAAGGCGCCATCGTCGACCCGGAAGGGCGGATCACCACGCTGCGCGGGCAGATCAACAACATCGAGGTTCAGCTTCAGGAAAAGCAGCTGGAACTGCAGGCGCTGCTGGACAACCGCCGCCCCAATGCCGCCAAGGTGGAAGGCGCGCAAGGCGACATCCGCCGGATGGAGGCACTGCTGCACGAATTGAACCTGCAGATGACCAGCGCCTCGACCGGCGAGGATTCGCTGGCCGAACTGGCGGTGCAGATCCAGCTGGCGCAGGCCGATCTGGCCACCCGCGACCTGCTGCTGAAATCCGCGCTGGAACGGCTGGAGACCGCGCGGCGCGATGCAGACAGCCAGGCGCGCTACCTGACCACCTCTGTCGTGCCCGTCGCGTCAGAGGACCCAAGCTATCCGCGCAAGTTCGAAAACACGATCCTGGCTTTCCTGATCTTTGCTGGAATTTACCTGATGGTGTCGCTGACCGCCTCGATCCTGCGCGAACAGGTCTCGGCCTGACACGCCCTTTTCATCCGGGCGCGACGCCGGTAAGCCCGGTGCGACAGGAGAGACGGCATGTCGCAAATCACTCTGGTGCGCCACGGGCAGGCCAACAACACCGCCCGCGATGAAGCGGGCTATGACCGGCTCAGCCCGCTGGGCCACCAGCAGGCCGGCTGGCTGGGCGGGTATTTCCGCAGCGCGGGCGAACGCTTTGCCCGGGTCTATTGCGGCACGCTGCGGCGCCATGTCGAAACGGCTCAGGGCATCGGGCTGGACCTGCCCGTGGTGCAGGACGCCCGGCTGAACGAGCTGGAATATTTCACCATGGCGGCGCTTTACCGCGACCAGCACGGAGTCGACCTGCCCACCGACCGCGAGCAGTTCGTGTTTCACCTGCCGCGGCTGTTCGAAGCCTGGCGCGACGGCGCACTGGACGGCGTGCCAGAGCCCTTCGAACACTTCGAGACGCGCATCGCCGAGGTGCTGCACGATATCGCGGGTGGCGACGGGCCGGCGCTGGTTGTCACTTCGGGAGGGGTGATCGGCTTTGCCATGCGCGCCACGATGCGGCTGGACATGGCGGCGCTGGTGCATACGATCCTGAACATCCAGAACACGTCGCTGCACCGCTGGACACGCCTGCCCACCGGGCTGGCGCTGACCCAGTTCAACGCGACCCCGCACCTGGACACGATCGAACGGCGCCACGCCCAGACACACCTGTAGGCAGCGCCCGAAGGAGGGGACATGACACATCTGTGGGTACGCGCGGAACAGCGCCCGAACGAACAGCGGGTGGGCGTCACGCCGGACGGGGTGCGTGCGCTTATCGGCGCAGGCCTGCGGGTGACGGTAGAGGATAGCCCGACGCGGATCATCCCGATCAACGCCTACCGCGAAGCCGGCGCCGAGATCGCGCCTTGTGGCGCCTGGCCGGTGGCACCGGGCGATGCACTGATTTTCGGGCTGAAGGAACTGCCAGAGGCAGACACGGCTCTGCCGCACCGGCACATCATGTTCGGTCACGCCTACAAGGGTCAGGCCGCCGGCAAACGGCTGCTGGCGCGGTTCGCTGCGGGCGGCGGCACGCTTTACGATCTGGAATACCTGACAGAGCCTTCGGGCCGACGGGTGGCGGCCTTCGGCTATTGGGCAGGCTATGTCGGCGCGGCGGTGTCGCTGCTGGCATGGGCGGCGCAGGCGCGGGGTGGTTTGTGCGGGCCGGTGGCCGCATGGCCCACCGCGGCCGATCTGCGCGCCGAGTTGTCGCGCCAGCTGGCCGGCAACCCGCTGCCGGACGCGCTGGTGATCGGGGCGCTGGGCCGGGTCGGCACAGGTGCCACCGACCTGTGCCGCGCGATGGGCGTTTCGGTCACGCGCTGGGACATGGCAGAAACAGCCCACGGCGGCCCCTTCCCCGAGGTGTTGCAGCACGGCCTGTTCCTGAACTGCATCCTCGCCGGACCGGGCACGCCGGTTTTTGTCCCGCGCGATGCCGGCGCCACGCCGCGCGCGCTGCGGGTGATCGGCGATATCGCCTGCGATCCGGGCAGCGAGTTCTCTCCGGTGCCGGTCTACGACCGTGCCACCGACTGGCAGAAGCCGGCGCTGCGCGTGTGGGATACTCCGCCGCTGGACGTGATGGCGATCGACAACCTGCCCTCGCTGTTGCCGCTGGAATCTTCTGAGGATTTCGCCGGCCAGCTGCTGCCGCACCTGCTGGCGCTGCCAACGATCGGGGCCGGTGTCTGGGGCCGGGCCAAGGCTGTCTTCGATCGCCACGTTTCGCAGGATTGACAAGGGCCTGCGCGCCCCGCCTACATACGCGCATGACACATGCCGCCGAAAACAAGACCGATCCGCGCCCGTTGGGCGATCTGGTGCCTGACTGGACCCCGCCGCCGCTGCCCGGCGACATGGTCCTGACCGGGCGCGCCTGTATCGTCGAGCCACTGGACGCCGAAGCCCATTCGGCGCAGCTGTTTTCCGCCTTCGATGGCCATGACTGGTTGTGGGATTACATGCCTTATGGCCCGTTCCACTCCGCCTCGGCCTATCATCGCTGGATCCGCGATACCGTGGCCAACCCGACGATGCGTTTTTACGCCTTCCGCGACGCGGCCAGCCGCAAGCTTTTCGGCGTGGCCAGCTATCTGCGGATGGACCCGGCGGCGGGCAGCATCGAGGTGGGCAACATCTGCATCGCGCCCGCGGGCCAGCAAAGCCGCGCCTTTACCGAGGCGATGTACCTGATGATGCGCTGGGCCTTCGACGCAGGTTACCGGCGCTATGAATGGAAGTGCAACGCGCTGAACATTCCCTCGCGCCGCGCGGCGCAGCGGTTGGGTTTCAGCTACGAAGGCGTGTTCCGTCAGGCCGTGGTGATCAAGGGCCGCAACCGCGACACCGCCTGGTTTGCCGCGATTGACAGCGAATGGCCCGCGCTGCGCCAGGCCTATGACAGCTGGCTGTCGCCTGGCAATTTCGACGACCAGGGCCGCCAGATCGAACGGTTGAGCGATCTGACGCGCCTGGTTCGGGTATCCTCTGATCCGGCGCTGTAGGTGCCGCGTTCAGATCGCGATGCGATCCTGAAGCCTGGTGTCGACCAGCGCCGACAAGCGTTGCGCCAGGCCGTCATGCGTGTCACCGCCGCGCAGGGCGGCGGTCAGGCTGGCGGCGGCGCTGGCCAGCCCATCATCCCCGGCGGCGCGGGCCACACCTGACAGGAATTGGGCGACATAGCCCAAGGTTCGGCCGTCCTGCGTGCCGTGCAGCAAGTCGGACGCATGGGCCAGATCGTCACGATAGGCCAGCGGGTCCGACGCGATGGTTTCATCGACAACCGGGCGCATTCCGTAGGGGCGCATCGTTCGTGGCAGGTAGCGCAGGATCGTGTTCTGGAATTCGGCCAGGCTGGCCACCGGTTTTGTCATGAACCCGTCGGCGCCCGCGGCTATGGCGACATCTTCCCAGAAAGTATCGCCGCTCATGGCCAGGATCGCGGCGGCGCGCGGGGTTGCGCGGGCAAGGTCGGCGATCAATTCGGCGCCATTGCCATCGGGCAGGCCCAGATCGACCAGTACAATCGTCGGCCGGTACACCGTCAGGTGGCGCCGGGCGGATTGCAGGCAATCGGCGCGGCGCAACCGGGCGCCGCTGCGCAGGCACATCCGGCGCAGGGTTTCACAGGCAAATCGGCTGTCCTCCACTGCAAGAACAGTCATGCCAAGTAGGGGCCGGGCAGGGGTCGGGTGGTGAACGCCTGCAAGGGTCGCACTGTCCATCGGATGCTCCTTTTAAGACTCGCTGCCATATTCTTGCCGAAGCGTTTAACAAGCGGTTAAAGGCCACAGGGCCTTGCGCGGGCAATCCGCACCCGGCACAAGGTGCAAAACCGCGCAAGGAGACCCGCATGATTGGCCGCCTGAACCATGTCGCCATCGCCGTTCCCGATCTGGAAGCCGCGTCCGAGCAGTACCGCTCGGCGCTGGGCGCCAAGGTCGGCGCGCCGCAGGACGAACCCGACCACGGCGTGACGGTGGTGTTCATCGAACTGCCCAACACCAAGATCGAACTGCTGTACCCGCTGGGCGAAAACAGCCCGATCCAGGGATTTCTGGACAAGAACCCCTCGGGCGGGATTCA
>JAGRMT010000115.1 GCA_020441125.1 Roseivivax sp.
GCTTGCCCGTGGTGCCCGAGGTGTACAGCATCACGCAGGTGTCGTCATAGGTCAGCGCGTTGCGGCGGGCCTTCAGCTCTTCGATGTACTCGTCGCGCGCGGCGCGGCCCTGGTCCTGCACATGGGAATACTGGTGCAGCCGGCGGTGATCGTATTTCCGCATCCCGCGCGGATCGAGATAGATCATGTGCTCGAACTGGTGCAGGTGCTGCTGGATGTCGATGACCTTGTCGACCTGCTCCTGGTCCGCCGCGATGACGAACCGCGCGCCGCAATGCGACAGCACGTATTCCATCTCTTCGGCCACGGCGTCCTGGTACAGCGGCACCGGCACCGCGCCCACCGACTGCGCCGCCAGGATCGACCAGTAAAGGTACGGCCGGTTGCGTCCGATGATGGCAATGTAATCGCCGCGGTTCACGCCAAGGTTCAGCAGACCCAGCGCCAGCGCCTCGATCTGCTTTTCGGTTTCGGCCCAGGTCCAGCTTTGCCAGATGCCGAATTCTTTTTCACGATAAGCGGGGGAAGACGCGAATTGCGTTGCGTTCCGGTGCAATAACGCAGGGATAGAGCGCAGGTCACCTGCGCTCGCCGTCGATCGAGCCAATAGTTTTCCTCCCATTTGCCCGCTGTTTGGCGCAGGCCGATCGCCTTTGGCGACTCTTGTCCCCATTTGGACGTGGACGACCCTGCCGGTCAACTTTTTCCTGAAGTTTTCCCGATTCTTACGAATTGTAACAAGCGCGCGCTGGGGCTTTGCGCGACCGGTCCGCGATGTTAGCGATGACGGCAGGAGAAAAAGCGATGCGACAGACCGATGCCCTGACACAGGCGGGGCTGAACCTGATCCAGCAGGCGCTGACAATCTATGACAGCGACCTGCGCCTGGCCGTGTGCAACCGCCGGTTCGTCGAGATGTTCGACCTGCCCGAGGCGCTGACCCGCCCCGGCGCCGGCTTCGACGAGACGATTCGGCACTTGGCCCTGCGCGGCGAATACGGCGAGATCGACGATATCGACAGCTTTGTCGCCGAACGCGTGCAGGTCGCCCTGGCGTTCGAGCCGCATTACATGGAGCGTACCCGCGCCAACGGCCGCACGATCAGCGTCGAAGGCGCGCCGCTGGCCGAAGGCGGCTGGGTCACGGTCTATACCGACATCACCGACGTGAAGGCGCAGGAGCAGCTGTTGCGCACCCGGTCCGAGCTGTTGTCCGAAGAGGTGCTGGCCCGGTCCGAGGAACTGGCCGCCACCAACCGGCAACTGGCGGCGACGATCTCGGCACTGGAAGAAACGCGCCGCGCGCTGACCGCGATGGAGGCGCGCACCCGCCTGACAACCGAGATGATGCCGGCGCATATCGCCCATGTCGGGCCGGATGGGCGCTATACCTTTTCAAACCGCAAGCTGCCCTCGGTCATGCCGGGCCGCCCGGCAGAGATCATCGGGCTGCATATCTCGCAGACGCTGGGACCGGATGCCTATGCCAAGGTACTGCCGCACCTGACGATGGCTTTCGACGGGGTGCAAAGCACCTTCGAATTCACCGACGCGGACAGCTCGCGCCGGATCCGGGCGGTGTTCACGCCCGATCCCAGCGGCGGCGGCGTTTACATCCTGTCGCTGGACGTGACCGAGGAAACCCAGGCGCGCGTCGCGCTGCAACAGACGCGCCGGCGAGAGATCGCGGCGCAGTTGACCAGCGGACTGGCGCATGACTTTGCCAACCTGCTGACGATCATCCTGGGGATGCAGTCCAAGCTGGGCCGACTGCCGCTGGGCGACGAGGCGCAGGCGATGGTCAAGGCCACGTTGCAGGCGGCACAACGCGGCGGCACCTTGCTGAACCGGATCGCCGACATGACCGGCGCGCGCAACTACCGGCCCGAGCCGCTGGACCTGGACATGTTCCTGGCCGATGTTTCGACGCTGGCGTCCTCGGCGCTGACCGGGGGCGTGACGCTACAGGTCGACAACCGCGTGCCCGGGCCGCTGATGCTCGATCCCGGGATGTTGCAGGACGGGCTGTTGAACCTGATCCTGAACGCCCGCGATGCCTGTGGCGTGCAGGGCCGGATCGTGTTGCGCGCCGACGAGGTCAAGGACACCTGGGTGCAGTTCACGGTCGAGGACACCGGCGTCGGCTTTTCAGAAGAGGCGCTGGACAAGGCGCTGAACCCGTTCTTCACCACGAAGGGGGCCGAAGGCTCGGGCCTGGGGCTGGCGATGGTCTATGACATGGCCAAGCTGGCCGGAGGAACGGTGCGCCTGGGCAATACCGGCAGCGGCGCCCGGGTGATCCTGCGCCTGCCGCTGCGCCGCGCCGGCTCGCCCGCCGAGCCGAGCCTGGTGCTGCTGGTCGAGGACGACGCCGACCTGCGCGCCACCATCCGCGACATGCTGACAGAGCTGGGCCACCGGGTGATCGAGGCGACCTCGGTCGAAGAGGCTGTGCTTCTGGCCGAGGGCCTGCCCGAGATCGGGCTGATCCTGTCCGACATCGTGCTGGAGGGCGACACCCCCGGCGTGGCGCTGGCCGAGCGGCTGCCCGGACGGCGTGTCTGCCTGATGACCTCGCTACCGGCGCAGCACCCGCTCTACCGCCAAGCGGCCGAACAGGGGCCGGTGCTGCCCAAACCGTTCAGCGCCGCCCAACTGGCCGGTCACCTGGCCGCAACGAGGCACGCCGCATGACCCAGCCCCTGGTCACTATCCTGGACGACGAACCGGAGATCCGTGCCATCCTGACCGACGCGCTGGACGAGGCCGGCTTTCGCACAATGGCCTTTGGCCGCGCGACCGAGTTCGAGGCAGCGCTGCGGCGCAACACGCCCGATGTCTGCCTGGTGGACCTGGGCCTGCCGGATCGCGACGGGCTGACGCTTGTGCACCGGCTGGCGCTGGAACAGGGGGCGAAGGTGATCATCATCTCTGGCCGGGCGCAGGTGCAGGATCGCGTCACCGGGCTGGAGCTGGGCGCCGACGACTACATCATCAAGCCGTTCGACCCGGCCGAGGTGGTGGCCCGTATTCGCGCCCGCCTGCGCAGTCCGCGCGCCGCCGCGCGCCAGGCCGACACCGCGCGCTTCAACGGCTGGCAGGTGCATTTCGACCGCTACACGCTGATCGACACCCGGGGGCAGGAGCAGACCTTCTCGCATGCCGAGGGCGAAGTGCTGCGGCTGTTCCTGCAATCGCCGAAGCGTTTGCTGACCCGGGCGCAGATGCAGGAATCACTGGGCGGCGCGGCGGGCGAAAGTTTCGACCGGGCAATGGACGTGCGCATCTCGCGGCTGCGCACCAAACTGGGCGAAGACCCCAAGAACCCCAGGCTGATCAAGACGATCTACGGCGCCGGCTATATCTTCCTGGGCGATGTCACCTGGGGATGAGGTTCCGCCGGGCCGGGCCTTATGCATTTGCGCCCTGGCGCACAAGGCGGCGGCGCTATTACCGCGCGACGTTTGACCGGCCAGGCTGGCGTGTCGACCAGGTATGCGGGTTGCGGACATGCCGCCGCTGATGGCTTTGGGTCAGTGTTCCTGCAATGACCTGCGGCCAGAGCCACCTGCGGCAGGTCGGCAAGGTTTCGGGCAATGCGTTGGCGCGCCTGCGCGCGTTAGCATCAATAGGCTATACGCTGCTCGACAAGCCGCACCGGTGCATACCGGCCATCGCCGCGACTGCCCGTCAGGCAGCACCAAAGCGCCGCGCCATTACAAACGCTTGAACACCAGCACCAGGTGGTTTTGCGGACCTTTGCGGGCATAGCGGATCTGGCTGGTCAGATCGGACAGGATCGGCCAGCCAAACCCCCCTTCGGGCATGTCTTCCCTGCGGTTTGGCAGTGTCACCCGGCGGCGGAAGGCCAAAAACCGATCGGGCAGCGGCACGCCCGAGTCGACGATCTCAACGGTGATGAAGGCATCGCCCAGATCGACCGACAGGTTGACTTCGCCTTCGGTATTGCCGGCATAGGCGTGTTCCACCACGTTGTTCAGCGCCTCGGCCAATGCGATCTCGACCGAATGCGCCAATGCCTCTGTCACGCCGGCGCGCAGCAATGCCCCTTTGATCAAGGCCAGCACGCGACGCACCGACTCTGGCGAACTTTTCAACCCGGTCCGCAAGATCAGGGGAATCACATTTCCTTTGTCCTGGGTGACGGGCTGCTCAAGCATTGGTCCGGCTCCTACATTGCCTGGTCTGCCAACGCTGCATCCAGCGTTGGATGAATGGTGAACACCGAATCCATCTGGGTCAGGGACATCACCTTGCTCACCGCCGGGTTCAGGCCCGCCAGCTCCAGCGGCAACCCGTCGGGCATCAGTTTCATCGTTGCGACGAGCGCGCCCAGCCCGGTGGAATCCAGGAACTGCACCTGCGACAGGTCCAGCACCACCGTGCTGCGCACATTGCTGACAATGTCGCGCATCCGGTCCTTGAAATGGATGGCGATCGCGGCGTCGATCCGCTGTTCGTTGACAGAAACGACAGTATAGCGCCCAAGGCGGCGGCTGGTCATGTTCATCGGAAACCTCACGATGGGTTGTCTTCCGCGCAGGCTATCGGGCAAAGGTTATCAATCGGTTTTCACCAGCAGGCCGCCATGGGCCGGGAGGATATCATGCAAGACGTCGTCATCACCGGAGCCAGCCGCACCGCCATGGGCGGCTTCCAGGGCGTCTTCAGCCCGCTGACCGCGTCGGAACTCGGCGGCGCCGCCATCGCCGCCGCGCTGGCCCAGGCCGGCGCCCCCCGCATCGACGAGGTGCTGATGGGCAACGTGCTGCCCGCCGGTCAGGGCCAGGCCCCCGCGCGCCAGGCTTTGTTCCACGGCGGGCTGGGCGAAGAGGTGCCCGCGACCACGCTGAACAAGATGTGCGGCTCGGGCATGAAGGCGGCGATGCTGGCCTTCGACCGGCTGGCGCTGGGCCACGCGGACACGATGGTCGCCGGCGGCATGGAATCGATGACCAACGCCCCCTACCTTCTGCCCAAGATGCGCGGCGGCGCCCGGCTGGGCCACGCCCAGGTGATCGACCACATGTTCCTCGACGGGCTTGAGGACGCCTATGACAGGGGCCGGCTGATGGGCACCTTCGCCGAGGACTGCGCCGAGGCGTTCCAGTTCACTCGCGAGGCGCAGGACGAGTACGCCCTCACCTCGCTGTCAAACGCGCTGGCCGCCCAGGCCTCGGGCGCCTTCGCGGGTGAAATCGCCCCGGTCCAGGTGACCTCCCGCAAGGGCGCCGTCACCGTCGACGCCGACGAACAGCCCGCCACCGCGCGGCCCGAGAAGATCCCGCTGCTGAAACCCGCCTTCCGCGCCGGCGGCACGGTGACCCCGGCCAACAGCTCGTCCATCTCCGACGGCGCCGCGGCGCTGGTCCTCTCCACCATGGCCGCCGCCGAGGCCGCCGGCGCCACGCCCCGCGCCCGCATCCTGGGCCATGCCAGCCACGCCCAGGCCCCCGCGCAATTCCCCACCGCCCCCGTCCCCGCTGCACGCAAGCTGCTGGACCGGCTGGGCTGGAAAACCACCGACGTCGACCTGTGGGAAGTCAACGAGGCCTTCGCCGTGGTCCCCATGGCCTTCATGCACGAAATGGGCCTGCCCCGCGACGTGGTCAACGTCAACGGCGGCGCCTGCGCGCTGGG
>JAGRMT010000116.1:0-4899 GCA_020441125.1 Roseivivax sp.
CCCGGCGGATCACCATGATGCCCTGGTGCGGGCCATAGGTCTTGTAGGCCGAGAACAGGTAGATATCCGCCCCAAGCGCGCCGACGTCCGGGAAACCGTGCGGAGCATAGGAGACCCCGTCGACGCAGACAGCCGCGCCGGCCGCATGGGCCATCGCGACGATCTCGGCCACCGGGTTGATCTCTCCCACCACGTTGGAACAATGGGGGAAGCAGACCAGCTTCACCCGGTCGTCCAGCAACCGCGCCAGTCCGGCAGGATCGAGGTGGCCCGTCTGGGGGTCGATCTGCCATTCGCGGATCTCGATGCCCTCGTCGCCCAACCTTCGCCACGGTCCGGAGTTGGCCTCATGATCCTGATTTGTCACGATGATGGCGCTACCAGCCGGCAAGTGCCGGCGGAAGGCCTGTGCCAGCACATAGGTGTTGGCGGTGGTCGAAGGCCCGAAGGACAACTCGTCTGTCTGCACACCTAGCAGTTTCGACAGGCGGGCGCGGGCCTCGTCCATTTCGGCCCCTGCCTCCTGCGAGGCCGGATAGGGCGCATAGGGCTGCACCTTGCGAGCCGTGTAGAACCGTGTCAGCCGGTCGATAACCTGACCGCAAGTATATGATCCGCCGGCATTTTCAAAGAACGCCTGCCCCTTCAGGGTGGGTACGGAAAAGGCGGGGAACTGCGCCCGCACAAAGTCGCTGTCCAGCATTTCTGGCCTCCTGCAATGGCGCAACAATCTCGTGGCTACGGATGGTGTCAAGCGCGCCGGATCATGCACGCATTGGAAACGGCCCTTTTCGAGAACTTGCAGGGCTTGCCGCAATTCCACCCATGTCCCGCCGCAGCACCGCCGTGCGTCAACCGCAGGGTCGGCCTCATGAAACACGACGCCACCTCGCTCAAACCCTCCGCCACGCCTGTTCCGCGCTCACTCCGCGGCACCCGCGCAGCGCTCTTCCATCTCTGGGCCGACCGGCCGGACTACGACCCGGTCGCCCCCAAGGAACGCCCCAAGTATCCCGCGCCGCCCAAGCCCGTCCGCCCTTTGCCGGACCGCCTGCTGGCCGCAACCCTTGCCCCGATGCCGTCGGACGAGTTCGTCTTCAAGACGTTCTAAGTCCCCGGCGCCGCCTGCCAGCGGCGTCGGCACCGGCACGGCTTGCGGACCGCGCGCGACACCTGGGACTGCTTGCGCGCGCGCGGTCCGAAGCCTCGGTTCGGCCGGCCAGGGGCCCTGCGCCCTTGGCCGACCAACATTCGGCCGCCAGTCCGCCCATGCGGCGCACACGCGCCCAATTGCTTCCGATCGCAGCACTTGGCGCCAAATCGCGCGGGAAACGCGCGGGAAACGCTGTGTTTACCGACTGATTCCTTGATTCGATTCGCCTCAATAGCGACCCTGCCAACCGTCGCCACGGCGGCGCGTTTTTTGTTCCAAGGGGTGCACCATGTATATCCGTTCTTGCGCAGAGGTCGAAAAGACCGACCATTTCGTCGACTGGGGCAATGGCACCAGTCATCGGTTGCTGACTGAAGCCGACCAGATGGGCTTTACCGTGTGTCACACTGTCGTGCGTGCCGGGACGCGGTCCCGGCTGCAATATCGCAACCACCTGGAGGCGTGTTACTGCATCGGCGGCGCCGGCGCCGTCGAGGCGATGGACGGCACACGCTATCCCGTTGCGCCGGGCACGATCTACGTGCTGGATCAGCACGACGACCATTACCTCGTCGCGGACCCAGAGCAGGACCTGGTCCTGGTCAGCGTTTTCAACCCACCGTTGCGGGGCACCGAGCGGCACCGGCTGACAGGAACCGGCGCTTCGGCCTACTGACCTTGTATGCAATGAAAGTTTTCCGACAAACCGGATGTCGCCCGTTGGCGCATCCGGTTTTGTCGTCTAGGCTTTGCCGGCGCGGCCCGGCGGGATCGTCGAAAACGTCGGGTCATGCGTAAAACTGGGTATTCACAGCCACAGGATGCCTTGCTAGACCAAAAACCGGTAAATTGACTTTACCAAATGCCCGAAGACAGGGCACCCACAGGGAGGATTACATGACCATTCGGACCATTGCGGCGGCTGTTGCCGCCACTTTCGCAGTCACCGGCGCCGTGCAGGCGCAGGAGGCGTTCCAGATGACCTCGGCCTTCGGGAAGAACCTGCCGATCCTGGGCACCGCCGGTGTTGCCTTCGTCGAGAAGATCAACGCGATCTCCGACAGCGTGGAATTCGAGCATTTCGATCCGGGTGCACTGGTGCCGACTCTGGAAGCGCTGGACGCGGTTTCCAACGGTTCCGTTGACGCGGCCTATACCACTGCCGGCTACTGGCAGGGCAAGATGAAGGCGGCTTCGCTGTTCGCTGCCGTGCCCTTCGGCCCCGAGCCGGGCGAGATGCTGGCATGGATGCTATATGACGACGGCATGAAGCTGTACCAGAAGATGTACGACGAGAACGGCTACAACGTACACGTCGTGCTGTGCGGCACCTATGCGCCGGAAACCTCGGGCTGGTTCAAGAAAGAGATCAACTCGGTCGACGACCTGAAGGGCCTGAACATGCGCTTCTTCGGCCTGGGCGCCGAGGTGATGCAGAAACTGGGCGTGTCCACCTCGCTGCTGGCCGGCGGCGACATCTTCCCGGCGCTGGAGCGCGGCGCGATCGACGCGACCGAATTCTCCATGCCGCTGGTCGACGCCAACCTGGGCTTCTACAACATCGCCAAGTTCAACTACTTCCCCGGCTGGCACCAGCCCGCCACCACGTTCGAGCTGCTGATCAACAAGGATCGCTGGGAAGACCTGGACGAGACCAGCCAGAAGCAGATCGAGATCGCCTGCCTGGCCAACGTCACCGACAACTTCGCGGAAGGCGAGGCCAAGAACTTCCCCGCCATGGTCGAGAACGTCGAAAAGCACGGCGTGACGATCAAGCACTGGAGCGAAGAGCAGCTGGCCGCCTTCGAGGGCGCCTGGAACGAGGTTGCGGCGCAGCTGGCATCGGAAGACGCGATCTTCAACGAAGCCTGGACCGACCTGCAGGAGTTCCGCAAGGGTTACAAAACCTGGGGCGACAACATCTACCTGCCGCGTCCGCGCAACTAACAGACAAACCTGACAAAAAACTGGTCCCGGGGCGCCCTTCGCGCCCCGGTCGCGCGCCGCGGTCCGCCGTGGCGCCGGCACCGCATGGGGAGGAGGCCCAAGCGCATGAAACCCGCAGAGCAGTCACCGGACGCCATCGCGGCGATCACCGACCCGGGTGAGGTCGGCCGCGCCGAGCACAACAAGGGCGACCGGTTTGTCATCACAGTCGGCAATGTCTTTGCCTGGCTGTTCCCGATCCTGATGATCGCGATCTGCGCCCAGGTGGTGCTGCGCGGCATGGGCCACAACCAGGCCTGGCTCGACGACTTGCAGTGGTGGCTGTACGGCGCCGCCGCGATGATCGGCATCGCCTACGCGGTGACCACCAACAGCCACGTGCGCGTCGATATCTTCTACGACAACTTTCCGCGGCGCAAACAGACGGTGTACGACATCATCGGCCTGGTCTGGCTGTTCCTGCCCTTCATCATGATCAGCTGGGACGTGACGCTGGGCTACGGGCTGTCGTCCTTCTTTACCGACGAGGGCTCCTCCAGCCCCAACGGGCTGCACAACCTGTGGATCCTGAAGCTTTTCGTCAACGCCGCCTTCGTGCTGGTGGCGATTGCAGTCTGGTCGGCCTATGTGCGCGCGCTGTCGCGGCTGACCCGCCCGGCGCTGTGGAAGCAGATGTTGTTCGCGTTCCCCTCGACCGTGTTCGCTGTCAACCTGGCGATCTACTACGCGCTGGTGGGCTGGGTGATGATGACCGATCCCGAGGCCGACAACATGCGCAAGGCGCTGCGCGCGCCGGTGTTCGACGATTTCAAGGTCGGACCCTATGACATCCTTTACACAGTGGTCGCCGCTTTCGTCATCGCGGTGCTTCTGATCGTTCTGTCGCGGGTCTTTGCCCGAAAGGAGGGCTGAGCCATGTTCGGCTTTCTGACTGTCAACGAAATCGCGGTAGCCGTCCTGTTCCTGACGTTCATCTGGATGCTGTTCCGCGGCATTCCGGTGGCCTATTCGCTGGTCGGGGTCAGCCTGCTGTTCGTGCTGATCGCCGAGATCTTCCTCGACCCGCACCGCAGCCTGTTCAAGGACTTGATCGAATTCACCCGCACCGGGATCGAGTACCGCAAGCTGCAGGCCCTGCCCTCGCGCATGTTCGGCGGCACGGTCAACAACCCGGTTCTGGTCGCCCTGCCGATGTTCATCTACATGGGCCTGATGCTGGATCAGTCCGGCGTGGCGCAGCGAATGATGTTCTCGATGCAGCGGCTGTTCGGCAGCCTGCGCGGCGGGCTGTCGCTGACGGTTCTGCTGATCGGCATCATCCTGGCCGCTTCGACCGGCGTCATCGGCGCCTCGGTCACGCTGCTGGGCGTGATGGCCCTGCCCGCCATGATGGCGCAGAACTACTCCAAGCCGATCGCCACGGGCACGGTGGCCAGCGCCGGTACGCTGGGCATCCTGATCCCGCCGTCGATCATGCTGGTGATCATGTCGGACCAGCTGGCGATCTCGCTGGGTGACCTGTTCATGGGCGCGCTGTTCCCGGGGCTGATCCTGGGCGGGCTCTACATCTTCTTCATCGTGGTCTATGGTTTCCTCAGCCCCGAGGCGATGCCTGCACCGGAGAAATCCGAACAGGTCGGCTGGGCCGAGGTGCGTGCGGTGCTGCTGGCCGTGGTGCCGCCGATGTTCCTGATCCTGCTGGTGCTGGGCTCGATCTTCGCAGGCGTCGCCACCCCGACCGAGGCCTCGGGCCTTGGCGCGCTGGGTGCAACGTTGCTGGCGCTGGCCAACCGGCGGCT
>JAGRMT010000116.1:4953-5204 GCA_020441125.1 Roseivivax sp.
ATCTTCCTGACGGCCAACTTCTTCGCCTATATCCTGCGGCTGTACGGCGGCGACGAAATCGTCAAGGCGCTGGTGCTATCGGTGTCGGACAACCCCTATGGCATCGTGCTGTTCATCCTGTTCATCGTGTTCTGCCTTGGCTTCCTGCTGGACTGGATCGAGATCACGCTGATCATCATGCCGCTGATGCTGCCGATCGTGCAGGGGCTGGAGCTGGCCGTGCCGGGCTTTGACCAGGTGCGTGACCCGCA
>JAGRMT010000116.1:5333-9896 GCA_020441125.1 Roseivivax sp.
ATCGTTCCCTTCGTGCTGCTGCAGCTGCTGGGCCTGTTCATCGTGTTCCAGTTCCCGGCGCTGACAACATGGCTACCCAGCGTGGCCTACGGCGAGTAATCGGAAAACGGGGCGGTTCATCCGCCCCGTTTGCTTTCGGGCCCCCGCGATACGGGGCGCCGCGGGATCAGGACTGATCGACGAAGATCATCTCTGGCGTGAACCACGCCATGTCCGCCCCGACGAAGGTCACGGTGTGGCCCTGATCGCTGAACACCACATTGCCCGACTGGTCCGAGAAATGGGTCAGCGCCTCGGCGGCATCGGCATAGCCGAAATTGCCGGTGCCGCCGCTGAAGCCAATCATGTCCCACGGTTCTAGCCCGATGATCGTGTCCTGGCTGCCCGCGCCGGCGCCATCCTCGACCAGGAAGACGAACGCGTCCGAGCCGAAACCGCCGAACAGCGTGTCTTGCCCGGCGCCGCCGGTCATCAGGTCGTCGAACCCCGAATTGCGCCAATCCGGGTTGGTGGCATCGCCGCGCATCCACGCGGTCATCGCGCCGGCCGAGGCGGCGATGAATTCGGCGCTCTGGGCAAACCCCTCGACCACGCCCTGCCGGGTGGTGCCGGTTGCCATGCGCGCCAGCCATCCGTCCAGCCCGGCCTGGTCGGGCGTACGGTGCAACACGTTCTGGTACAAAAGCGCGACGAATTCGGCATCGGTCAGCGTGCCGTATGTCTGCCTGAACTCGGGCGAGTCGACGAAGCCGCTGACGACACCGGCATAGCTGGAGCCGTTGGCCAACTGCGTCGCCCAATGCTCGTGCCCGGCGGCATCGGGCTCGCGCCCCAGCGTGGCCAGGTACAGCCGGTAGGTGTCATCGGCAAAGCTGGCCTTCAGCCCGTCGCGATAATAGGCATAGCTGTCCTGTGCGGTGCCATTCTGGAACTCGGCGCTTTCCGAAAAACCCAGCACGACCTGCTGCCTTGATGTGCCAGACCCCAATTGGCTGACCCAGGCATCAAGGCCGGGCGCATCGGGCTCTCGCATCAGCACGTTATGGTACAGCAGCGTCACGAACTGGGCATCGTCCAACGGCCCGTAGAACTGTTGGAATTCAGGCGACTGGACAAATCCGACGGCGATCTGGTCCAGTGATGTGCCACCTGCGCGCATTTCGGCCCACTGGATCAGCCCGCCGGCGTCCGGATCGCGCCCCAGTGTCGCCCGGTAAAGCCGCAGGATCTGTCCGGCGGCGGCATCGAAGGCGCCATAGTCCGCCCCGAGCAGCAGATCGTTGCCCGCCAGTCCGGCAACGATATCGGTCCCGGCACCGCCCATGAGAAGATCGTCGCCGTCAAAGCCGTAAACCTCGTCGTCGCCGTCACCCCCGCGCAGGGTATCGCTGCCGTTCATCCCGGAGAGCGTGTCATCCCCCGCGCCCCCGGACATCACGTCGGCACCGTCAAACCCCAGCAGAACGTCGTTTCCGTCAGAACCGGTTAGCGTATCGTTCCCGGCCAGGATGATGCCATAGGCCGCTTGCGCGTCATGGGCCACCAGCAACGCATCGAAGACCGCCCCGGCGTCGGCGCTGAACCCGGTGATGGAGAGGCCGGCCGCGCCATTCGCTTCGGCCTGGACATCGGTCAACGTGCCGCTGATCTGGCCGGTGTTGTCAAAGCTGAACGCGCCCGAAAAGGTAATTGTCACCACACCCGAGCGAAAAACGATGCGCGAGGCGCCCTGCGCATCCGGCGCGCCGGAAGGCGGTGCGGTGGACAGCATGTCGATGGACTGGAACGCGGTGAGTACGGCCATTATTCCCCCCTGATCAAGCACGAACCGCAAGGGTCACCCGTCCAGCATGCACAATTGCACCGGCAAAGCGACTTTTTACGACTGGGCGCACGTGGCGGGCGAAGCCAGTGCGGTCAGGCAGCCTGGTGGCAAAGGTCCTTCAACGCCTCGGCGCAGATCTGGAACGACCGGAGGCGCGCGGCGTGGTCGTGGACCATGCCGGTGACGATCAACTCGTCAGGCCGGTAGCGTTCGACGATCGCGGCCAGCTGCCGGTGCACCGTATCCGGCGCGCCGACCGCGGCACAGGATAGCGCCTCGTCCACTTGCGCGCGGATGTGCGGCGGGACTTCGGCCGCCAGATCGGCCACCGGTGGCGGCAGCCGGCCCGGGCGCCCCATCCGCAGACGGGCAAAGCTGAGCATCTGCGACGAGCGCAGGAACACTGCTTCGTCGTCGGTCGGGGCGGCACAAACGCCGGCGGCAACCATTGCATAGGGCCGCGCGAGAAACGCAGAGGGCCTGAAGTCGGAACGATAGACATGCAGCGCCTGTTCCAGAGCCGCCGGAGCGAAGTGCGAGGCAAAGGCATAGGGCAGCCCAAGGTAAGCCGCCAGCTGCGCGCCATACAGGCTGGACCCCAGGATCCACACCGGTACATGCGTGCCCTGCCCCGGTACCGCGCGCACCCGGGCGCCCTCGGGCGCGTCGCCCAGATAGCCGATCAGCTCTTGCACGGCATGGGGGAAGTCCTCTTCGCCGGTCATGTAACGGCGCAGCGCGCGGGCGGTTGCCATGTCGGTGCCCGGCGCCCGGCCCAGCCCAAGGTCGATCCGGCCGGGGAACAGATGCGCCAGAGTGCCGAACTGCTCGGCCACCACCAGCGGCGCGTGGTTGGGCAGCATGATGCCACCGGCCCCCACCCGGATGCGCGTGGTTGCGGCGGCGACCTGGCCGATCACCACCGCTGTCGCCGAACTGGCGATGCCCGGCATGTTGTGATGCTCGGCCAGCCAGTAGCGGTGATACCCCGCTGCCTCTGCCACGCGGGCCAGGTCGACCATGTTGCGCAGCGCGTCCGCCTCGGTCTGGCCTTCGGCCACCGGGGCCAGGTCGAGTATCGAGTAATGATGCATGCGCGCGCTCCTGTTCTGCGGCGGGTCCGAACCACCCCACCCTGCCCGAGCCTGACGGGCATTTCCATGCCATTAAGAAATTGGACCTAAGAGCGTCTGACAGCCCGCCATTGCGCGCACCCCATCTTCGGCAAGGAGGACCGCCATGCTGGATATCGCGTCAGCCTGGATTCTGATCTGCTCTTTCGTTCTGTTCTTCATGCAGGCCGGTTTTCTGTGCCTGGAAGCAGGACGCTCGCGGGCGAACAACGCCAGCCATGTCGCGCTGAAGAACCTGGCGGATCTGTCGGTCGTTGTTCTGGTTTTCTGGCTGGCCGGGCTGGGTCTGATGTTCGGCGAGTCGTGGTACGGGCTGTTCGGCACAACCGGCTTTGCCCCCGATGGCGGCGACAGCCACGACATGGCGATTCTGTTCTTCCAGATCGCCTTTGCCGCCACTGCCGTGTCGATCATTTCGGGCGCAGTGGCGGAGCGTTGCAGTTTTACCGGTTACATCGCCTTTTCGGCCCTGGTGGCACTGCTGATTTACCCCGCGGTGGGACACGCCATCTGGGGCGGGCTGCTGACAGGGCAGATGGGCTGGTTGCAGGGGCTGGGATTTGTCGATTTCGCCGGCGGCACGGTGGTGCACAGCACGGGCGGCTGGGCCGCGCTGGCTGGGGCGCTGTACCTTGGCCCGCGTCTGGGCCGGTTTGGGCGGGACCGGCCGGGGTATTTTGACGGGCATTCGGTCATGCTGTCGACGTTGGGCGCGGTGCTGCTGTGGGTGGGCTGGCTGGGGTTCAACGCCGGTTCGGCGTTGCAGATGCACGCCGATATCCCGGCCATCCTGTTCCGCACCGTGCTGGGCGCGGCCAGCGGCATGATGGTGGCGGCGTTGGGATCGCTGGCCAATGTCGGCCATGTCGCCGCGCCCACTGTCGTGAACGGAATGCTTGCGGGCCTGGTCGCCTGCACCGCCTGCGTTCACGCCATCACCGCGTGGGAGGCGGTGATGATCGGTGCAATCGGTTCGGTGCTGGCCGGCGCGGCCAGCTTCGTGCTGATAGCGCGGCGAATTGACGATCCGGTCGATGCGATCCCGGTGCATCTGGTGGCAGGGATCTGGGGCACCATGGCGCTGGCGCTCTACGGGGCGCCCGAGTACCTGGCCGCCGGCGGTCGCGGGATGCAGATCCTGGTTCAGCTGACCGGCGTTCTCTACTGCGGCGCCATCGCCTTTGCCGGGGCCAACCTGATTCTGTTCCTGCTGGGCGTGGTGATGCGCGTCCGGGTCTCTTACGCGGCCGAAGTGCGCGGGCTGGACAGCAGCGAACACGCCATCGTCGCGCCGCGCGACCAGATCGAGGCGTTTCTCGGCCGTCGCCGCCGGATCGCCCGCCGCTTTGCCGACCTGCGCAACGAGTCAGGCCGGCGCGATGCACATGAGGTGTGATCGCCCCTTTGCATCGCCGCGCCGCCACCCTATATTCGCTGTGTCCGGGCAACCGGACTATGGACATAAACGCGCTCGTAATAAGCGGATCGGACCCGGGGGCGGTACCCGGCGGCTCCACCAGACACCCCTCGTTGGGGGGCCATGGGGCCGAAATAGGATCGACGAACGTCTAAAGGGGTTTGCTTTGTCCCGGTGAGGTACCACCG
>JAGRMT010000117.1 GCA_020441125.1 Roseivivax sp.
CGATGTTGCCGTTCTTGCCATGGCGTTCGACCACCGCGATGCGGATTAGGTCCCGCGCCGAATCTGGGCGCTTGTCGCCGTCGGCGATGGGGATCTCCTCGTGCAAATGCGCGGTGATGATCTTGCCCTCGATGATGCCGATCACGTCCGTCTCGGTGCGGTTGCCGGTATGGCGGAAATCCTGCGGTGCAACGCGGGGCGCCTTGACCGAGGCGCGGCCAACCGGGGGGATCACCTGCCGCGCGTCGAAGGCGGCGGCCTCTGCCACGCGCCCGGCGCACAGCACCATGCGTGCGCGGCAGGTGTCCAGCGCGTCGATCACCACGATGTCGGCCCGCCTGCCCGGCGCGATCAGGCCGCGGTCCTTCAGGCCGAACGCCTCTGCCCCCGACAGCGACGCGGCGCGGTAGGCCGCCAGCGGCGGGGTGCCCAGCGCGATCAGCGTGCGGATCATGTGGTCGAGATGGCCTTCCTCGGCGATGTCCAGCGGGTTCCGGTCATCGGTGCACAGGCACATGTAGGGCGAGGTTCGCTCACTCAGCAGCGGTTGCAGCGCGTGCAGATCCTTGGAGACGGAGCCTTCGCGGATCAGCACGCGCATGCCCTTCTGCAGCTTTTCGCGCGCTTCTTCGGCGGTGGTCGCCTCGTGCTCGGTGCGGATGCCGGCGGCGATGTAGGCGTTCAGGTCCGCGCCGGTCAGCAGGGGGCAATGGCCGTCGACGTGGCCGCCTTCGAACAGGCGCAGCTTGGCCATGGCGGCGGGGTCGCGGTGGATCACGCCGGGGTAGTTCATGAACTCGGCCAGACCTATGCCCGAGGGGTGGCCCATCAGGCCCTTCAGGTCTTCCGCCGTCAGCTCTGCCCCGGCGGTTTCCATGTGGGTCGAAGGCACGCAGGAGGACAGCTGCACGCGGATGTCCATCAGCGTGTGGCAGCTGGCCTGCTGGAAATACCGAATGCCGTCCGCACCGATGACGTTGGCGATCTCGTGCGGGTCGCAGATGGCGGTGGTCACGCCGCGCGGGGCGACGCAGCGGTCGAACTCATAGGGGGTGATGCAGCTGCTTTCGATGTGCAGATGCGTGTCGATGAAGCCGGGGACCAGCACCGCGCCGGTCACGTCGATGACACGGCGCCCCTCGTAATCCGCGCCGATGCCCACGATGGTGTCGCCGCAGATCGCCACGTCGCCGGGGATCATCTCGCCCGTCACCAGGTCGAACACCTGCCCGCCGCGCAGCACCATGTCAGCCGGTTCGTCGCCGCGTCCCTGCGCGATGCGGGTTTCAAGATCGGCCATGGTCGCCTCCGTGCCTGCGGGTTCGCCGCCAGAGTGGCACAGCCCGCGACCAAGGGCGAGAGGGCGGGGCGTCAGCGCCCGGCAAAGCTGCGCCAGCCTGCCAGCCAGCGAGTCAGGGTGGTCACTACGCAGGCAGCGGCGAACATCCATGCCAGCGTCGAAAAGGCGCCGGGAAACAGGCAGAAGGCCGTGAACAGGGCGATGGTTTCTGCGCCTTCTGTCAGCCCGCCCAGGTAGAAGATGCCCTTGGTGGGATAATCGGCGGCCGTCAGTCCGCGCCGCTCTGCGATCACCGAATAGGCCAGGAAAGAAGAACCTGTGCCGACGAAACTGGCAACAAGCGCCGCGGCAGGCAGGGCATTGGGGGCCGGGTCGGCCAGGGCAAAGCCCAGCGGGAAGAGGGCGTAGAACCAGAAATCCAGCGCGATGTCGAGGAAAGCGCCCCGGTCCGTCGGCCCGGCCAGGCGCGCGATCTCGCCGTCCAGCCCGTCGGCGATGCGGTTGGCGGCCAGCCCGGCCAGCGCCAGAGCCGGCGCGCCCAGTGCGGCCGCGGCACAGCCCGCCAGGCCCAGTACGAAACCGGCCAGCGTAACCGCGTCGGCAGGCACGCCGGCGCGGTGCAGCAGCCGGGCGGCGGGGTGCAGCGCGCGGCGCTGCAATGGGATCAGGGCGCTGTCGAACATCGGTCAGGGGCCTTTTCGGGCGGTCGGGGTCCAATCGCAGACTAGGGTGCTGTCGCAGGCTGTTGAAGGGATTGCAATCTTTCGCACCGTCTTGTCATTTGACGCGCGCAAGCCCAGCAGGCGAGGGTGCACGCCACACGCGCCATGTCCATGACAGGAGATCTTATGTCCCGTTTCGTTACCGCTTTGGCCGCAGGAGCCTTGGCCTTGTCCGGCCTGCCCGCGCTGGCTCAGCCTGACCCCGCCGATTGGGATGCGGTCCTGGCCGAGGCGCGCGGCCAGACGGTGTATTTCAATGCCTGGGGCGGGTCTGACGTGGTCAACGGGTTCATCGCCTGGGCCGGCGCCCGCGTCGCCGAGGAGTATGGCGTGACGCTGGAACACGTGAAGCTGTCCGACACCGCAGAGGCAGTCAGCCGCGTGCTGGCCGAGAAGACCGCCGGACAGACGGCGGGAGGCGCCGTCGACCTGATCTGGATCAACGGCGAGAATTTCGCCGCGATGAAGCAGCAGCGCCTGCTGCTGGAGCCCTGGGCCGACAGCCTGCCAAACTGGGCGCTGACCGACCCGGAAGGAAACACCGCCCTGACGGCGGATTTCACCGTGCCCACCGATGGGCAAGAGGCGCCCTGGGGCATGGCCAAGCTGGTGTTCTTCCACGATACCGCACGGATCGACACGCCGCCGGCGACGATGGCGGCGCTGGGTGACTGGTCCGCGGCGCATCCGGGCCGGTTTACCTATCCGCAGCCGCCCGATTTCCACGGTTCGACCTTTCTCAAGCAGGCGCTGATCGAGCTGTCGGCCTTTCCAGACCTGTTGGAACAGCCTGTCCCCGATGACGAGCTTTACACACTTGCCACCGGTCCGCTGTGGACCTTCCTCGATGGGCTGACGCCCAACCTGTGGCGGCAGGGCCGGGCCTATCCGCAGAACGCCTCGCGGCAGATGCAGCTGTTGGCCGACGGCGAAATAGACATCGCGTTCAACTTCAACCCCAACGAAGCCAGCAATGCCATTGCCTCGGGCCTGTTGCCCGACACGGTGCGCAGCCATGTCCACGATGGCGGCATGATCGGCAATGCCAGCTTTGTCGCCATTCCGTTCAACGCCAATGCGCAGGCCGGTGCGATGGTGGTGGCCAACTTCCTGATGTCGCCAGAGGCGCAGCTGCGGCTGGCCGATCCCACTGTCTGGGGGCTGGGCACCGTACTGGCGGTGGACAAGCTGAAGCCGGAAGACCAGGCGGCATTTGCCGCGCTGCCGCTGGGCGTTGCCACGCTGCCGCCTCAGGCGCTTGGCCCAACCCTGCCCGAGCCGCATCCCAGCTGGATGGTCCGGTTGGAGCAGGACTGGATGCAGCGGTACGGTGTTGGCCAGTAGGGCCGGGCTGATCTGGCTGGCTCCGGCCACGGCGATTGCCGTGCTGGCGGGGCCGGTCCTGGCCGGGCTGGCGGGCACAGTGCTGCCTGCCTTCGGCTATTTTCCCAGTCTTGGCGGGCGCGCGCTGTCGCTTGATCCGTTTGCTGCGCTGCTTGCGTGGCCGGGGTTACCCGCCTCGGTCTGGCTCAGCCTGGGGCCGGGTCTGCTGGCCACCGTGCTGTCGCTGGGCTTTGCCGTTTTGATCTGCGCCGGGTGGCAGGGCACCGCGGTTTTTCGCGCGATCGAGCGTGCGTTGTCGCCGGTGTTGTCGGTACCCCATGCCGCGGCCGCCTTCGGGCTGGCCTTCCTGATCGCGCCGTCGGGCTGGATCGCGCGCGCGCTGGCGCCGCTGGCCGGCTGGCAGGTGCCGCCCGACGTTCTGATCCTGCACGATCCCTGGGGGTTGTCGCTGGTCGCCGGGCTGGTGGCGAAAGAGGTGCCGTTTCTGGTGCTGATGATGCTGGCAGCGCTGCCGCAGGCGCGGCCGGAGCAAAGCCGGAAGGTGGCGCAGGCGCTGGGTTACGGTCGCGCGGCGGGCTGGCTGAAAACGGTATTTCCCCGCGTCTACCCGCAGATCCGCCTGCCGGTCTATGCCGTCCTGGCCTATTCCATGTCGGCGGTCGACGTGGCTATGATCCTGGGCCCGACAACGCCGCCGCCCCTATCGGTACAGGTTCTGGCGTGGATGCACGATCCTGACCTGGCGCTGCGCTTCCAGGCCGCCGCCGGGGCGGTACTGCAGCTGGCGCTGGTGCTGGTCGCCCTGGCTCTCTGGCGCGGCGCAGAGGCGCTGGTTGCAACGTTGGGCCGGCGCTGGGCCGAGGGCGGCGCCCGCCGCGCGGCCGAAGGGGCGGTACGGGCAGGCGGCATCGCGGCCGCCGGTCTGACCGGTGGCGCGGCGTTGTTGGGCCTGGCGGCGCTGGCGCTGTGGTCGGCGGCAGGCGTCTGGCGCTTTCCCGCCCTTTGGCCCGAAACGCTAGGTCCCGCGGCCTGGATGCGCCACGGCCCCGAACTGGCACAGCCGTTGCGCGATACCGCGCTGATCGGACTGGGCGCGGTGGCGCTGGCGCTGGTGCTGGCTCTGTGGTGCCTGGAGGCCGAACAGCGCGGACTGCGCCCACCCGGACGGACGCTTTCGTTGATCTACTTGCCGCTGATCGTGCCGCAGGTGGCCTTCCTGACCGGGCTGCAGGCGCTGGCCATCGGCTCGGGCCTGGATGGCGGGCCGGGCGCGGTTTTGGTGGTGCACCTGGTGTTCGTGCTGCCGTATGTCATGCTTTCGCTGGGCGACCCTTACCGCGCATGGGACCGGCGCTTTGGAATCGCCGCCGCGGCGCTGGGCGCCTCGCCCACCCGCATTTTCTGGCGGGTGCGGCTGCCCATGCTGCTGCGCCCGGTTCTGACGGCAGCGGCGGTGGGCTTTGCCGTCTCTGTCGGGCAGTACCTGCCGACGCTGCTGATCGGCGCTGGCCGGGTGCAGACGGTGACGACAGAGGCGGTGGCCCTTGCCTCGGGCGGCGACCGGCGGGTGATCGGTGTCTATGGCATCGTGCAGACCGCGGCGGCGCTGGTGCCCTTTGCGCTGGCCATCGTGCTGCCGGCAGTGCTGTGGCGCAACCGGCGGGGGCTGCGCCATGGCTGATCGCCAGACAGGGCTTTGGCTGGACGGGCTGACGATCAGCCATGACGGCGGGCTGGACCTGGCGATCGACGCCCATGTCGCACCCGGCGCGGTGCTGACGGTGATGGGCCCCTCGGGCGCGGGCAAGTCCACCCTGCTGGCGGCGATCACGGGCACGCTGGCCCGCGGCTTTGCCCAGACCGGACGCGTGGTGCTGGACGGGCGCGACCTGACCGGCTTGCCGCCCGAGGCACGCCATATCGGCATCCTGTTCCAGGACGAGCTGCTGTTCCCGCACCTGTCGGTGGGCGGCAACCTGGCGTTTGGCCTGCCGGCATCGGTGCGCGGGCGGGCGGCGCGGCGCGCGCGGGTCGGGGCGGCGCTGCAAGAGATCGGCCTGGCCGGTTTCGAGGATCGCGATCCGGCAACGCTGTCTGGCGGTCAGCGGGCGCGGGTGGCACTAATGCGGATGCTGCTGTCAGACCCCTGCGCGCTGCTGCTGGACGAGGCTTTCTCAAAGCTCGACACCGGACTGCGCGCACAAATGCGCGAAATGGTCTTTGGCTTTGCCCGCGACCGCGGACTGCCGGTGGTGATGGTCACCCACGATCCCGGTGATGCCGAAGCCGCGGGCGGTGCAATGATCACGCTCGACTAGGACTTGCCGCCACCGCCATGGGGCAGGGGAGCGGTTTGCCACAGGGTAATCTTCAGACCGCCATGCGGAACCGGCGGGCCGGGCGGCAGCCACGGCAGGCCGGTCGCCTTGGCCAGTCCGCCGTCCGATGTCACCAGCCCGACGCGCCAGCCGCCGAAGCGCTGCATCAGCACCTGCCCCAGTGCGCCGTAAAGGCCGAACAACAGCTTTCGGTCGCCGATGCGCGCGCCGTAGGGAGGGTTGACGATGACCAGCCCTGCCGGTCCCTCCGGGCGCTCCAGGTCGCTGATCGCGGCGCGGGTGAACTGGCAGGCTTCCGCGACACCGGCGCGGGCCGCATTCGCGGCGGCGTTCTGCACCGCCCCCTGGTCGCGATCCGAGCCGTGAAAGCGCAGCCCTGTGCTGCGCGGGCCGGTCGGCGCGGCACGCATCCGCTCCCAGGCGGCGGCGTCGAACGAGGCAAGGGATTCAAAGGCGAACCCGCGCGTCCGGCCGGGGTGCAGCCCGGCGGCTATCTCGGCCGCTTCGATCACGAATGTCCCAGAGCCGCACATCGGGTCCAGCACCGGTTCCGTTCCGTCAAAACCGCAGGCGCGCAGGAACAGCGCGGCCAGCGTCTCGCGCATGGGGGCTTTGCCCACTGCCACCTTGTGGCCGCGCTTGTGCAGCGGTTCGCCCGAGGTATCGACCGAGAAGGTCGCCAGATCGTCCTCGATCCGGGCGCGCAGCGTGATCGGCGCATCGGCGGCCAGCGGGATGCCCGCGGCGGTCAGTGCGCCCTCGATCCGCTGGGTTGCGGCGCCGGCATGATAGATCTTGGACTTGCGGCAGGTGGTTTCCACCTTCACCGGCACGTCGGGGCGCAAGACGGCAGCCCAGTCCAGCTTGCGCGCGCGCTTGTCCAGCTGCGCCAGGTGCATGGCGCGGAAGCTGGCGAAGGTGACCGATACGCGCCCGGCGCCGCGCAGCACCAGGTTGGCGCGCCAGACCTCGGGCCAGCCGCCGCGGATCGTCACGCCGCCGGGCACAAGTTGCGGATCGGCAAAGCCGGCCTGTGCCGCTTCGTCCCGCAGCACCGGTTCCAACCCCGGCGGGGCCATCAGGAATATCTCGAAGGCGGTCTCTGTCATGGCGTGGCCATAGCGGCTTTGGTGGGCGGAAAACAGCCCTGGCGGTTGGTCTTGGGCGACGGACGTGGCATCCTGCGCCTGCGAACAAGGAAAGTGAACCAATGAAGACACGCATGATTGCCGTTCTGGCAACTGTCCTTTGCACCGCCGCGCTGGCCCATGGCGGGGTCAAGAATGCCGCCGTCAAGGCGCGGATGGATCTGATGGTGCAGATCCGCGACGCCACCGGAGTGCTGGTTTCCATGGCCAAGGGCGAAGCACCGTTCAAGCCCAAGCAGGCCGAGCAGGCCCGCGCTACGCTGGAAGAGGCCTCTGGCAAGATCGTGGCGCATTTCCGCGAACCCGCGATGGACGCGAAATCGGAATCGCTGCCGGCGATCTGGACCAACTGGGAAGACTTCGCCGCCCGCTCGCGCCAGTTGCGCCGCGTGACCGCCGAGGTGGACACCAGCACGCTGCCATCGCTTCGCGCAGGGGTGGGCCAGGTGGGCCGGGCCTGTGCCGCTTGCCACGAGCATTATCGCATCAAGAAGTGACGCCCCAGCCTTCGGCCTGCATCTCTCGCAGCCGGCTGGCCGTCCGCTCGAACTCGAAAGCGCCGTCGCCTTCGACATAAAGCATCTCGGGCTGAGCGGCGGCCGAGGCGATCAGGCGCACGCGCGCCTCGTAGAGCGCGTCGATCAGCGTGACAAAGCGCTTGGCCTCATTGAAGTTTTGCCGGCTCAGGCGCGGGATGTTCTCCAGCACGAGCACGCGCACTGTCTCTGCCAGCTTCAGATAGTCCGCCGGGCCCAGCATTCGGCCGCACAGGTCATAAAACGTCGCCCGCGCCACGCCATTGTGAAAATGCGGCAGCTCCAGCACACGGCCCTGAACGTGAAGCTGCAACGTCTCTTCCTGCCCGCCGGTCAGATCCTTCCAGACCGCGTCGATGGCGGAACGGGAATCTGGACCCAAAGGCGAGAAGTAGACCGGCGCCCCCTCTAGCCGGCCCTGCCGGTAATCGGTGGGCGAGGTCAGCTCCCACACCACCATCTGGTCTTTCAGCATATGGATGAAGGGCAGGAAGATCTGCCGGTTCAGCCCGTTCTTGTACAAGTCGTCCGGCGGCCGGTTCGAGGTGGTAACCACCACCACGCCCGCCTTGAACAGCGACTCGAACAGCCGGCCGACGATCATGGCGTCGGTGATGTCGGTGATCTGCATCTCGTCGAAGGCCAGCAGGCGCACGCTGTCGATCACCTTCTTGGCGACCGGGGCCAGCGCGTCTTCGACGCCGGTCTTGCGCGCGGCATGCAGCCCGGCGTGGATTTCCTGCATGAAGGCATGGAAATGCACGCGCCGTGCCGGCACCGTGACACTCTGCGCGAAGAGGTCCATCAGCATCGACTTGCCGCGCCCAACGCCACCCCACAGGTAAAGCCCCTTGGGCGGTTCCGGCGCCTTGCGGAACAGCCCGCGCCGGACGGGTTCAGCCAGCGCCGCGCGGATGCGTTCGAACTCGGGCAAGACCGCCTCTTGCGCCGGGTCTGGGTGCAGATCGCCCGCTGCGATCTTACGGGCATATATCTCGGGCAAGCTGTCCATAACGCCGCATACCTTGGTATGCCGGCTTTGTGTAGGGGGCGCGCGCGCCGGCGCGGGGGGATTGTACCGGTGACAATACTCGAATTGACCCCCTGTTCATTTTCATGATGATGCGCCTTGTTCCGCGAAAGGACAAACCATGGAAACGCGCGCGCCCCTGTTCACACCGGTCCTGTTGACCGGATGCTTCATCATCCTTGTGTCCTTTGCGATCCGTGCCAGCTTTGGCGTGTTCCAGATCCCCATCGCGACAGAGTTCGGTTGGCCGCGGGCCGAATTCAGCATGGCCATCGCCATCCAGAACCTGGCCTGGGGCTTTGGTCAGCCGGTGTTTGGCGCCATCGCCGAGAAGATGGGCGACCGCAAGGCGATCGTGCTGGGCGCGCTGGCCTATGCCGCCGGGCTGGTGCTGTCGTCCTTCGCGGTCACCCCCGAAGCGCACAAGTGGTACGAGGTGCTGGTCGGCTTCGGTATCGCCGGCACCGGGATGGGCGTTATCCTGGCAGTGGTCGGACGTGCGGCCAGCGACGAAAACCGCTCGATGTCGCTGGCCATTGTCACCGCCGCAGGCAGCGGCGGGCAGGTGGTCGGCGCGCCGATCGCCGAATGGCTGCTGGGTTTCCTGCCCTGGCAGACGGTCTTCCTGGTCTTTGCCGCGGCGATCATCGCAGTCCTTGCGTTGTTGCCCGCGATGCGCGCCCCGGCCCGCGCCAGCAAGGCCGAGATGCAGCAAAGCATGAGCGCGATCCTGGGCAAGGCGTTCCGCGATCCGTCCTATACGCTGATCTTTCTGGGCTTTTTCAGCTGCGGTTATCAGCTGTCCTTTGTCACCGCGCATTTCCCCGCGCTGGTGACAGAGATGTGCGGCCCGATTCAGCCGGGCGGGATGCTGCACAGCCTGGGCATCACCACCACCAGCGCGCTGGGGGCGGGGGCGATCTCGCTGATCGGGCTGGCCAACATTGGCGGCACGCTGATCGCCGGCTGGGCTGGCAAGCGTTGGTCGAAGAAGTACCTGCTGGCCGGAATCTATACCGCGCGCACGATCATCGCCGCCGCGTTCATCATGACGCCGATCACACCGATGTCGGTTGTCTTGTTCTCGGTGGCCATGGGTTCTCTCTGGTTGGCGACCGTGCCGCTGACTGCGGGGCTGGTCGCGCATATCTATGGGCTGCGCTACATGGGCACGCTGTATGGCATCGTGTTCTTCAGCCACCAGGTGGGCAGCTTCGTCGGCGTGTGGCTGGGCGGGCGGCTGTATGACATCTACGGCGATTACACCATGGTCTGGTGGATCGGTGTGGCCATCGGCGCGTTCAGCGCGCTGGTACACCTGCCGATCCGCGAGAACCGCGAGCCCGGCACCGCGCTGGCGGCCTGACGAGGCCGTCAGATCAGGCCGGCCACCTCGCGGATCGCATCGGCCACCTGTGGCGTGTGGGTGTACAGCAATCCATGGCCCGCGCCGGCCACCTGGGCCTGCCGGGCGTCGCGGTTCCACTGTGCCAGCAGGCCCATGCCGCTGATCGGCACGGCGGTATCGTCCTCGCCCCAGATCGCGCCCACCGGCACCTGCGCCGCGGCCAGCTGGCGGTGAATGCCGGGCACCGGGGCGCGCAGCGTGTAACGCAGGCTGGACAGCACCGCGGGAAGGCAGCCGCGCAGACGCAGCTGCTGCTCCATCCGTTCGGCCAGGTCAGGCACGCTTGAGGGCTTGGCGCTCTCCTCGGCCCACAGGGTGCGCATCTGCCGGGGATAGGCCAGCGGGAACAGCCAGTCCCCTACCACCGGCCAGCGCGCTGCCACGTCCGAAAGGCGACCCAGGTGCAGGTCGAAGCCCGCCGGCGCGACCAGGATCGCCCGGCGCATCTGGTGCGGGTAATGCGCGGCATAGGCGGCGGCGATCACCCCGCCCATCGAATAGCCGATCAGCGTCAGATCATCGTGCAATTTCAGGTGCACCAGCAGGTCATGCAGCTGCCGCACAAAGAAGGCCGGGGTCTGCGCGCCGCGCGGCCGGTCGGAATAGCCACGGCCGTACAGATCGTAGACCAGAACGCGAAAGCCCATTTCCGTAAGGATCGGCGCTAACCCGTGCCAGACGAAGGAAGGCGTCGTCAGCCCGTGGATGCATACCGCCACCGGCCCCGTATTGCGGCCCAGCCATTGGTAATGGGTGCTGCCCTGTGACAGCGCGGCCAAGCCGCCGGGCGCATCGGCACGGGCGGCCTCGTCCATCGGGCGGCGTAGTGCCTCGCGCGCGGCGGGAAGCGCTGCCGCTCCGGCCAGCCCGGCCCACAGCAGCGGCGCCAGGCTCATGTCCGGCCGTCCCGCCAGCGGGCCAGCACATGGCGCGCGGTCATCAGGTCCAGGTGGGCGCCGCCGCCGTTCTTGAACAGGGTGATGTCCTGCGGTGCGCGGACAAAGGCATCGGGCTGGTACAGGTCGGCGATCACGTCCTCGCGGCGGATCACGCCGCTGGCCAGTGGGATCATCAGCTCTCCGATATGGTCCAGCGTGGTGTCGCGGTTATCGACAAACAGCCGCCCGCGCCGCAGTGCGGTGTCGTCGGCTTCGCGCATGTCGGGGCGGTAGGCGCCGATCAGGTCGATATGCTGCCCGGGGCGCAGCCATTCGCCGCGCAGCACCGGCTGTGTTGCCATGGTGGCGCAGCTGACGATGTCGGCCAGCGCCACTGCCTGCGCCAGATCGGTCACCGCCTCGGCGCGCGGTAGTTCAGCCGCCAGAGCGCGCGCCTTGTCTGCGGTGCGGTTCCACAGCAGGAAGCGCGCGCCGGGAAAGCCAGCCGAATAGGCCTGGTGCAGCGACTGGGCCACCGTCCCGGCGCCGACGATCAGGATCGTGTCAGCCTGCGGCGGTGCCAGCGCCAGCGCGGCGGTCAGGCTGTCGGCGGCGGTCTTCCACTTGGTCACCAGGTGGAAATCGACCAGCGCATCCAGTTGCAGCGTCGCGTCGTCATAAAGCGAAACTGCGCCGTTGATTGGCGGCAGCCCGTGCGCGGCATTGCCCGGCGCCACGGTCACGGTCTTGACCGCCAGGCCCAGCCCGTCGATCCAGGCGGCGCGGTTCAGCAGGGTGTTGTCGCCCTGATAGAGGAAGCTGTCGGCGATCTGAGCGCGCGGCATCCGGTGACCGGCGCGGATCGCCTCGACCAGCCCCAGCCACGTCAGCCGCGCTTCGCCTTCGGCGAAAGAGACAAACTCGGGGCCGCTCATGGCAACAGCCCGTGATCGCGCAAGCAGGCGTGCCAGCCCGCGGCACCGTCGAACAGATGCGTCTGCCAGCCGCGGTCGGCGGCGGTCTGGATGTTGTCGGCGCGGTCGTCGGTGAACAACAGCGCCTGCGGCGGCAGCCCGCAATCGGCCTCGACCGCCGCATAGATTTCGGGGAAAGGTTTGACCATGCGCATGTGCCCCGAGATGTAGCGCCGGTCGAATTCGGTCAGGAAGGGATAGGCCGGTTCTGCCATGGCAAAGGTCTCCACTCCGAAGTTGGATAGCGCGAAAACCGGAACGCCCCGCGCCCTGAGCGCCCGCAGCAACGCCACGGACTCGGGCATTTCTGGCGCGGCGATGTCGATCCAATGCGCCTGCCAATGCTCCAGCTCGGCGCGCCAGTCCGGGTAGGCGGCGATCGTCTCGGCCATAACGGCGGCAAAGTTCTGGCCCTGGTCCACCCTGTCGTTCATCGCGTGCAGGTCGATGGCGTCGAACATCGCGCGGCGCCGGTCGGGGCCCAGCACTCGGTCGAAATAACGTTCGGGCTGCCACTGGATCAGCACGTTGCCGATGTCGAAAATCACGGCCTGGATCGCCATCGCTGCCCTTTCGCGGTTACAGGCGGAAGGTTATCCGACGGCGCGGGCGCGTCAACCGATCCGGCGGCGTGGCTTACTCCTCCTCGAAGGGATCCCATTCGTCATCGACCTCGGGCAGCGCTTCGGCCTGCACCTCGGCGGCAACCTCCTGGGCGGTTCGCACGGCGGTGATCTCGGCCCCCGGAAAGGCCGCCAGCGCGGCGGCAACCAGCGGATGGCGTGCCGCTTCGGCCTTGATCGCGCGCTCGGCGGCGGTGCGCTTTTCCACTACCGTCTCGGCCGCGCAGCCGTTGACCAGCGTCACCGCCCAGCGGTTACCGGTCCAGCGTTGCAGCGCACTGCCCAGACGCTGCGACAGGTCGGCGGGCGCGCCCTCGGCGGGGGTGAATTCGATCCGGCCGGGCTGATAGGCGGCCAGTCGGACGCCTGCCTCGACATCGACCAGCAGCTTGACGTCGCGGTTGGCGCGGATCAGCTCGATCACATGTTCAAAGGTGGGAAAGCGTGCCAGCGCCTGGTCGGCAGCAATCGCCAGAACGGCCGATCCGGCCGTGGCGACCGGGCCCGAGGGCCCGCGATGCGTGGGCGCGGGCATGGTGCCGCGCGCATCGACGTGGCTACCGCCGCCGCCGCCGGATCCGTGCATCATGGCCCCGCCCTGTGGCGGTGGTGGCGGTGCGTCCTGCAGGCGGCGCACCAGGTCCTCGGGGCTGGGCAGGTCGGCGACATGTGTCAGGCGGATCACCGCCATTTCTGCTGCCATCATGGCATTTGGCGCGCCCGAGACCTCTTCCAGCGCTTTCAGCAGCATCTGCCACATCCGGGTCAGCACGCGCATCGACAGGCCTTGCGCCATGGCCAGCCCGCGGGTTCGTTCATCGGGGCCGATGGTGGGGTCCTCGGCGGCTTCGGGTGTGATCTTGACCACCGAAACCCAATGCGTGACCTCGGCCAGGTCGCGCAGCACCGCCATGGGATCCGCCCCATCGGCATATTGCGCGCCAAGCTCTGTCAGCGACGCGGCCGCCTCGCCGCGCATGATCATGTCAAACAGGTCCAGCACGCGCCCGCGGTCTGCCAGCCCCAGCATGGCGCGCACCTGGTCCGCCGTGGTTTCTCCGGCCCCGTGTGAAATCGCCTGGTCCAGCAGCGAAGTCGCGTCCCGCGCCGAACCCTCGGCCGCACGGGTTATCAGCGCCAGCGCCTCGTCGGCGATCTCGGCACCCTCGGCAGTGGCGATCTTGCGAAGCAGAGCGATCATGACCTCGGGCTCGATCCGGCGCAGGTCGAACCGCTGGCAGCGAGAAAGCACCGTGACCGGCACCTTGCGGATCTCGGTCGTGGCAAAGATGAACTTCACATGTGCGGGCGGCTCTTCCAGCGTCTTGAGCAGCGCGTTGAACGCGCTGGTCGACAGCATGTGCACCT
>JAGRMT010000118.1 GCA_020441125.1 Roseivivax sp.
AGCGTCATCTTGTCCTTTTCAAAGGAGATGACGAAGAGTTCCAGCTTGATACCGGCGATTTCCTGCTCTTCGATCGATATGATCTGACCCACGCCATGGGCGGGATAGACAACATAATCATTCGGGCGGAATTCGGATTTCTTTTTAGTCATTCAGTTTTTTCCTCGCAGCTCACCTGGCAGCACGAGACACGAATGGCGATGCGGGAAAATCGACAATCCCGATCGCCAAGAAATTTTTGTGTCTAGTTGACCCCCCGGACTTTCACAGTCCGGCAACGTGCGCCTGGTTTACTCATGTGCAACTGGAATATAACACATATGAAACCGCTTTGGTAGCGCTGCACACGCACCAAGTATTTCACAGTTATATCAGAGTCTTGCACATACCATTGCGCAGCGGCGGCAAACCGCCGCGCACGCGGGCGATTCGGGCTTAGCCGCCGGCTCCGGGCGCTTCGGAGAAGTACTTGTCGCGCTTGCCGGTCTCGCCGTCGCGTTCTTCGGCTTCCGGCAGCGGATCCTTCTTGGTGATGATCACCGGCCACATTTCCGAGTACTTGCGGTTGAACTCCACCCAGCTTTCCATGTCCGGATCGGTATCCGGGCGGATCGCGTCGGCGGGGCATTCCGGCTCGCACACGCCGCAGTCGATGCATTCGTCGGGGTGGATCACCAGCATGTTCTCGCCCTCATAGAAGCAATCCACAGGGCAAACCTCGACACAATCGGTGTATTTGCACGCGATGCAGTTATCAATGACGACATAGGTCATGCGAAAAATCCGGTCTTGTGGCGTTGCGGCCTAGCTAATCCAGCCTGCCAGATCATTCAAGGGAAAGCGCGCGCTTCTGGTCCAGCTTGCGGCGATCGCGCTTGGTCGGGCGCCCGCCCCCGTCGAACGCAGGTGCCGCA
Organism: Roseivivax sp.; assembly: GCA_020441125.1. Taxonomy (GTDB): domain Bacteria; phylum Pseudomonadota; class Alphaproteobacteria; order Rhodobacterales; family Rhodobacteraceae; genus Mesobacterium_A. The sequence goes on from JAGRMT010000118.1 coordinate 915, forward strand.
GCCACCGGCGCCGCCTGTTCGCTGGCAGGTGTCAGGTCTTCGTAGAGTGTCTGCGCTTCGGGCGCAGGGCCGCGCCGCTCTCCGGGTGCCAGGACCCGCACCACGCGCACTGAATGGCCCTGCGGAAAGGTCAGAACGTCGCCCGGCGCCACAGCATAGGCTGGTTTGGCCACATGGGTGCCGTTGACCCGGCAATGCCCCGCCCCGACCACCTTGGTGGCCAGGCTCCGGGTCTTGAAGAACCGGGCCTGCCACAACCATTTGTCGATGCGAATCTTGCCTTCGGGCGCAGACACTTAGGGTTTCTTCTTGAGCGCCATCAGCGCCGCGAAGGGGTTGTCCGGGTCGATCGGCTTTTCCTTCTTGGGCGGGCGCGCCTCATAGGTCTTGGGACCATCGTCGCGCGGCGGGCGCTTGCCCTTTGGTCCGCCCTTGCCCTTGCCACCGCCGCGCGGCTTGTCGCCCCGCTCGCGCCGGCCTTCGCCCTCGGTACGGGGGGCATCGGCTCGACGGCCGCCGCCTTCGCCACGACCTTCGCCGCCGCCGCGCCGCTGACCGCCCTCGCCCCGGCCGCCGCGGCGCTGGCCGCCACGGTTCCCGCCCCAGGTGAAGGTGTAGAACACCTCCATCTCGGGCCCGGCGATGGCCGCATCGGGCGCCTGGCCCGGCATCAGCGCATCATCCGAAGCTTCGGGAATATCCGCCTCGGGCTGGTGTTCCTCGCCCTCTTCCAGGATTTGGGCGATGCCCTCGTCCTCGATCTCGTCAACGGCGTCGGAAACATCGGCGGGGGCCGGTTCCTCGGTCATGTCGGGAGTGGCCGCGGGGGTGTTCTCGACCGCCTGCGCGATGTCCATTACCGGCACGTCGCCCTCAGGCGCAGCGCTGGTTTCGGTCACCACCGCATCGACCGGGCGGGCCTTGGCCCGCTCGCCCTTTTCGGCGCGATAGCCCAGCCCCTGCATCAGGTCGGCGAACTGTTCCAGCGTCANNGCGTCATGCCGGTGATCGACAGCATATCGGCCTTGGCCTCGAACCCGCCGCGGCTGTCCTCGGCGCGCAGCAGGTCCGCGAGGCGCTCCAGCATGTCGATGCGGATCGCACGCTCGCCCGCGGCGCGATAGCCCGCGACGGTGTGATGCGCAGCGGGGGTTCCAGCGGTGTTGGGAACGGTCACCAGACCCGGCGGCGGCGCCTCGGGGAACTCGTCCAGCCCGTTGGCCAGCCCCCACAGCACCAGCCGCAGCCGCGTCGGCGCGGGCTTCAGCAGCAAAGGCAGGAAGATCGTGAACTGGCCGAACCGCACGCCGTGCTTGCGCAGCGCGCCGCGCGAATCCTGGTCCAGCGACTTGACGTCTTCGGCCACGTCGGCGCGAGGCAGAACGCCCATTGCCTCAACCAGGCGGAAGCCGAAACCGCGCGCCAGCCCCGTCAGCGTCTCGTCGCGCTGGATGTTCAGCAGCGGCTCGAACAGGGTGGCGATCTTGCGGTCGATGAAGTGCTGCAAGCGCCGCTCGACCTTCTGCGCCACGTCGGCGCCGGCCTCTTCGTCGACAAAGGCGACGATGCGCGGCTTGAGCGGGTCATCGCCCGGCGCCAGGCGGCCCACCGCCTGCTCACCCCACATCAGACCGCCCTGCTCGGTGAAGTCGATCTCGGTATCCGGCGCATTATAGAACCGGTCAGCCCGCAGATGGAAATGGGGGGCCAGCGCCTGCATCGACGCGCTTTTCAGCGTCTTGGCTTCCTGCCCCGTTGCGTCCTTGTCCTGACGGAACCGGAACCCTTCAAGACGACCGACGAATTCGCCTTCGACGGTCACCTCACCTTTGTCGTTCACCTCGGCCAAAAGGGCCTCCTTCTGTTTCAACCGCCGCAAAAGAACCGATGTGCGCCGGTCTACAAATCTTTGCGTCAAACGCGAATGAAGCGCATCAGACAGGCTGTCTTCTACAGCGCGTGTCCGATCTCGCCAATGACTTTCCTCCTGCACCCAGCCACTTCGCTGGGCGACGTAGGTCCATGTGCGGATATAGGCCAACCGTTTCGACAAAGTGTCAATATCGCCGTCGCTGCGATCCAGCCGGTTGACCTGCCGCGCCATGAAGTCATGCGGCACCTGGCCCTTCTGATGCAGGTGCTTGAAGATCACGTCCAGCAGCCCGGCATGTTCGGCATGGCTGATGCCGCGGAAGTCGGGCACCCGGCAGACATCCCAAAGCAGCCGGACCGAGGCGCCGTCGCTGGCGCGGGCCATCACCTCGGCGTCCTTGGCCAGGGTGCGCAGCGCCATCACGTCATCGGCTTCGCGTGCCCGGGTCAGCACCGGGTGGTCGGGCGATTGTTCAAGCGAGGCGATCAGCGCCTCGATCGACTGGAAGCGCAGGTCGGGGTTGCGCCAGTTCAGCCGCCGCACCGGGTCGAACCTGTGCTGACAGATCGCCTCGGCCACCTCGTCCGGCAGGGGCGAGGCGTCGCCGGTCACGCCGAAGGTGCCGTCGCGCATCCCGCGCCCCGCCCGGCCGGCGATCTGCGCCAGTTCGTTCGGCAGCAAGGGACGCATCCGGCGGCCGTCGAACTTGGCCAGCGCCGAAAAGGCGACATGGTCGATGTCAAGGTTCAGCCCCATCCCGATGGCATCGGTGGCGACCAGGTAATCCACCTGGCCGGACTGGTACAGTTCCACCTGGGCGTTGCGTGTCCGCGGGCTAAGCGCCCCCATCACCACCGCCGCACCGCCTTTCTGACGGCGCAGCAGCTCTCCGATGGCATAGACATTATCCACAGAAAACCCGACGATGGCCGATCTTGCGGGCATCCGGCTTATCTTTTTCGAACCAGTATAGGTCAGCTGGCTCATTCGCTCACGGCGCACGAACTCGACCCCGGGCACCAGCGCGGCAATTGCCTGGCGCATCGTGTCCGAGCCCAGAAACAGCGTCTCGTGCGTGCCGCGCATTCGCAGCAACCGGTCGGTGAAGACATGCCCCCGCTCGGGATCGCCGCACAGCTGGATCTCGTCCACCGCGACGAAGTCGCAGCCCATCCCCTCGGGCATGGCCTCGACCGTACATACCCAGTAGGCCGCGCGCGGCGGCACGATCCGCTCCTCGCCGGTGACCAGAGCCACCACGCCGGGCCCGCGCGCATGCACGATCTTGTCATAGACCTCGCGCGCCAGAAGGCGCAGCGGCAGCCCGATGATGCCGGTTCGATAGCCCAGCATCCGGTCAATCGCATAGTGAGTCTTGCCGGTATTGGTCGGGCCGAGGACGGCCGCGATCCGCGCGCGCAATGCCATAAAGCGCCTTTCGCCGCCGTTGCCCTAAAGTGCGGTGCCGTCGATCAATGGCGCCAGCCGCGCGATCGCTTCCTGGACGTCAGGATCATGCGGTGTGATCTTCTCTACCTCGCGATAGACGCGATAGGCAAGCGCGGGCTGGTCCGTCACTTCGAGGATGGCTGCCAGCCCCTGCAAGGCCCCGAAATGCTGCGGGTTCAGCGCCAGCGTATGTTCCAGCGCATCGACCGCGGGGCCGAACATGTCCGCGTGGAAATAGGCCAGCGCCAGCGTGTGCCAGCCCTCGGCGAAATCCGGCGCGTGATCTGTCAGTGCGGTCAGATGCTCGATTGCCAGACCGGGTTGCTGCACCTCCAGCGCATCGCGCCCCCGGCGCAGCAGCAGATCCATCGCGGCAGAGCCCGATTTGGACCACTGGTCGATCAACCGGTCGGTGATCCGCGCCGTCTGCTCTGGCTCAGCCGTCTGTAATTGCTGCAATAATTCCTGATCGGTCGCGTCCTGGGCCACAGCCGGTAAGGAAATCGTGACTATTGCGGCATATGCCGCCACGATACGTTTGAAATCGAGTCTCTGCGTGCTCATAACAACAACGAGTGTAGCGTTTGCGCGGTGAAAGAAAAGCCGCGCCCAATCAAACAGAGGAGAGCGCAGATGAGCGAAGTCGTGACCGGGGCCGTTGCCGCCCTGAATGAAAAGATGGCAGGCGGTTTTGACGGCACGGCCAAGTTCGACATCAGCGGCGAAGGCTGCATCATGGTCGATGGCAGCGGCGCCCGCGCCGGCGATGAGGCGGCCGACGTGACGCTGACCGCCGATGCCGACACGTTCCAGCAGATCCTGCAAGGCGATCTGGACCCGACTGCGGCCTTCATGCAAGGCAAGCTGGCAGTTGACGGCGACATGGGCGCGGCAATGCGGCTGGCCTCGGTTCTGGCCTGATGCTGGGTCCCGCGCCGTATCACGCCGAACTGGCCGAAGGTCCCGATGGCGCACATGCTGTCTGGGCACAGGCCGACGACGGCGTGCGCCTGCGCTTCGGCATCTTTCCGGCGCAAAAGGCGCGGGGCACTGTCCTGCTGTTTCCAGGCAGAACGGAATACATTGAAAAATATGGCCGGACCGCCACCGATCTGGTGGCGGAGGGCTATAGCGTGCTGATCGTGGACTGGCGCGGCCAGGGCTTGGCCGACCGGCTGACATCCAACCCGCGCGTCGGCCATGTCGGCACCTTTCTCGACTATCAGATCGACGTCGACACCGCCGTCGCGGCGGCCGAGGCGTTGAAGCTGCCCAAACCCTGGCACCTGGTGGCGCATTCGATGGGCGGGGCGATCGGCCTGCGCGCGCTGTTGCGGCACTTGCCGGTCGAGTCGGCGGTGTTTACCGGACCGATGTGGGGCATCCGCTTTTCTGCCGTGGTCCGCCCGGCGGCTTGGGCGCTCAGCTGGTCTGGCACCCGGTCGGGCCTGGGTCACTTCGCCGTACCGGGCACCAAGCCGGAAAGCTATGTCGCCACCCAGCCGTTCGAAGACAACGTGCTGACCACCGATCCCGAGATGTTCGAGATGATGCGCCGGCAAGCCGTGGCAGAGCCGCAGTTCCAGCTGGGCGGGCCGTCTCTGCAATGGCTGAACGAGGCGCTGGCCGAATGCCTTGCCCTTAGCCACCTGCCTTCCCCCGATCTGCGCTGCCTGACTTTTGTCGGCCAGCAGGAGCGCATCGTCGATGTGGCGCGCATCCGCGCCCGCATGGCCGCCTGGCCCAAGGGGATGCTGCTAAGCGTGCCGCGAGCCGAGCACGAAGTGCTGATGGAAGGCCCCGCCGTGCGGCGCTGCGTGACCGAGCAATGCATCGCATTGTTCGAAGGGCGCGAAATTACCGGCGGCGCCCTGGCCATTCCTGCGTAAACCGCGCTGGCCGGCGCCGCGGCGCACTCTATAGTCAGTCCGATGACCCCGGTTCTGCGCGCCACAGACCGCGGCCTTTATTGTGCCGCGGGCGATTTCTTCATTGATCCCTGGCGCCCGGTCGATCGGGCGTTGATCACTCATGGCCATTCCGACCATGCCCGCTCGGGTCACGGGCGCTATCTGTGCACCCGCGCCGCCGCCCCCGTTCTGCGCCACCGGCTGGGCGACATCCGCGTCGAAACCCTGCCCTATGGCGAAGAGCGGCGGATCGGCGATGCCACGGTTTCGTTTCATCCGGCGGGCCACCTTCCCGGATCGGCGCAGATCAGGGTTGCCGTCGGCGGCGAGGTCTGGGTCGCCTCGGGCGATTACAAGACCACGCCTGACGGGTTATGCGAGCCGTTCGAACCAGTCCGCTGCCACAGCTTCATCACCGAATGCACCTTTGGCCTGCCGGTGTTCAAATGGGCGCCCCAACCCGAAGTGGCGGCGCAGATCAACGCCTGGTGGGCGCAGGCCGCAGGGCAAGGGCGGTTCGCCCTCCTGGGCGCCTATTCACTGGGCAAGGCGCAGCGGGTTCTGTCGCTGCTCGATCCCGGCATCGGCCCCGTGCTGACACATGGCGCGGTCGAGGCGACGAATGCCGTGCTGCGCGCGCAGGGATTGCCCCTGCCCGAAACAACGCATGTGACACCCGACACCGATCTCAAGGCGCGGGCCGGCGCTCTGGTGATCGCGCCGCCGTCGGCACTGGGGTCGTCCTGGGCACGGCGGTTCGGCCCCGCCACGACAGCGTTTGCCAGTGGCTGGATGGCATTGCGCGGTATCCGGCGGCGCCGCGCGGGCGATCGCGGCTTTGTCTTGTCAGACCACGCCGACTGGCCCGGGCTGCTGGACGCGATCCGCGCGACCGGGGCCGAAACCGTTTACGCGACTCATGGCTATACCGAGATCTTCGCGCGTTACCTGAACTCTGCCGGTTGGAACGCGCAACCGCTGCTGACCGAGTACGGCGGCGAGGAAACAGAGCCGGAGAGCCCGGCATGAAAACCTTTGCCGCGCTGTACACGGCGATCGACCAGACCACCAAGACCTCTGCCAAGGTGGCGGCGATGCGCGAGTATTTCCGGACCGCGCCCGACGCCGACAAGATCTGGACCATCGCGTTGTTTTCCGGCCGCCGGCCCAAGCGCGCCGTGACAACGACCCAATTGCGCGACTGGGCGGCAGAGGCGGCCGGCGTGCCGCTGTGGCTTCTGGAGGAATCCTATCCCATCGTCGGCGACCTGGCAGAGACCATCGCCCTTGTCCTGCCGCCGCCTGCGCGCACCACTGACCGGCCGTTGCACCACTGGATCGAAGCCCTGCGCGCCCTTCACGTGGCATCGGTCGAAGATCGAAGATTGGCAATTCTTTCCGCCTGGGATCAGCTTTCTGTCACTGAAAGGTTCCTTTTCAACAAGCTGATCACCGGCGGTTTTCGCATCGGGATCAGCCGGAAGCTGATGACACGGGCGCTGGCCCAGGCCAGCGGGCAGGATGAATCCGTGCTGGCGCACCGGCTGATGGGCGATTGGTCACCCGACAGCATCGGCTATTCCGCCCTGGTCGAGGCCGAAGAAACCGCCGCCCCCGACAGCCGCCCCTATCCGTTCTACCTGGCCTACCAGCTGGAGGCAGAGCCCGAAGCGCTGGGCGATCCCGCGGACTGGCAGGCCGAATGGAAATGGGACGGTATCCGCGCCCAGCTGATCCTGCGCGGGGGCACGCATTTTGTCTGGTCGCGCGGCGAAGAACTGATGACGGACCGCTTCCCAGAACTTGCGCGTGCCACCGACTTCATCCCACCGGGTACCGTGCTGGATGGCGAGATCGTGGCCTGGAAGGACGGCGTGCCCCTGCCCTTTGCCCGATTGCAGCCGCGCATTGGGCGCAAGACCGTGCCCAAGGCGTTGCTGCGCGATGCGCCGGTGATCCTGCTGGCCTACGACCTGCTGGAACAGGATGGGACCGACCTGCGCGATAGCCCCTTGGCCGAACGGCGCGCCCGGCTGGATGCGCTGATGCGCAGCTTGCCGCCAGATGCACCCGTGCGCCCTTCGCCCGCCATCCCCTTTGGCGATTGGCCCACCCTGGCCGCCACGCGCGCCGAGGCACGCGCCGAGATGGCCGAGGGCGTGATGCTGAAACGCCGCGCCAGCCCTTACCTGGCCGGACGCAAGAAGGGCGACTGGTGGAAGTGGAAGCTGGACCCGATGACGGTGGACGCGGTGCTGATCTATGCCCAGCAGGGCCACGGCCGCCGCGCCAACCTGTTCACCGATTTCACCTTTGCCGTCTGGAACGGCAACGACCTAGTGCCGTTCACCAAGGCCTATTCCGGTTTGACCGACGAAGAGTTCCGCCAGATCACCGCATGGGTGCGGCGCAATACGGTGCAACGCTTTGGCCCGGTGCGGCAAGTCACGCCCGAACATGTGTTCGAGATCGCCTTCGAAGGCATCCAGCCCTCTCCCCGGCACAAATCCGGCATTGCCCTTCGGTTCCCGCGCATGGTCCGATGGCGCCATGACAAGCCGATTCAGGAAGCGAACACGCTCGACGATCTGAAAAAACTGCTGGACGCCCACTGACAGCCCTATCGCTGACGCAAATCGTGGGCAAAAATGGTTAACAACCAAGACCGACCCTGCCCTGCCATGCGCCTGATCTTTGCCTTGCTGTTCTGCCTTGCCGCCGTGGCCCTGCCTGCGCGCCCCGGCGCACAGCCGCGGCTGACGTTCTCCGGCAGCGCCACCGTTGCGCTGTCCAGCGACGCGCCCTCGCCCGCGATAGGGCTGCTGGATGTTACCGCCGATATCCGGCTGTCGCACGCGCTGCACCTGGAAATCGGCGCGCTTGAGTATGTGTTGCGGGGCAAGCACCCGCATGAAACCTATGCCGCGTTGGCCTGGAACGACCGTTGGCGGCTGGGGGTAATCCGGCCCGCCTATGATGGCGTGCTGTCCTCGGCGCTGGTGGCCATGGCACCTCATGCCGCCTTCGATGCGCGTGCCACGCACCTGTCTTATGCGACCGTGGGCGCGATGAGCCGGACCGACGTTCCCTGGGGGCTCTCCTATAGCGCGCAGGGCGCGAACTTGCGCTGGGGGGTGTCGCTGCACGATACGCTGCGCGGCGGCTATCGGATGCTGTCGGGCGCGCTGGCCTGGAGCCGGGGCGGATGGACGCTGTCCGCCGCGGCAGAGGGTGTCTGGAGCAGCGCCGGAACCTGGCGCGGCGCCAACCTCAAGGCCGGGGCGGCGCTGTCGTTGCCCCAGACAGAGGTGGCGCTGACGCTGTTTCACCCCGATGCCAACCGCGCCCCGGACGCCGCAGAGTTGTCGCTGACCCGCCACCTGCGCCCCCGGCTTGACCTGGGCGTGGTGGCGCATGTCGAACAAGGCCGCTCTGGCGATCTGGCCGGGCTGGGGCTGTCCTATGCGCTGGGTGGTGCCAGTCGGGTCTTTGCCACCGCATTGGGCGGAACATCCAACGGTTCGCTGCAGTTGGGGCTGGAGGCGCGGTTCTGACCATGATCGTCCGGGCGCCGCTTTCCCTTCTCGCCCGTGCCATCGTCGCCACCTGGCTGCTGTGCATGGCGGCGTTGCCGGCGCAGGCGGCCAAGGTCGCGCTGGTGCTGGGCAACGGCAACTACCAGTTCGCCGACCCGCTGCGGAACGCCACCAACGACGCAACCGACATGGCAGCCCGATTGCGCGAGCTGGGTTTCACGGTGTTCGACGGCATCAACCTGACCCGGGTCGAGGCGCTGCGCCTGGTGCAGCAGTTCGCCGCCGCGCTGACCCCCTCTGACACGGCGCTGTTCTACTTTGCCGGCCACGGGATGCAGCTTGGCAGCGACAATTACATCATGCCGGTCGACGCCGTGCCCGGCACCGAGGCCGAGCTGACCGAAAGCGCGATCCGCCTGCAATCCATTCTGGCGACGATGGAAAATGCCGCCGATACCCGGATCATCATCCTGGACGCCTGCCGCAACAATCCGTTCATACGGGGTACCGCCAGCCGTGCCGCGGCGCCAAACCGGGGCTTCATGCGGATGGAGGCAGGCGTCGGTTCTTTCATCGCCTTCTCGACCGAGCCGGGCAATGTCGCCAATGATGGCACGGGCCGCAACAGCCCCTTCACCGAAGCGCTGTTGCGCCACATCGGCACCCCCGGCGCCGATATTCACGCGGTCATGCGCGCGGTGCGTTCGGATGTGATCACCGTTTCCAACCGCACCCAGACACCCTGGGAAAACTCGGCCCTGATCGACGAGGTTTTCCTCGCCCCGCGCCCGGACGCGCCTGCGGTCAACCAGCCCGCGGTCAAGATCGCAGCGCCACCCCCGGCCCCCGCGCCGATGCCCGCCATGCCGGCCGCCCGTGCCATCCGCTCGGGCGAGATTTGTCTGACCGCGCCCGACCGGCGCTTCTGCGTCGAAAGCGCGCTGTCCTCGCAGCAGGGCAACCAGTACGGCCCGCAGAACCTGTTCGACAACGTCCCAGCCACCGCCTGGGTCGAAGGCGTCCAGGGCACCGGCGAGGGCCAGCGGCTGAGCTTCGACTTCGCCCAGCCGCGCGATATCGCCGAGCTTTACGTGATGAACGGCTATGCCAAGACGGAACAGACCTATACCCGCAACGCCCGGGTGCGGCAGCTGCGGCTGACCGGATCGTCGGGCGCGACGGGGGTGCTGGACCTGGCCGATAGCCCGCAATGGCAACGATTCGACATGGCGGCCTTTGCCGGGCTGACCTGGCTGACGCTAGAGATCGCCGCAACCTACCCCGGCACCCATTACGCCGACACGGCCCTGTCGGGCCTGGCCATTGTCGATAACGCCGCCCAGACGGCGCAATTGCCGGCCCAGCCGCTGGGGCAATCGCTGGGCGTCCAGGGTGGCGCTGGGGCCTACCAGGTGCTGGGGCTAGACCCGCTCCGCGACGGCTTCCTGGCGCTGCACAGCGGACCAGACTCCTCGACGGCCAAGTTGCTGGAAATGCCCGAAGGCACCCGCCTGACCTATCTCGACCGGCAAGGTGCCTGGTTCCGGGTGCTCACCGAGGCGGGGCAAGAAGGCTGGGCCCATTCGCAATGGATCCGCCGCGCCGGCACCAGCGCGGTGCGCGACACCCTCGTCTACGGCAACAGCTGCGACGCACTGTGGGTCGAGCGCAACGCGCTGTTCTCTGCCGCGGGCTATTGCTTTACCTCGGACCGCGGGCGTGCCGCCTTCCCGCCGCAAGACTGCATCCAGGGGCTGAGCTCGGCTGAAGTGCTGCTGACCGACCTCGAAAAAGCGCGTATCGCCGCGATCCAGGCCCGAGAAACGGTCCTGGGATGCCGATAGGCGCCTCGCTTGCGCCGATCAGGGCTTGAGGCAGGGCGGCTTGGGCCTTACCTCGTGAAGTCACACCACGAAGGAGCCGACGATGACCATCCGCCCGCTGTTCGACGCCAACGCCACTGCCGGGGGCCGCAATCTTGGCAATCTGCCAGAATGGGACCTGTCCGACCTTTACAGCGCGCCCGACGCCCCCGAGGTCGCGCGTGATCTGGACTGGCTGGAACAGGCATGTGCGGATTTCGCCCGCGACTACGAGGGCAAGCTGGGCACGCTTGACGCGGCGGGCTTTCTGGAATGCATCCGCAGGCACGAGCGGATCGAGACCGTGGGCGGGCGGCTGATGTCCTTTGCGGGGCTGCGCTACTACCAGCTGACGGTGGACCCCGAGCGCGCCAAGTTCCTGTCGGACACGCAGGAACGGATCACCAACTTCACCACGCCGCTGGTGTTCTTCTCGCTGGAATTGAACCGGCTGGATGACGCACTGCTGGACGGGCTGTTCGCCGCCGATCCCGAGGTTGGCCGCTACAAGCCCGCTTTCGACCGCATCCGCGCGCTGAAGCCTTACCAGCTGTCGGACGAGCTTGAGAAGTTCCTGCACGATCTGGGCGTGGTCGGTGATGCCTGGGAACGGCTGTTCGACGAAACCATCGCCGGGCTGACCTTTACCGTCGACGGCGAAGAGCTGAACATCGAAGGCACGCTGAACCTGCTGACCGAGCAGGCGCGCCCCAAGCGCGAGGCCGCCGCGCGCGAATTGGCCCGCGTGTTCGGCGAGAACATCAAGACCTTCGCGCGGGTACACAACACCCAGGCCAAGGAAAAAGAGGTGGTCGACCGCTGGCGCAAGATGCCCACGGCCCAGACCGGCCGGCACCTGTCCAACGATGTCGAGCCAGAGGTGGTCGAAGCGCTGCGCAACGCCGTTGTCGCCGCCTATCCCAAGCTGAGCCACCGCTATTACGAGCTCAAGCGCAAATGGCTGGGGCTGGACCGGATGCAGGTCTGGGACCGCAACGCGCCGCTGCCTATGGAAAGCGACCGCATCGTCAACTGGGACGAGGCGCGCGCCACGGTGACCGAGGCCTATGCCGCCTTCGACCCGCGCATGGCCGAGATCGCCGAGCCGTTCTTTACCAAGGGCTGGATCGACGCCGCGGTGAAGCCAGGCAAGGCGCCGGGCGCATTCGCCCATCCTACCGTTACCGACGTGCACCCATACGTGATGCTGAACTACCTGGGAAAGCCGCGCGACGTGATGACCCTGGCGCACGAGCTGGGCCACGGCGTGCACCAGGTGCTGGCAGCCGATCAGGGTGAAATGCTCGCCTCTACCCCGCTGACACTGGCTGAAACCGCCAGCGTTTTCGGCGAGATGCTGACCTTTCAGAAGCTGCTGGACAACGCCAAGACCCAGGCAGAGCGCAAGGTGCTGCTGGCCGGCAAGGTCGAGGACATGATCAACACCGTGGTGCGGCAGATCGCGTTTTACGATTTCGAGTGCAAGCTGCACGCCGCCCGGCGTGGCGGCGAGCTGACACCGGACGACATCAACGCGCTGTGGATGAGCGTGCAGGCAGAAAGCCTGGGACCGGCCTTCGATTTCATGGACGGGTACGAGACGTTCTGGTCCTACATCCCGCATTTCGTGCATTCGCCGTTCTACGTCTATGCCTATGCCTTTGGCGACGGGCTGGTGAACGCGCTTTACGCCGTTTACCAGGATCAGCCGGAAGGCTTCCAGGACAAGTACTTCGCCATGCTCAAGGCCGGCGGGTCAAAGCATCACAAGGCGCTGCTGGCACCGTTCGGGCTGGATGCGTCCGATCCCAAGTTCTGGGACAAGGGGCTTGAGATGATTTCCGGCTTCATCGACCAGCTTGAGGCGATGGAGTAACCGCGCCTAGCGGCGGAACCGCTTGCGATAGACGCCCGGTTCCGCCTGCAATGCCTCTTGCACCGCGCGGCTGGCGGCCACCTGCGCCTCGTCCATCGTCTCGACCGTCAGACCGGGCAGATCGCGCGGCACCGCGATCACCTGTGCCACCGGGGTGCCGGCAGGCAGCGTGCCCTCGAACGCCGGATCGGTCCACAGCGCGGGAAAATGCACGTAGCCGTCGGTAAACCGGTCGGCGCTGACCAATCCGGTCAGGGTCAGGAACGGCAGGTCAGCGCGGTTCAGCGGATGGGTGAACAGCAGCTGCCAGCCTTCGGGCGCCGAAAGCGTCCAGTAATTGGTGAATTTCAGCACCAGCTGCCCCTCGGGCAGGCCCAGCGGCACGCCGGTGGCCTGCTCGGGCACATGCACCCCCACCGGGGCACGGGTGATCGGCGCATCGGTGATCACCGGCGGGTCCCAGTCCCAGGCGATCTCGCCCCCGGCGATGCGCAGGTCACATGCCAGCGGGATCACAATGCCCAGACCCAGCGCGTCGATGAAGGGCGGGCAATGCTTCAGCGTACGGATCGCGGCGCCGCCCAGCGTCGGCGAGGCCACCTCGCCCGGCATGTCCTTCAGCCATTCGGGCATTGCCTGCGCTGCCGGGCGCGGCGGCGGCAGGATGGATCGAAGCGCGGGATGGCAACGGGCGGTAATCATGCGCCGGGTGTATCGCTCTCGCGCCGGCGCGCCCAGGCATGGGCCAGCGCGGCCACGACCGTGGTCACGATGATGATCGTGCCGATGGCATTGATCACCGGCGGATGGCCGTTGGGGTTGCGCGACATCGCCCCGATCTCGGTGGCAAAGTTGCAGGCCCCGCCCTTGGCGAACATCGTGGTGTTGTAATTCTCGAAACTGGCCAGCCCGGCGATCACCGCGGCCGAGATCAGCGCCGGCATCAGGAATGGCAGGGTGATCCGGCGGAAGGTGTGGAACGGGGTGGCGCCGAGATCACGCGCGGCCTCTTCCAGCTCGACCGGCTGGCGTTGCAGCCGCGCCATCAGGATCAGCATCGCATAGCTGGCGATGAACGTGGTCTGGGCGATCACGATGGTGAACAGCCCTGCCCCGACGCCCAGACGCCCCCAGAACACCAGTGCCGACAGACCCAGCACAACCCCCGGCGCCAGCATGGGCGACAGCAGCAGCCACCACAGCAGCCCGTTTGCCCGGGATTGCCAGCGCGTCAGCATCACCGCCCCCGACAGCCCCAGCAGCAGCGAAAGCGGCACCACGACCGCCATGATGGTGCCGGTATTGGCCATGCAGCCGAAAAGCCGCGTGCGGTCCAGCGCGCGCAGCACCGGATCGGCACGCAGTTCGGCCTCGGGCATCCAGAAGAACCGGTACCACTTGGTGGTGAAGCCGTTCCAATGCGTCACCGAGGGCGGCGAGATGTCGTTGAACGAGGCCACGATCATCAGCAGCAGCGGCGTGAACATGAAGGCCAGGAAGGCCCAGGTGTACAGCGTCAGGATACGGTTCGAGCTCATCGCACCCTCGCGAAGTCTTTCAGGCGGGTACGCATCACCCACATGAACAGCGCCACCAGCGCAAAGCACAGCACGGTGTAGGCCAGCGAATAGGCCGCGCCGATGTTGGAATTCTCGGATTCGAAGAACTTGTTATAGATCGTCTGGGCGAACCATTCCGCCTGAAGCCCGCGGCTGATGATGCGCGGCACCGAGAACGCACCGGCGGCCAGCATGAACGTGGAAATGCAGCCAACCGCGATGCCCGGCTTTGCATGCGGGATGATCACCCGCGTGTGGATCCGCCAGGGCGAGGCGCCCAGGTCGCGCGCCGCCTCGATCTGGTTTCGGTCCAGCGTGCTCATCACGTTCAGCATCGGAAAGACCATGAACAGCACATAGACATAGGCGATCACCAGGAACACCGTCACCGGCGAGCGGGTCAGCGCCAGCGGGGCGTCGATCCAGCCCAGCCCCATCAGCGCCGAATTGATCAGCCCTCGGTTGTCGATGATCGCGGTCCAGGCATAGATCCGCATCAGCTCGACGATCGCATAGGGGATCACCAGCCCCAGCAGCAGCCACATCTGCCGCTGCGGCGGCGTGGCCAGCGCCGCCTTGTAGGCAATGGGGTAGCAGATCGTCAGCGCCAGCACCGTGGCCAGCACGGCAAAGAACAGGGTGCGCGCCAGGTTGGTCAGGCCCAGCCGTTCGTAGATCTGCCCGTCTTTTTCAAACCGAAGCCCAATCAGCGCAAAAACCTTGTTCGACAGCTTGGCGTCTTCGGCCGCGCGCATGCTTTCGGGCAACGGCAGCCGCGCCGCCTCGATCAGCCGCTCGAAATTCTGAAGCGAGAACGCCGGGGCGTTGGCCTCTTCCTGCTTCAGGCGCGCCTCAAGCCCGCGCGCCAGGTCGCGGATCTCCTCGGCCTGGGCGATCTGGTCATCGACCGGCAGCGCGGCGTCGATGCTCAGGTCGGCGATACCGAATTCGGTATCCAGGTAACGCGGTTCGGCCGAGCCGTTGTCGGCCAGCCGCAGATGGGTCGCCGTACGGTCGCATTGCAGGATATACGGCCGGGTCTGGTCAGCCGCGGCCGTGCTGCCGCCGGTCATCGACGGGATCGCCAGCCCGCCCCCGCCCGAGGGCGATGGCACCGCCATGCCGCCCCCGATCGAGGGGATCGCCAGCCCACCGCCCGATGACGGCTCAGGTTCCGTCTCGGTGGGTCGGTGCAGCTTCAGCACCGAGCCGCAAGTGGCCGCGTCGCGCGCCAGGGCCGCCGCAACGGAACTGTCGAGCGAGCGCGCCGGCACCGTTGCCGCGCGTTCGAAAATGGTCAGCTGCGGCAGCAAGATCAGCATCAGCGCCCAGCCCAGCACCGAAAGGCTGAACAGCGCCGTCAAGCCGGGACCGAAGCTGCGCAGCAGGCTTTTCATTGTGCCGCCATGTCTTCTTTGCCGGTCTTGGCCAGCGCCCCTTCGGGCAAGGCAATGGCCGCGTCGCGGGAAAACCCGACAGCGCGTATCGCGGCGGCATCGCCGCTGGCGCCGGTATTGGGCAGTTGCGCCGCGATGGCCTGGCCATTGGCCTCGGCCCGCAGGTGCAGGGTGACAAAGGCACCCTCAAGGTCGCGCCGCTCGAAATGCACGGCCAGGCGGTTGTCGTCGGCGCCGGGATGCAGCGTCACCGCCTCGGGCCGGACAAAGACATAGACCATGGCCCCCGCCGCCAAGCCGTTGGGATTACGCGCGACCAGTGGCCCAAGGGCCGTGTCGACGCGCAGATAGCCGCCCTCGGCCCCGGTGGCACGCCCGGCAATGGCGTTGACCTCGCCCACGAAAGAGGCCGCAAAGGCCGAGACCGGACTGGAATAGACGGCATCGCAGGTGCCCACCTGCTCGATCCGGCCGTTGTTCATCACCGCGATGCGGTCCGACATGGTCAGCGCCTCGCCCTGATCGTGGGTGATGTAGATGAAGGTCACGCCGGTCTTCTGCTGGATCGCCCGCAACTCTGCCCGCATGTGCTGGCGCAGTTTCAGGTCCAGGGCTGACAGCGGTTCGTCCAGCAACAGCACCGCCGGCTCTACCGCCAGCGCCCGTGCGATCGCCACGCGCTGCCGTTGGCCGCCCGACAGCTCTGTCGGCTTCTTGTCGCCCTGATCGCCCAGCGCCACCAGGTCGAGCAGTTCCTGCGCGCGCGCCAACCGCTCGCGCTTGGGTTTGCCCCGCGCCTCCAGCCCAAAGGCCACGTTCTCGCGCACGCTCATCAGCGGGAAAAGCGCGAGGTTCTGAAAGATCAGCGCTGTCGGACGGCGTTCAGGGCTGATCCCGGCCATGTCCTGGCCACCGATCAGGATGCGCCCGGCACTGGGATCGACAAATCCCGAGACCGCGCGCAGGATCGTGGTCTTGCCGCAGCCAGACGGGCCAAGAATGGAAAAGAATTCACCCGCCTCGATCGTCAGATCGGTCGGGTGAACCGCTGTAAACCCGTTGGGATAGGTGATCGACACGCCGTCCAGGCGCACGTCTTGGCCATGCATGCAACACCTCTGCCACGGACCTTGGCGGACGATGGCGCCGTGCTGATGCGCGGCGCCGGCCGGAAGAGTGGCGCACCCCGGTCAGGCCGGGGCGCGCCGCCTGTCATCAGGCGTTGGTGATCAGTTCGACGATCTCGTTGCGCACCGGTGCGAACCAGGGCGTGTCAGCCTGCCACCACCACATGTTGCCCAGAACATCGGCGGTGTAGACATCGTTGAACTGCGCCTTGAACTCGTCGCTGGCGTGATCCGCCGCGCCCGCCACGGCCGAGTTGTAGCCGGTGTTGTTGGCGACCATGCCGCCCACCTCGGGCTGGAGCATGAAGTTCATGAAGGCAATCGCCTGTTCGGGGTTGGGCGCTTCGCGCATCATGCCAAAGCTGTCAAGCCAGGTGATGATGCCTTCCTTCGGCGCGCGATAGACGAAATCGGCGTTCTCGCGGTTCAGCAGCAGACCGGTGGTGTCCCAGGTCTGGCCGATATTGGCGCCCACGTCCTTGAAAGCCGCGGTGGCTTCCGTGCCGTTGTTCCAGAACGCGGCGAACTTGTCCTTGCGCGCGATGATCCATTCGGCCACTGCACCCCAGACCCGGCGTGCATCCTCTTCGGACTTGTACACGTCCAGCATCCGGTTCGACGGCACTTCGCCAGAGGCATCCAGGTAAAGACCCACGCCCATGATCACCGACTTCTGGCGGAACGCGGCCTTGGCGCCTTCGCCGAACAGGTCGGCATAGCTCAGGTTGCGGTCGTCCAGCGGCAGCGCGGCCTTGTTCAGGGTGATGCCTTCGGTGCCCCAGTCGAACGGCAGAACGACCTGCTCGCCGTTCTGCATCCCGCCCAGGGCGGCGCTGTCGCGCAGAAACGACGGGATGATCGCGCCCGAGTTCACCTCGGCGGGCAGCGGTGCAAAGTAGGACTTGCCGTTTTCGTCATTGTAGTTCGGCACGTTGGTGATCGACGGGAAGACCACGTCAAAGCCCTTGCCGCCGGCAGAACGGATGGTCGATTCGGCCTCGTCGTTCGAGCCGAAGGTGGTCAGCTCCAGCGTGATCCCGGTATCGGCCTGGAATTTCTCGGCGATATTGGGCTGGATATAGTCCTGCCACGCCAGAACCTTGACGGATCCGGACGAAGCCAGCGCATCGGTGGCGCGCAGCACCAGCGGTGCGGCGACGGCAGTGGAGGTCAGCTTGAGAGCGTGACGACGCGTGATCGACATGAGATTTCCCCTATTGAGTCGTGGGCGCGGTTCCCCGAGCCTCTGTTGTGTGGGACTAGCGTCCGTAGGTTACGGCCACTTGTCAAGCTTGTGACAGGTGGGTGACAGACGCAAATTTGGGCAGACAAGGCGTTTTGCGGGGCAAACCGCGAACGCATGACGGAAAACGAGGGAAAATGACCGAAACCGCTTATCTTCTCAGCGATCGTGGCCAACGTCTGGCCTATGTGGCCAGCCCGGGCAAAGGCCCATTGGTGGTGTTCCTGTCCGGTTACCGGTCAGACATGGACGGCACCAAGGCAGTGCATCTTGAGGACTGGGCCCGCAGGCGCCAACGCGCCTATCTGCGACTCGACTACTCCGGCCACGGCCGCTCTGACGGGCGGTTCGAGGATGGCGCGATCGGCGATTGGGCCAGCGATGCCGCTCAGGTGGTCCGTCACGTGGCGCAGGGGCCGGTGGTGCTGGTCGGCTCGTCGATGGGCGGCTGGATCGGGTGCCTGCTTGCACGCCGCCTGCCGGCTGTCGCAGGCTTCGTCGGTATCGCCGCCGCCCCCGATTTCACCGAGGACGGCTTCTGGGCCGGCTTCGACGAAACGCAACGCCAAGAACTGATGCAGATGGGCCGGGTTGCGCTGCCGTCGGACTATGACGAGCCCTATATCGTTACCCGCCGGTTGATCGAGGATGGCCGGCAGAACCTGGTGCTGCGCAGCCCGTTGCCGATGCCCTGGCCGGTGCGGCTGCTGCAAGGCTCGGCCGATACTGCCGTCAGCCGCGAGACCCTGCTGCGCCTGTTCGACCACATCGACAGCCCCGACCTGCGCATGACCGTGGTCAAGGGGGCAGATCACCGGTTCTCGGACCCCGCTTGCCTGGCGTTGATCGAACAAGCGCTCGAAGAGGTACTGGCGTGCGCCAGCTGATCTTTGTGACCCATGCCCAGGTGTCGATTGACCCTGCGGTACCGGTCACCGACTGGCCCCTCTCCCCCGCGGGGCGCGCGCGGCACGCCGCCCACGCGGCCCGGCTCGGCGGGATCGGCTGCGTCGTCTCTTCGTCCGAGCGCAAGGCCCGCGACGCCGCCGCGATCTATGCCGACGCGTTGGGCCTGTCCGCGACCGAGGATCCGGGTCTGGGCGAGAACGACCGAAGCGCCACAGGCTACCTGCCGCCAGCCGAATTCGAGGCCACCGCCGATGCATTTTTCGCCAACCCCACGCACAGCATCCGCGGCTGGGAACGGGCGGTCGATGCGCAAGCGCGCGTGCTGGCCGCGCTGCAAAGGGTCTGCACCGCCGCGCCTGATGGCGATATCCTCGTGGCGGCGCATGGTGCTGTGGGGGCGCTGCTGCGCGCCCATGTTCTCGGCGCTCCGATCGACCGCAGCCACGACCAGCCGCCAACCGGCGGCGGCAACGTGCTGCGCCTGGCACTGCCACGCTGGACTTGGCTCTCGGGGTGGATCACGGTGGACGAAGATGGATCGTAAGGGGAACAAAATGCAACAGCGTGTCAGCCTGATCACCCTCGGCGTGGCCGATCTGGACCGCGCCGCTGCATTCTATGAATCCCTCGGCTGGAAGCGCGAGGAAAGCCCGCCGGGCATCGTCGCCTTTGACCTGATCGGACAGACGCTGGGCCTGTTCCCGCTGGCCGACCTGGCTGCCGACATCGGACTGCCGCAGGCGGCGCTGGGTACCGGCGCGGCGACGCTGGCGCATAACCTGCCGGACCGCGACGCGGTTGACGCGCTGACCCGCCGCTTTGCCGAGGCGGGCGGCACCATCCTGAAACAGCCGCAGGCGGTGTTCTGGGGCGGATATCACGCGTATGCCCGCGATCCTGATGGTCACATCTGGGAAATCGCCCACAACCCCGCAGCGCCCCTGGGGCCGGATGGTGCTTTTCGCTGGTCGGGCTACTGACGGCGATGCGGCGCCCCGCCAGCCTGCTATCGCTTGAGGCATTGGGCCGGGTGCGACTGTCGCGGCATTTCTGGATGCGCGAGTTCCTGCATTCGGAAATCGCCAACCTGCACGGGCTGCCCAACATCCCCGACGATCCCGACCTGGCGATCACCCGCGGCCGCGCGCTGTGCCAGACGCTGCTGGATCCGCTGCAGGAAACCTTTGGCCGCATCTTTGTCCGCTCGGGCTACCGCAGCGCCGCGCTGAACGCTTTTGGCAACGAACGCGGACTGAAATGCGCCCGCAACGACAACCCGCTGGAATGTCATATCTGGGATCGTCCCGGCCCCGCCATCGCTGGCGCCAGCGTCGTCATTCCCTGGTTCGCCGACCGCTATGACAAGGGCCGCGACTGGCGCGACCTGGCCTGGTGGCTGCACGATCACCTGCCGGTGTCCGAGTTGTGGTTCTTTCCCAAGCTTGCGGCGTTCAACATCGCGTGGCGGCCACAGCCGTTGCGCCGGATCGACAGTTATATCCCCCCGCGCGGCACGCTGCTGGCCGCCGGATCTGAGCCTGAAGAAACGCTGGCAATGCGCCGGCGCCGCTATGCCGATTTCCCGCCTCTTGGCGGCGCGCCCGGCCCGGCCTGAGGGCGATCAGTTCAGAAGTGCTTCGATCTGGCTGACGATGGGCCGCGACATCGGCCGCGTGACCGAACCCCAGCTGGCCACGACCGCCCCGTCCGGACCGATCAGAACCTTGTTGAAGTTCCACTGCGGCACAAAGCCGGTCTGCGCCGCCACCCATTTGTAGAACGGATGCGCCTTGGCCCCGGTGACGGGGGTGATATCGGTCATCGGCAGGGTCAGATTGAAGTTGACCGCGCAGAACTCCTTGACCGCTTCGGCGCTTGCCAGCTCCTGGCGGAAGTCATCGGAAGGTACCGCCAGCACCACCAGCCCGCGGTCCCGGTAGGTGTCATAAAGCTCTTGCAGCCCGTCAAATTGCGGCGTGAACCCGCAGCGCGAGGCGGTGTTCACCACCAGCACCGGATGGCCCTTCCAGTCATCAAGGCTCAACGTGCCGCCGTCGATGGAGTTGAAGCGGAACGGTTCGGCCGCCTGCCCCGGCAACGCAGCAGCCAGGGCCAGGATCAGGGACAGGATCAGTCGCATCGCAATATCCTTATGCTTTCCGCAAAGTTAGGCGCGCACGGAAAAAGTCAATATGCGGGACATCATTGGACGAAACCCCCGATTGCGCTATACTCGATCTCGTCAGGAGGGCTCATCCATGGCTGGAGGCTGGAGCCGGGACGGCGCGGTGAACGAGCAGATCGAAGCGTCGATCGCCGAGGAACTGGAGCGGATGCGCGCGAGGCGTGGACCCATGGGCGAAAGCCTGACCCATTGCGCCGAATGCGATGAGCCGATCCCCGAACCGCGTCGCCGGGCTATTCCCGGCGTCAAGCTGTGCATCGACTGCCAGGCAGAGCGCGATCTGCGCCCGGTGCCACGCGGCGGCATTAACCGGCGCGGCTCAAAGGACAGCCAGCTGAAATAGCCCCTAACCGCCCGCCGCGGGCAACCTGAGCGGCAGCCGGCCACGCGCCACCCGCGTCAGCGCCTTGAGCGCGTGCGGCCGGGCATTGGGCACGGCCAAGAGCGCCGCCATCTCCTCTTGTGCCGCCGCGCGCTGGCCGGTTTCACACAGCGCGCGGTACCGGATCGCCCGTGCCTCGGCCAGTGGGCCCAGCGGTTGCGCGGCGCGAAGCGCCTCGGCCCAGTCGCCCCGCCGCAGCGCCACCCGCGCCAGACTCAGTGCTGCGTCGCCATCCTGCGGCGCCAGTGCCCAGGCGCGCGCAAATCCGTCCTGCGCCGCCTCCAGCGCATCCTCGGCCAGGGCGGCGCGGGCCAGCTCGAACCATGCTATGGCATAGCCGGGATCGGCCGCCACTGCGCGTTGCAGCCAATCGCGCCGTTCCGCGTCCTGACCTGCGGCCTCCAACACCTTGGCAAGGTTGTAGAACACCGCAGCCGGCGCATTTGGCGCCGTGGCCGCCGCGCGCAACAGCCGCTCTGCCCCGGCCCAGTCCTGCGCGGCGATCAGCGCGCCCAGAGGCGAGAGATCGGTCATCGTCATCCTTTCGTCATCGGCGTGTTGCGATCCGCTGGCATCTGCGCAAGATGTGCACCGGAGGGCCACCAATGCAAAGTCTGTTTTCCCCTGACCTGCCGTTTTTCCGCGGCAACCTGCACACCCATTCCACCCTGTCGGACGGGGTGCTGGAGCCAGAGGAGGTCTGCCGTCGGTACCGCGCCGAAGGCTATGACTTCATGGCGCTGACCGATCACTTCATCGGGCTTTACGACTATCCCATCGCCGACACGCTGGGCTTTCGCACGCCCGGCTTCACCACCCTGCTGGGCGCCGAACTGCATTCTGGCGCGATGGCAAACGGCGAGCTGTGGCACATCCTGGCCGTTGGCCTGCCGGCTGATTTCAGCCGCGCGAACGCACCGCATTTCATGCCTGTCGAGGGACAGGAAACCGGGCCGGAAATCGCCGCGCGCGCCCGCGCCGCCGGGGCCTTTGTCGCCATCGCCCACCCGCAATGGTCCGGCCTGACGCTGGCCGACGCCCGCAGCATCGAGGCGGCGCATGCCGTCGAGGTCTATAACCACGGCTGCGCCATGGGTTGCGACCGGCCCGACGGCTGGTCGGTGATGGACCTGCTGCTGTCCGAGGGACGGCGGCTGAACGCTGTCGCCACCGATGACGCGCATTTCACCGAACCCGATCACTTTGGCGGATGGGTCATGGTCCAGGCTGAGGAAAACGCGCCCGAGCCGTTGTTGGCGGCGCTGAAGGCGGGCTCGTATTTCTCCAGCCAGGGGCCGCAGTTCCGACAGGTCACGCTGGACGGCGACACGCTGCACGTCAGCTGCTCATCCGTCGCTTCGATCATCGTGCAGGGTCACGGCTCGGCCGCCATCGCCCATCACGGCAAGTCGGTGACCAAGGCCAGTCTGGGCCTGACCCGCTTCCGAAAATCGCCATGGATCCGCGTTTCCCTGATCGACGCGGCAGGGCGGCGTGCCTGGACGAACCCGATCTGGCGCGACGGCGGTCCGGCCTGACCGGCGGCGCTCAGCCTTCGGTTCGGGGCAGGCCCAGGGCAAGCAAGCCGCCCACCGCCGACAGGGCGGCGAAACCGGCCAGCGCCGCCACCGGCCCCCAGGCCGACAGCACGCCGCCCAGCGCGCCCGACAACAGCAGCAGCCCGCCGATGGCCGTGTTGGCCAGCGCCGCGTAGGTCGCGCGTGCCTCTTCGGGGGCCATGTCCACCAGATAGGTGGAACGCGCCTGCCGCACGCCGTGATAAGCCAGCATCAACGCGAACAGCACCGCCGGCAGCGCCGCGCCGCCGGTCTTCCCCACCGCGCCCAGTGCCGCCCCCGCCGCCAGCGCAACGGCGCCTGACAGCCCGGCAATCGCCAGCACATGGCGGGACGAACGGTCTGACAAGCGCCCCCAGACATAAGAGCCAAGCAGCGAAGCCACCGCCGAAGCCAGCACAAGCGCCCCCAGCTGCGACAGCGCACTGCCTGTGCCAGCGATCAGCACCAGGTAGGGCGGCGCCAGCGCCGTGGCGGTCAACAACCCGCGAACCATGACAAAACGGCGAAACCCCGCGTCGCGCCACAGCGGCGACAGGTCGATGGCCGGGGCCACGGCACGGGGCGAGGCCGGCTCGTCCAGCCCTCTGAACACCAGCGCCGCGCCCAGCCACAGCGCCCCGGCCAGCGCAACAGCCAGCGCCAGCGGCCCGGTGCCCTGCCCGCCCGCCATCAGCGCCAACGCAAAGGCGATCACCGCCGCCGCGCTGACCGAGCCGGCCAATCCGGTCACCGCGCCGCGCCGCCCGGCGCCCACGGTCTTGCCCAGCACATCCTTGTAGCTGACCGAGGCCGCCGCGCGGCTGACCGCCAGCACCGCCAGCGCCGCCAGGATCACCCATCCCGCCGCCTCCCCGTCCAGCCAGATTGGCGCCGCCGCGATCACCAGCGCCGCGCCGCACTGCCCGGAGGCGCCAACAATCCAGGCCCATTTGCGCCGCGGCATTCGCCGCACCCAGCCCGCCAACGCCAGCTGCGGCAGCAGCGCGCCCGCCTCGCGCACCGGCACCAGCGCGCCGGCCATCCAGCCCGGCGCGCCCAGCGCCGTCAAAAGCCAGCTCAGCACCAGCTTGGGGTCGATCAGCCCGTCGGCGATTTTCGACAGGCTCAGGGCAAGCATGTGGCGCAACCCATTGCGCGCCTCGCGCTCGCTTGCCTCGGCGTCGGTCACGGCCTCGAAGAATTCGCCTGCTGGATCGGTCATGTGCCCCTAGATAGCCAGCCGCCGCGCCTTTTCCAGCGTGATCTAGCCCAGCTGCCCCGACAGCCGCGCCCGCGCCGCCGACTTGCCTTCGGCATCGCGGCCCAACGGCACCAGCTCGGTCGCCTTCGCCAGCCCGAAGGGCGGCATCCCGGAATAGATCGCCTCGTGCTCGCCTTCCCGCACCAGGTATGTCTCGTGCCAGATGCCGACATCGCCGCGCGCGTCGCGCACCCGCTTGTTGAACGCCATCCAGGCCGGCCAGTGCAGGTGCTCGCGCCCGCGGGCATAGGCCTCAAGCTGGTCGAAGGACCGCCAGTATTGCGCCATGGCCAACATGCCCAGCGGCTGCACGCCCAGGAAGCCGACGGAGGGGTCGGCGGCCTTCAACTCCTTCAGCATCCGCGGCATGGCCATGGCGACCGGCCACCACATGCCCAGTTTCCAAGGCTTGTTGATCCGCATCCCGATCAGGAAGACGACGAAGTCGCCCTCGATCCGGGCGGTGAATTGTCCGTCATGTACCTTGGCCATCGCTGTCTCCCGGCTGGGCGCGGCCCGCGCCGGGTGGCAGTATAGCCCCACATGGCGATTTGCGGGTGCAGCAATTTTGCCCCGGCGCAGCGCGGCAACGGCGGGTGCGGCACCTCGGGCGGGGCTGCGGATCGCTGTTGACAGCCCCCCGCACCAGCGCCACAAGGCGGCACGACATAACCCGCAACCGGGCGTTCCGTGGGCGCCAAACCGACGAGGAGCAAGGCCGATGGCCGAGATTTCCCTGACCTTTCCCGATGGCAATTCGCGTTCTTATCCGCAAGGGGTGACCCCTGCCGCGGTGGCCGAGTCCATTTCCAAGTCCCTGTCGAAGAAGGCGATCTCTGCCACTGTCGACGGCGCGCACTGGGATCTGCAGTGGCCCATCGAAGGTGATGCCAGCATCGCCATCAACACCATGCAGGACGAGGACGCCGCGCTTGAGCTGATCCGTCACGATCTGGCACACGTCATGGCCCGCGCCGTTCAGGCGATCTGGCCTCAGACCAAGGTTACGATCGGACCGGTCACGGAATACGGCTGGTTCTACGATTTCGACCGGGCAGAGCCTTTCACGCCTGAAGATCTGGGGCAGATCGAAGCCAAGATGAAAGAGATCATCGCGGCCCGCGACCCCGTGCGCACCGAGATCTGGGACCGCGACCGCGCACGCCAGCACTATGCCGACGCAGGCGAGCCGTTCAAGGTAGAGCTGGTGGACCGCATCCCCGAGGGTGCGCCGATCCGCATGTACTGGCATGGCGACTGGCAGGACCTGTGCCGCGGACCGCACCTGCAGCACACCGGCCAGCTGCCCGCCGATGCGTTCAAGCTGATGGGTGTCTCCGGCGCTTACTGGTTCGGCGATGTCAACCGGCCGATGCTTCAGCGCGTCTCGGGTGTGGCGTTCCGCAACCGCGATGACCTGAAGAAATACCTCAACTTCCTGGAAGAGGCGGCCAAGCGCGACCATCGCCGCCTGGGCCGCGAGATGGACCTGTTCCACATGCAGGAAGAGGCGCCGGGCCAGGTTTTCTGGCATCCGAACGGCTGGACCGTCTACACCACGCTTCAGGATTACATGCGCCGCCAGCAGCGCCGCGGCGGCTACGTCGAGGTGAACACCCCGCAAGTGGTGGACCGCAAGCTGTGGGTTGCCTCGGGGCACTGGGAAAAGTACCAGGAGAACATGTTCATCGTCGAAGTCGACGAGGAACACGCCCGCGAGAAGGCGGTGAACGCGCTCAAACCGATGAACTGCCCGTGCCACGTGCAGATCTACAATCAGGGCATGAAGTCCTACCGCGACCTGCCGCTGCGCATGGCCGAATTCGGTTCGTGCAACCGGTACGAACCGTCGGGCGCGTTGCACGGCATCATGCGGGTGCGCGGCTTTACCCAGGATGACGCGCACATCTTCTGCACCGAGGCGCAGATCGAATCCGAAACGGCACGGTTCATCGAGTTCCTGTCGCGCATCTATTCCGATCTCGGCTTCCCCGAGTTCGAAGTGCTGTTCTCGACCCGGCCCGAAGTGCGAGCCGGCAGCGACGAGACCTGGGACAAGGCAGAGGCGGCCCTGCTCTCGGCCACCCGCGCCGCGGGGATCGAGCCCAGGGTGAACCCCGGCGAAGGCGCCTTCTACGGACCCAAGCTGGAATTCACCCTGACCGATGCGATCGGGCGTAAATGGCAGTGCGGCACGCACCAGGTGGATTTCGTTCTGCCTGAACGGCTTGACGCGGAATATGTCGGCGCCGATGGCGCCAAGCACCGCCCGGTCATGCTGCACCGCGCCTGCCTTGGCTCGTTCGAGCGGTTCATCGGCATCCTGATCGAGGAACACGCCGGCAAGCTGCCGTTCTGGCTGGCGCCGCGGCAGGTGGTCGTTGCCTCGATCACATCCGAGGCGGATGACTACGTGGCCGAGGTCGTCTCCGCTCTGGCAGAAGCCGGTGTCCGGGCCGAAGCCGACATGCGCAACGAGAAGATCAACTACAAGGTACGCGAACACTCTGTCGGCAAGGTGCCGGTGATCCTGGCCGTCGGCCACCGCGAGGTGGAAGAGCGCACCGTCACCGTCCGCCGCCTGGGCGAGCAGCGGACCGAGGTCACGGCGCTGGACCAGATCGTTGCCGCACTGGCGGCAGAAGCGACGCCGCCGGACCTGCGCTGATCCGGCACTCGCGGGCGGCCCTGTATGGGCCGTCCGTTTCCTGCGGTGTCGAATAATCCCTCTGGCATTCGCCAGAGGCCTGGCCTAGTGAATGTTCATTAAGTTAACATTCGTCTTTGGCAGTTGAATGGAAATCTTGTTGCGTGTTCTGGCAGGCCCGCCCCTGTGGGTCTGGCCGCTGCTTGCTGGTCTGATCGTGCTGGGCGTGATGTCGTCTCGCGATCGCGTATCGGCCATCTGGCCGATGGCACTGCTACCGCTGCTGGGGCTGACCGGCCTGCCCAGCCTTATGAAAATGCCAGACCCAGTGACCGCCTGGACCAGCTTCGGTGCCGCTTATGCGCTGGGTGCGCTGGTCGGCGCGTGGAAGCAGCGCCGCACCCTGCTGTGGGTCCGCGACGGGCGCGCCGCGATGCGCGGCGAATGGTTCAGCCTGGCTTTCATGATGCTGATCTTCTGGACCAACTTCGCCGAAAGGTTGTTGACCGCAATCGCCCCGGTGGTGCTGACCAACCTGCCCGCCAAGGCTCTGTTGCCCGCGATCAAGGGTCTGGGCGCAGGGTTTTTCCTGGGGCGGGTGATCGCGGTGATGCGCGCGCCGCGGCAGGCAGGGGCCTGAAACGGCTGTAACAATCCTCACACTGGGGCACCGGGCGGG
>JAGRMT010000119.1:0-3763 GCA_020441125.1 Roseivivax sp.
CGGCGTCGCGGCGGCAGCCGTCGCCCGAGAAGTAATAGCCCTTGTAGTCCGAGAAATAGGTCTTCTCGAACCGGTCATGGTCGCCCCAGACGGTGCGCATCTGGCCCGGCCAGCTGTCCTTGATGCACAGCACCCCCTCGGTCGGGGAGGCGTGGATCTCCTCGCCCGACTGCGGGTCGAGCACCACCGGCTGAACGCCGAAGAACGGCTTCATCGCCGCGCCCGGCTTGGTGGCGTGCGCGCCCGGCAGCGGGGTCAGCAGGTGCCCGCCGGTCTCGGTCTGCCACCAGGTGTCGACGATCGGGCAGCGGCCCTGGCCGACCACGTCGTTGTACCAGTTCCAGGCCTCGGGGTTGATCGGCTCGCCGACCGAGCCCAGCAGCTTGAGCGAGGACAGGTCGCACTTGGTGACGAAGTCGTTGCCCTGGCCCATCAGCGCGCGGATCGCGGTGGGGGCGGTGTAGAACTGGGTGACCTTGTGCTTCTCGCAGACCTGCCAGAACCGGCTGGCGTCGGGGAAGGTGGGCACGCCCTCGAACATCAGCGTGGTCGCGCCATTGGCCAGCGGGCCATAGACGATGTAGCTGTGCCCGGTGACCCAGCCGACATCGGCGGTGCACCAGTAGACGTCGCCCTCGTGGTAGTCGAAGCTGATCTGCTGGGTCATCGCCGCATAGACCAGGTAGCCGCCCGAGGTGTGCACCACGCCCTTGGGCTGGCCGGTGGAGCCGGAGGTGTACAGGATGAACAGCGGGTCCTCGGCGCCCATCTCGGCCGGGGTGGAATAGTCGTTCGCTTCCAGCGCCATCTCGTTGTAGTCGAAGTCGCGGTCGGCGATCCAGGTGGTCTGCCCGCCGGTGCGCTTGACCACCAGGCACTTGACCGTGTCCTTGCAGTGCAGCAGCGCGGCATCGGCGTTGGACTTCAGCGGGGTCATCCGGCCGCCGCGCGGGGCGTGGTCGGCGGTGATCACCACCTTGGCGTCGCAGCCGTTGATCCGCGCCGCCAGCGCATCGGGCGAGAAGCCGGCGAAGACGATGGAATGGATCGCGCCGATGCGCGCGCAGGCCAGCATCGCATAGGCCGCCTCGGGGATCATCGGCAGGTAGATGATGACCCGGTCGCCGCGGCGCACGCCCAGGCTTTCCAGCACGTTGGCCATCTTGCACACGTTCCGGTGCAGTTCCTTGTAGCTGATGTGCTTGGCCGCATCCTTGGGGTCGTCCGGTTCCCAGATGATCGCGGTCTGCTCGCCCCGGGTCTCAAGGTGACGGTCGACGCAATTGGTGCAGACGTTCAGCGTGCCGTCGCCGAACCACTCGATCTTGACCTTGCCCAGCGTGAAATCGGTGTCCTTGACCTTGGTATACGGCTTGATCCAGTCGATCCGCTTGCCCTGCTCGCCCCAGAACGCTTCCGGATCGGCGATCGAGGCGGCATACATCGCGTCATACCGCTCTGCGTTCACATGCGCAGACGCGGCAAACGCCGCTGAGGGTGCGTGGGTATCGGTCATGGAGAGTCCTCCCTACAAGTGATGCTGGTTCTGCCGGCCACGGGTGTGTGACGTGGCGTTATCCGTCCCTGCTGCGGATCATAGCCGAAGTTGAAAATTTGTTAAGAACACAAAAGGAAATCGGCACCTTAGCTGTAAATTGTTTTCTGGGTGGTGGTCGAGATTGTAAACTTACGATATGTCTACCAGAACAAATTTCGACGTTTCAAGGACTTGAACTTGACACAATTCGCTACAATCGACGCTGGCAGTGCGCTCTCGCGGGCGTGATCGGCAGGGCGGCGCGGTGTGACATTTCGTTACAGTATGCCTTGGTATACCGTGTTAGCGCCAAACAGTCTCACACGATCGTGAGTTGCGATTCTGGCAGGCAAGTCCGCTGGCCGACTGGGCTTTTGCGGCCAATGCGCTTGCACCCCGGGAATGTTCCGCTAGGCTTCGCGCCAAGGTGGCCGCTGAGCTGCCGGTCCAAAAGGGAGGAATATCCATGACGCATCTTGCGACGAAACTGACCGTCGCGGCTCTGGCCGCGGCATTCGCGGGCGAAGCCGCCGCAACCGAATGGAACGTCTCGACCTGGGGGTCCCGCCGGGCCTTTACCGAGCACCTGCACAAGATTGCCGAACTGGTCGCCGAGAAGACGAACGGCGAATTCACGATGAACATCAGCTATGGCGGGCTGTCCAAGAACACCGAGAACCTGGACGGGATTTCCATCGGCGCGTTCGAGATGGCGCAGTTCTGCGCCGGCTACCATGCCGACAAGAACCGGGCGATCACCGTGCTGGAACTGCCGTTCCTGGGCGTGCGCAACCTGGGCGAGGAGGTGGCCGTCAGCCACGCGATCTATGCCCATCCCGCGGTGGCCGAGGAAATGGCCCAGTGGAATGCCAAGATGCTGATGACCAGCCCGATGCCGCAGTACAACCTGGTGGGCACGGGCGAGCCGCGCGACACGCTGGCGGCCTTCGACGGCATGCGCGTGCGCGCCACCGGCGGCATCGGCGAGGCGTTCCGCGCCGTGGGCGCCGTGCCCACCTCGGTCACCTCGTCCGAGGCGTTCCAGGCGATGCAGTCGGGTGTCGTCGACACCGTGGCCTTTGCCCAGCACGCGCACCTGTCCTTCGGCACCATCAACGAGGCAACCTGGTGGACCGAGAACCTGAACCCCGGCACGGTGAACTGCCCGATCGTGGTCAACATCGACGCCTACAACGCCCTGACCGACGCCGAGCGCGAAGCGCTGGACAGCTCGGTTGACGAGTCGATTGCCTATTACCTGGAAAACTACGGCAAGCTCTTGCAGGAATGGGACGGCATCCTGGCCGAGAAGAACGTCAAGAAGGTCGTGATGTCCAACGACGAGATCGCCAAGTTCCAGGAGATCGCGGGTGCGCCGATCCAGAAGGCCTGGGTTGCCGAGATGAGCGCGCAGGGCCTGCCGGCGCAGGAACTGCTCGACCTGGTGAACAGCACGCTGAAAGACTACCGCGCGACGCACTGATCCGCGCGCGTCAAACGGGCCGGGCCTGGCGTATGCCGGGCCCGGTTTTCGTGCTTGTCCAATCCCTTGCCGGAGACCGCTCATGGCCTCACCCTCGACCGTTCTGGCCGATGACAGCCTGCTCAGCACGCTGGATCGCGGCCTGCTGAAGCTGGAAAAGCTGTTCGCGCTGCTGGCGGGCCTTGCCGTCTTTGCGCTGATGCTGATGGCGGTGGTTTCGGTCACCGGGCGCAACGGCTTCAACGAACCCTTGCCCGGCTATGTCGACTGGATCCAGCAGGCCATGCCGCTGATCGCCTTCATGGGGATTTCCTACGTGCAGCGCGAGGGCGGGCACATCCGCATGGATATCGTGGTCAGCCAGCTGCGCGGCCGGCCGCTGTGGCTGTTTGAATTCGTGACCACGCTGCTGATCCTTGTCGTCATGGCGTTGCTGGTCTGGGGCACCTGGGCGCATTTCGAGCGCATCTTCGATTTCACGAAACCGCTGTGGAGCCGCGACAGCACCATCGACATCCGCCTGCCGATCTGGCCGGCCAAGATCCTGGCGCCCATCGCCTTTTCGGTGCTTTGCCTGCGTGCGACGCTGCAGCTGTGGGGCTATGGCCGGGCGCTGGTGACCGGCACGGTCAGCCCGGTCGCCGTGCCGTTGCTGCAAAGCGTGGCCGAGCAGGCCGCGGCCGAAGCCAAGCACATCGAGGGGCGCGACTGATGAGTTCGATCGAAATCGGCCTGTGGGTCAC
>JAGRMT010000119.1:3845-54950 GCA_020441125.1 Roseivivax sp.
TTCTGGGCCAAGAAGGGCATGGACCCGGCGCAGTTCGGCTGGGCGCTGACGGTGGCGGTCAAGACGGCGGGGCAGGTGCCCCACGGCAAGGTCGCCAGCCAGGCGCTGAGCCTGATCCCGACCTTTATCCTGATCGGCTATCTGGCCTATTACGCCGGGCTGACCAAGGCCCTGTTCGAGGCCGCCAAACGCTGGATCGCCTGGGTACCCGGCGGGCTGGCGGTGGCCACCGTGTTCGCTACGGCGGGGTTTGCGGCGGTGTCCGGCGCCTCGGTCGCCACGGCGGCGGTGTTCGCGCGCATCGCCATCCCAGAGATGCTGGCGGTGGGCTATGACAAGCGCTTTGCCGCGGGCGTCGTGGCGGCGGCGGGCACGCTGGCCAGCCTGATCCCGCCCTCTGCCATTCTGGTGATCTACGCCATCATCGTCGAGCAGGACGTGGGCAAGCTGCTGCTGGCGGGGTTCATCCCGGGTGTCTTCTCGGCCATCATCTACACGCTGCTGATCGTCGGAATGGCGTTGACGATCAAGGGCTTCGGTCCGCCCGTGGGCGGCTTTACCTGGCGCGAACGGCTGGCCAGCCTGCCGCCGGCGCTGCCCATCGTGGCGGTGGTCGTGATCATCATCTTCTTCGTCTACAACCCGTTCGGCGGCGATGCCTGGGGCACCCCGACCGAGGGCGGGGCCATCGGCGCCTTCATCGTCTTCCTGATGGCGCTGTGGAACCGCATCAGCTGGGCCGAGCTGAAAGACGCGCTGATGGAAACCGCCAAGCTGAGCGCGATGATCTTCAGCATCATCTGGGGCGTGCTGATCTATGTCCGTTTCCTGGGCTTTGCCGACCTGCCGGGCGCCTTTGCCGACTGGCTGACCAGCCTGCATTACAGCCCGATGACGATCCTGATCTGCATTCTGCTGGCCTATGCCGTGCTGGGCATGTTCATGGACGCCATCGGCATGCTGCTGCTGACCCTGCCGGTGGTCTATCCGGCGGTGATGGCGCTGAACGGCGGGCTGAATGTCGAGGCGGCGGACAGCGCCTTTGGCATGTCCGGTCCGATGTGCGCGGTGTGGTTCGGCATCCTGGTGGTCAAGATGGCCGAGTTCTGCCTGATCACCCCGCCCATCGGGCTGAACTGCTTTGTCGTCGCGGGCGTGCGCCCCGATCTCAGCGTGCAGGACGTGTTCCGCGGCGTGACGCCGTTCTTCATCGCCGATGCGGTGACCATCGCGCTGCTGGTCGCATTCCCGTGGATCGTTCTGTGGTTGCCGTCGATGGCCTGACGGGCCGCGGGGCCGGGGCGGGCTTCAGCCCGCCTCGCCCAGCAGGCGCCGGGTCGCCGTCAGCGCGCGGCTGACCAGGGTCGGCACGCCGATTTCGCGCGCCAGCGCGACGTTGGGTACTTCGACCGATATCGGCACATCCCTTGGCAACCGCGCCACGATGGCGGCCAGGTCGATGCCGCCATCGCCCGGCACCAGCCGGGCGGTGCGCCCCAGCGCCATCATCGCTGGCCCGGCCGGGTCATAGGGGACGGGCCCGTCGCAAATCTGCACGTAGTTCATCATCGTGCGCGGAATGGCGGCGATTTCGTCCAGGGTGCTGCCGCAGCGATCGAAGTGGAGCGTGTCGAACAGGATCGCGGCGGCGGGGTGATCGGCAGCCTCGACCAGGGCGCGGGCGTCGGCGATGGTGCGCACCGCTGTCCAGGGCATGAACTCCAGATCGGCGGTCAGGCCATGCTCCCATACCAGCCGGCAAAGCCGGGCATAGCTGTCGGTGATCCGGGCTCGGTCGGGATCGTCGCCCGCCACCAGGATATGCCGCGCGCCCAATGCCTCGATCCGTTCCAGGAAAGGCTTGAAGGCCCCAAGCTCGGTATCCGGACCCAGTCGGATCATCTCGGCGTCAGACATGGTCAGGCCGGTTTCGGCCAGCGCCGCCTTGACCTGTCTGAACAGCCCGTCGTCGGTCAGGATTGGCGGCGGAGCGTCGCCGGGGCCGGCGGGCAGCAGGCGATAGCTGATGCTGTCGAAGCCCAGCCGGGCCGCCAGATGCGTTGCAGCGACCGGGTCCAGCCCGTTCGCTGTCAGATAGGCCATGGAATAGCTGCGGGCCATCACGTCACCGCATCGGCGAGAAGGCCATGGGCATTGCCACGGTCGAGGTCATTTCCGGGGTCAGCCAATCCGGTCCGCCCTTGGGCGGCCACATGCCGTCTGCCACCGATTGCGCTCGCGCCTTGGAGCGCGCCTCTAGCGAGGGATAGGGCCAGATCTGCGTCAGCCGCGGCGCGCCGTCGATCCCGTAAAGCGCGATCGAGCAGCGCGAATAGGCATCACGGCCGGGCAGGGCGGCCTGCCATTTCTGCATCGTCGGCATCAACCCGTTCAGCTTCATCCGGTAGCTGCGGATCTCGTAGACCGGTCCCAGCGCGCCGGTCTCGACCGGTCCCATGAAATCGAGCGGGCGATAGCTTTCGACACTGTAACCGGTCAGCAGGTCGATGCAGCCAAACGGGTTGTCGGCGCGGGCGAGACGCTCGCGTTCGGCCAGCATCGCCTCGGCGCTGTCGTAGCAGCGCAGCAGGTAAACCTCGTTCAGCGCGCCGATGTCGGAAAACCACGCGCCCAGCAGCTGGCCGGTACCCTGGTCAAGCCAGCCCTCGATCCCGGCGGCGGCCTTGCCGGCACCGAAGATCACGGTCTTGAGAGTGGAAATGTCATAAAACATGGGCTTGTGCCTCCTGGGTTGGGTCGCGCCCGGCGACGGGTTGCCCCGCCAGAACCCGGCCTGCTATATATCCGAATGTCATGGCCGGGCCCAAGGTGATCCCGCCCGACGGGTAGTGGCCGCCCATGATCGAAGCGGCGTCGTTGCCGGTTGCGAACAGCCCGGCGATGGCGCTGCCATCGGGCCGCAGGACCCGTGCGGCGGCGTCGGTCATCAGCCCGGCAAAGGTGCCCAGGCTGCCCGGCACCACCTTTACCGCGTAGAACGGCGCGCGCAGCAGCGGCCCCAGCGCCGGGTTCGGCGCGTGTCCGGCATCGCCCTGCACCCGGTTGTAGGGCGTACTGCCCCGGCCGAACTGTGAGTCCTGGCCCTGCAACGCGCCGCTGTTGAACCGCTCTATCGTCTGCGCCAGCGTCGCGGCGGGCAGGTCCAGCGCGGCCGCCAGCCCAGCCAGATCGCCCGCCCGAACCAGGTAGCCCGACCGCAGGTGCGGCGCATCGGGGAAGGGGAAGGGCTTTACAGCGCCGATACCGAACCGCCGCCGCGCGCGGGCATCGGCCACGATCCAGGCGTGATCGGCGCCGGTGGCGAACAGAGCCGACATGAAGTCGTGATAGCTGTTCGCCTCGTTCACGAAGCGCCGCCCGTCGGGCCCGACGGCAATGATCCCGGGCTTGGCCCGTTCGATCAGGTGCGGAAACCGGGTGACGCCACCGTCGCGCCCCGGCAGCAGCGAGACCGGCGCCCAGGCTCCGGCGTTGACGTAGTCGCGGGTGATCGCGGCGCCTGCCGCCTCGGCCAGGCGCAGCCCGTCGCCGGTGTTTTCTGGCGGGGCAGCCGAGTGGTGCTCGGTCCCGGTGGGGGCGTGTTCGAACAGCTCGGCGATGCGGGCGCGGTCATGCGGAAAGCCGCCGGCGGCCATCACCACGCCCCGGCGCGCCAGCACAGGCGCGCCGCCGACCATTGCGCCGGTGACCCGGCCTGACTCTGTCAGCAGGGCCGTGGCCGGGGCGCCGGTCCTGACGGTCACGCCCAGATCCAGCGCCGAGCGTAGCAGCCGCGCCACCAGCGCATTGCCATTGGCCAGCTGCGCCGAGCGCCCTCGGGTGAGCAGATCGCGCCCGTGTCGCGCCAGCCGCCGCGCCACATGCAACGCGTTGGCCGGGCTGCGCGACCAGTTGAAGAAAGCTGCCATATCGGCGCCCGAGGCCAGTGCCATGCCCGCGATGGTGGTGGCCGCGAGCGGCGGACGCAGCCGGTTGGCCCAGGCGCCCAGCTGCCGCGCATCGTAAGGCGCGACAGAGATCGAGCGCCCGCCGGTAACCGCGCCGGGGCTGGTGTGAAAGTCGGGGATGCGGTTGCCGTCGATCCAGCGGATGGCGGTGTTCTTGGCGAAGAATTGCACCATTTCCGGACCGGCTTGCAGAAACGACAGCACGCGCGGGTCGCGCACGCGGTTGCCGATCTCGTGCGAGAGGTATTCCAGCGGGCCGTCCAGCCCTTCGGTTATGCCGGCGGCCACGGCCAACGGATTGCGCGGCACCCAAAGCCAACCGCCGGACCAGGCCGTTGTCCCGCCGATCTGCTCGGCCTTCTCGGCCACGATCACGCGCAGCCCGGCATGGGCCGCTGTCACGGCGGCCGACAGCCCGCCAGCGCCAGAGCCGATGACCAGAACGTCACAGTCGCCCGTCATGCCGCGTCGGTGTCCTTCAGCAGGCCGGCGAAATAGTGCGAAGCGGGTGCGGCGGTACCGATGTCATGCGCCGCTTCCAGCAGTGCCGGGGCCAGCGCCTCCATCCGCGCCAGCGGCAGGCGCACGGCGGGACCGGCAATCGACAGGCAACCCAGCACCCTGCCATCGGCCACGCCGCCGGCCCGGATTGCGACGGCCATCGCGCCCATGCCGTCGATGTAGGAATTGACCGCCACCGAATAGCCGCGGCGGCGCGTTTCGGCGATCGTCTCCATCAGCGCCGCGATGCTGGCCGGGGCGCCCGGGGTCGGCCCGGGGCCCTCGGGCGCCAGGCCGGTTTCCCCGACAAGTGTCAGTATCTCTTCGTCGCGCATGGTGGCCAGCAAAGCCTGCCCACCCGCGGTAGAGGCCGGGTGGACCTGCATTCCCTGTTCGCGGCCCGGATCGTAGCGCAGCCCGACAGTGGCGCCCTGGGCGACGGCGACCCATGTCAGGCCGCGACGGTCCAGCACCGAAAGGCGGATCAGCTCGCCCGAGATCTGTGCCAGCCGGTCCAGGATCGGCTGGGCGATGTCGGTCACGCCGGCACGGCCCAGAAACCCAAGGCCCAGCGCCGCCAGCCGGATCGTCAGCACATAGTCGCCCTGGTCGCGTTCCTGGCGGACATATCCCAAACGGGCAAGCTCGCGCAGGGTACGGTGGGCGCCCGATACCGGCATGTCGAGCGCGCGGGCAATGGCCGACACCTGCATCCCCTTGGGATGCTCGACCATCAACTCGAGTATGGCGAGGGATTTTTCAAGAACGCTGGACATGGTCTTTCCCTGACAGATGGGCGGAGGCTAGCAAGCCCGCATCAAAAGTGAAAGCGTTTTTAAAACTTGAAAGCCTTTTCATTTTTTGTGAATGTTCGCTGACAACCGGCTAGCGAGGGATTCGCGGGCTGCAACCGGGGACAAGGTGCGGATGGCGGCGCGGGAAGAATTCGATGTTGTGGTTGTGGGGGCGGGTGCCGGCGGTCTGGCCGCGGCGACCTTTGCGGCGCTTGAGGGCGCCCGTACGCTGCTGATCGAAAGCACCGAATATGTCGGCGGCACCACCGCCTATTCCGCCGGTACGACCTGGGTGCCCAACACCCGGCTGGCCAGGACCGTGCAGGCCGATGACAGCCGCGCGCGGGTGCTGGGTTATCTTGATCGGGCTGTCGGCAATCGCAGCCCGCGCGCGATGCGCGAGGCATTCGTCGATAACGGTCCGCGCGCCATTCACCGGCTGATGGATGACACCGTGGCGCAATTCCGCGCCCGTCCGCATCACCCCGATTACCTGTACGAGCTGGAAGGCTCTACCGCCAAGGGCCGCGCGCTGGAGCCGGTTCCGTTCCGCGCCAGTGCACTGGGGCGCGATCTGGCGCTGATCCGTCCTGCGATCCCGGAATTCACCATCCTGGGCGGGTTGCAGGTGGACCGGGACGATATCAACCATTTGCTTTCCATGGGCAAATCCGCCCGATCGCTGCGCCATGCGATGGGGCTGATCGGCACCTACCTGGTTGACCGGGTGCGCTTTGGCCGCTCGGCCCGGCTGGTGATGGGCAACGCGCTGGTGGGGCGGCTGTTGCTAGCTGCTCGACAGGCGGGGGCCGAGGTGCGGGTCAATACCCGTGTAACCGGCCTGGCGCCGCGTGGCTCGGGGCAGGTCCTGACCCTGGCCGATGGAACCGAGATCGAGGCCAGAGGCGGCGTGATCCTGGCCACCGGCGGCTTTGCCCGCCATCCGCAGCGGCGGGCCGAAATGCTGCCAGCGCCGCTGGCGCCCCACAGTCCCGCCGCGCCCGGCCATACCGGGGCGATGCATGACCTGGTGCTGGCGCAGGGTGCGCATTATGGCGAGGGGGCGGCTTCGAACGTGTTCTGGGCGCCGGTTTCCACCCGCCAGCGGGCCGATGGCAGCTGGGCGGTGTTCCCGCATTTCGTGTTCGACCGCTCCAAGCCGGGGATCATCGCGGTTAACAAGGCCGGCGCGCGTTTCACCAACGAGGCGCGCAGCTATCACGAATTCGCCCTTGCACAATATGCCACGGGCACGATCCCAGCCTACCTGGTGACCGACGCGGCTGGGCTTCAGGCTTATGGCCTGGGGCTGGTTCGGCCCGGTGCGCGCGGGGCCAAGGCGCTGATTGCCGACGGCTATCTGAAGACCGCGCCCAGCCTGCGCGCGCTGGCAGAGCGGCTGGGCATCGACCCGGCCGGGCTGGAGGCGACGGTGGAGCGGTTCAACCGCTTTGCCGAAACCGGCACTGACGCCGATTTCCACCGCGGCGAAACGGTTTACGAGCGGGCAAACGGCGATGCCACCCACGGGCCCAACCCGACGCTGGGCAGCATCGGCACCGGCCCGTTCTACGCGGTCGAACTGACGCCGGGCGATATCGGCGCCGCCACCGGCCTGGCCTGCGACGAGCGGGCCCGTCTGGTCGACCGGCAAGGCCGCGCAATCGACGGGCTCTATGCCTGCGGCAACGACATGCAGTCAATCATGGGCGGGGTCTATCCCGGCCCCGGCATCACCATTGGCCCGGCCATCACCTTTGGCTATATCGCGGCGCTTGATGCTGCGGCGCGCGCCCGGGGCGACAGCGCGGAGCGTGCGGCATGAAGGTTCTGGTCACCGGCGGCAGCGGCTTTATCGGGCGCTGGGTCGTGGCGGGGCTGGCCGCGGCGGGCCACGGGGTGCGGGTTTTCGACCTGGCGCCCAACCGCGCCAGCCTGGACGATGCGGTGCCCGGCCTTGCCGACAGGGTAGAGATCGTATCGGGTGACATCGCCGATGGCTCGGTGCGTGCGGCGGCAGAGGGATGTGACGGGATCGTGCACCTTGCCGGGGTGATGACCGTGGCCGCCGCCGCCGATCCGATCCGCGCGGCGCAGATCAACCTGATCGGCTCGCTTCAAGTGTTCGAGGCGGCGCGCGCTCTTGGCATCGGGCGCATCGTCTATGTCTCGACAGCCGGTGTGTTTGGGCCCGACGACGCGGTGAACCCGCGCCCGATGACGCATTACGGCGCGCAGAAGCTGGCGATCGAGGGCGCGGCGCGGGCCTATCACGCCGACCACGGCCTGAGTTCGGTCGGCTTTCGGCCGTATATCGTCTATGGGCCCGGGCAATCCTCGGGCATTGCGGCGGGACCGTCCATCGCGATCGCCGCCGCCCATCGCGGCGAGGGGGCGGTGATCCGCTTCTCGGGCCGGGTCGGATTTGTCCATGTCGGCGACGTGGCCGCGCTGATGGTGGCGGCCGTGACATCCCCGATGGCCGGGGCGCAGGCCTACACGCTGGCCGGCGACACCGACGAGATGGTCCGCTTCGTCTCCTTGCTGGCCGAGCAGGTACCCGGCGCGCAAACCGTTATCGACGGCCCGCCGCTGCGCATTCCGGCCACGCTGGCAACCAGCGAGATGCCCGCGCCGTTGGGCGCGCTGCCGGTGACAGGGTTGGCCGACGGCATCGCGCGGACACTGGCCCATTACCGCGTGCGCGCCGCGCAGGGGGCCGGGGCATGACTGGCGCGGCGCAATCGAATAGTCCAATCATTGGTCCCATTCATCCATTTTCAGCCCGGTGGTTTCTGGGCGAGAAATCGAAGGCAGGCGGAAACGCTGCAAGGGTTTTGGATCGGTTCGCAACGGGATCGGCAGCAGGGATCGGCACATGGGGCAGCACGCGCAAAAAGTGCAATCGCCAGTCGCACCCGGTCACGGGGGGCTGGGCATGACGGCGACGCTGAATGGCGAAACGCTGGTGATGCTGATCATCGGCGATCCGATTGCGCAGGTGAAGTCGCCCGCCTTGCTGACCGAACGTTTTGCCGCCCGCGAGGTCAATGCGGTGTGCGTGCCGGGGCATGTGCGCTCTGCCGATATTCCCGCCTTCATGGCCGGGCTGCGGGCCATTGCCAACGCGCCTGGGCTGGTGATTACCGTGCCGCACAAGCAGGCGGCCATGGGCTATTGCGATGTGCTGACCGAACGGGCGCGCTATGCGCAATCGGTCAACGTCATGCGCCGGACAGCCGCGGGCTGGGTTGGCGACAATACCGACGGGCAGGGCTATTGCCGCGGCATCGCGGCGGCGGGCGGCACGATCGCCGGAAAGCGCGTGCTGTTGGTGGGCGCGGGCGGTGCCGGTGCGGCCATCGCCTATGAGTTTCTGGCCAGCGGCGCGGCGCATCTGGCGATCCATGAAATCGACGTGGCGCGCCGCGACGGGCTGATTGCCCGACTTGAAACCGCGTTTCCGGGCAAGCTTTCGGTTGGCAGCAACGACCCAACCGGGTTTGATATCATTGCCAATGCCACGCCGCTGGGAATGCGCGAGGGCGATCCGTTGCCGGTGCAGGTCGACAAGTTGCGGCCGGACCAGTTCGCGGCCTGCCCGATCACCAAACCGGCGCGATCGCCCTTCATAGAGGCGGCTGCGGCCAAAGGATGTCAGGTCATGCCGGGTCTCGGCATGTTCCGGGCGCAGGAAGAGCTGCTCGTTGACGCTCTTCTGACACTCGAAGCGGATTAGGACAGTTCAGGGAGGAATAACATGATCCGTAAACTTGCAATGACCACCGTCGCCAGCATGGCGCTGACCTCGACCGCGGCCATGGCCGATGTGGTGATCGCCGATGTGGCCGAGCTTTCGGGCGCGGGCGCTGCGGCCGGTGCCGTGTGGCACGACGGCGTCAAGATGGCCGTGGAAGAGATCAACGCCGCAGGCGGTATCCTGGGCGAGAAGATCGACCTGAAGGAATACGACAGCCAGACCGATCCTCAGAACAGCCGCGCGATGGTGCAGAAGGCAATCGACGATGGCGCCTATGTGCTGCTGGGCACGGTCTATTCGTCGTCCACCGTGGTCAACATGCTGGTCGCGCAGCAGAACGGCGTGCCGCAGATCACCGGATCGGAAAGCCCGACGATCACCGCCAAGGGCAACCCCTACATCTTCCGCACCGCCTTCGGCGCGCAGAAGGGCCTGCCCAAGCTGGTCAGCTATCTGAAGGACGGCATCGGCGCCAAGAAGATCGCCGTTGTCTGGGCCAACACCGAATTCGGCAAGGGCGGCTATGACGCCTTCATGAAGATCGCCGCCGAACAGGGGCTTGAGATCGTGGCCGACGTGCCGACCGAACAGGCGCAGGTCGACTTCGCCTCGGACGTGGCCAAGGTCAAGGGTTCGGGCGCGGACGCGATCTTTGTCTACCTGACCGAAGAGGAAAGCGCGCGCTTCCTGATCGAGGCCGACAAGCAGGGCGTCGAGCTGCCGCTGGCCGGCGACACGGTTCTGGTTTCGCAAAAGGTGATCGACCTGGCAGGCGGCGCCGCCAACGGCGCGTTCGGCCATGTCGGCCTGTCGGCCGAAGCGCCGGTGGACGCGATCAAGGAAATGGCTGGCAAGTTCCAGGCCAAGTACGGCTATGGCGCCGACCACAACGCGATCAAGGGCTATATCGGCGCCTATGTGATCAAGTACGTGACCGAGCAGATCGGCGAATTCAACCAGGAGAAATTCGCCGAAACGATGCACGGTCTGTGCCTCGATGCCGCCACCCATCCCGGCGTCCTGATGGATGTCTGCTGGGATGACACCGGCGAGATGAGCCGCGAGAGCTTCCTGGTGGAAGTTGTCGATAACGCGCAGCAGATCTCCAAGACTCTCCCTGCGAACTGAGCCTTCGCCCCGGCCGGCGCCCTGCAAGGGGCGCCGGCCAACCGCAGGCACCGTGCAACCGCTAACCGGGAGGGGCGGCCATGTCCGAATTCATCCAACTTCTCATTTCTGGGCTTTCGGCCGGGTCGATCTATGCCCTGGCCGCCGTCGGCTTCACGTTGCTGTGGCAGGCGTCGCAGACGATCAACTTCGCCCAGGGCGAGTTTGTCATGGTACCGGCGTTCTTCGTGCTGGCGCTGTCGGTCAAGTTGGGGCTGCCGATCTGGCTGGCGATGCCGCTGACGGTGATCCTGTCGGTGCTGCTGCTGGGCGCGCTGTTCAAGAAGCTGATCGTCGAGCCGATGCACAAGCACGGCACGATCCCGCTGGTCATCGCCACCATCGCGCTGGGCCTGCTGATCAAGGAGATGGTCAAGGAATTCTATTCACCCCTCGGACAGCCGTTTCCCAGCCTGTTCCCTCAAACCGTGCTGACGGTGGGTGACGCTGTGATCTCGGTGCCGGACATCGCCAATTTCGTTATCGCCATGGGCACGATCGTGGCGTTGCAGCTGTTCCTGGGGCGCACGCGCACCGGCCGGTCGATGCAAGCCACGGCGCAAAATCCGGACGTGGCGCAAATTCTCGGCGTCGATATCCAGCGGATGGTGATGTACACCTTCCTGATCAATGGCGCGCTGGCGGCCATTGCCTCGATCCTGATCACACCGATCTACCTGGCCAAGTTCTCCAACGGTGAGACGCTTGGCCTTGTCGCCTTCATCGCGGCTATCGTCGGCGGCTTCAACCAGATCCGCGGCGCCCTGGTGGGTGGGCTGCTGATCGGGGTGATCGACAACATGTCCGCCACCTATTTCTCGGCCGAATACCGGCAGGCGCTGCCGATGATCCTGCTGATCGTCATCATTCTTGTCCGGCCGCAAGGCTTGCTGGGCACCTCGGAGGGCCGCACGGTATGAGCCGCAAACACATCTTATTTGCCGCGATCGCGCTGCTGCTGCTGATCTTCGTGCCGATGGGGCAGAAGAACTACATCATCTACGTGCTGACCTCGTGGCTGATGTTCTCCATCGCCGCGATGGGGCTGAACCTGACGCTGGGCTATGCCGGCCAGATCAGCCTGGCGCAGGCCAGCTTCATGGGGATCGGCGCCTATATCACCGCGCTGGTGACGCTGGCGGGCTATCACTGGGTTCTGGGCTGGATCGCGGCCATGGGCGCGACCTTCGTCATCGGTCTGTTGCTGGGCTATCCGGCGCTGCGGGTGCAGCACCATTTCCTGGCGTTCGTGACGCTGGCCTTCAACACGCTGGTGTTCCTGGTGCTGCGCAACGAGGAGTGGCTGACCGGCGGCTCGCACGGGCTGGTCGGGATGCCGCGACCCGATTTCTTTGGCATCTCCACCGGCAAGAACCTGGA
Organism: Roseivivax sp.; assembly: GCA_020441125.1. Taxonomy (GTDB): domain Bacteria; phylum Pseudomonadota; class Alphaproteobacteria; order Rhodobacterales; family Rhodobacteraceae; genus Mesobacterium_A. The sequence continues at coordinate 15,416 of JAGRMT010000119.1, forward strand.
ATTCTACTACTTCGTGCTGGTCCTGTTCGTGATCTCGGCGCTGGTCTTCTCCTGGATCGTGCATTCGCCCTGGGGGCGTGCGTTCAAGGCGCTGCGCGAGAACCCGGTGCGGGCGGAAAGCCTGGGCGTGGACACCCGGCGCATCACCCTGCTGGCCTTTGCCATCGGCTCTGCCTTCGGTGGCGGGGCGGGGGCGATCATGACGCCGCTGGTCCAGTTCATCGAACCGGGTTCCTTCGGCCTCATCCACTCGCTGAAGATCCTGCTGATGGTCGTGGTCGGCGGCGCGGGCTTCTATTACGGCCCGATGCTGGGTGCGGCGGTGGTGATCCTGCTGCCCGAGTTGCTGCGGTTCACCGAGGGCTATTACCTGATGATCTACGCGGCGATGGTGATCGTGCTGATGGTCTATTCGCCCGGCGGCCTGATCGGGCTGGGGCACAAGATCATGGCCCGTGTCAGGCCGAAAAAGGAAGTCCGCAAGGACATGGCAAAGGGGGCGCAGCTGTGACCGAGACCGTGCTTTCCGTCAATCACATCTCCAAGTCCTTCGGCGGCATCCACGCGGTGCGGGACGTGTCCTTCGAGGTGTCCCGCGGCGAGGTGCTGGGCCTGATCGGGCCCAACGGCTCGGGCAAGTCGACGCTGTTCAACTGCGTGCTGGGCCAGCTGCGGCCCGACAAGGGCGACGTGCATATCAACGGCCACCGGGTGGCCAACATGCGCGCCTCGCATCTGAACAAGCTGGGCGTAGGCCGCACCTTTCAGCAGCTGTCGGTGTTCCCGCAGATGTCGGTGCTGGACAACATCATCCTGGCCGGACAGGAGCATCACGGAACCATGGCCAGCCGGCTGTTCGGCCCGTCCGATGCGGGGCTGACCGAAGAGGCGGATCGAATGATCGCGTTCTTCCGGCTGGAGCACCTGCGCGACGAGATGGCCGGCAGCCTGTCCTATGGCCAGCAGAAGCTGGTCGACGCGGCGATGGCCTTCATGGCCGGACCGTCGCTGGTGCTGCTGGACGAGCCGGCGGGCGGGGTGAACCTGACCATGCTGGCCAACCTCAAGGAAAGGCTGGAGACCTACAATCGCGAGCACGACACCACCTTCGTGGTGATCGAGCACAACATGGAATTCGTGATGTCGCTGTGCACGCGCATCATCGTGCTGGCCGAAGGCGCGATCATCGCCGAGGGGACACCGGAGGAAATCCGGTCGAACCAACAGGTGATCGATGCGTATCTGGGGGGCTGAAATGCTGGAGTTGAAGGATATCTACGGCGGCTACGGCAAGATCACGATCCTGAACGGAACCAGCTTCTCGATCCCGCGGGCGTCGATCACCACGGTGATCGGGCCCAACGGCGCGGGCAAGTCCACCGTGTTCAAGGCGATCTTCGGCCTGCTGAACATCCATTCGGGTGCGATCCTGCTGGATGGCAAGGACGTCACGCGCAAGTCGCCCAAGGAGATGATCGCCGAGGGCGTCACCTATGTGCCGCAGGGGCGCAACGTGGTGCCGCAGCTTTCGGTCTATCACAACCTCGAACTGGGCGGGATCACCGCGCGCGACCAGTCGATGGTCAAGCGCCGGATCGAAACGGTGATGGACCAGTTTCCGATGCTGCGCCAGTTCAAGGACCGCAAGGCGATCGAGCTTTCGGGCGGACAGCAGAAACAGCTTGAGGTGGCTCGTGCCTTGCTGCTCGACCCCAAGCTGATCCTGATCGACGAGCCGTCGATCGGGCTGTCGCCTAACCTCGTGCAAGAGGTGTTCCGCACGTTGCAGGCGCTGCGCGATCAGGGCGTGACGATCCTGATGGTGGAGCAGAACGCCAAGGCGGCGCTGGCGATGTCGGACTACGGGCTGGTGCTGGAGCTGGGCCAGACCCGGATGCACGACCGGGCCGACACATTGCTGGCCGATCCCAAGGTCGGCCACCTGTTCCTGGGTGGGCATATCGACGAGGAAGAAGAGGCATGACCGGCCCCGCCGTTCACGTTCTGAACGGCCCCAACCTGAACCTGCTGGGCCAGCGAGAGCCGCATATCTACGGTGCGACCACGCTGGCCGAGGTAGAACAGATGTGCCGCGACGCGGCGCAGGGGCCGTTGGTTTTTGCCCAGACCAACCACGAGGGCGTGATGATCGACATGATCCACGCCGCGCGGGGCAGCGCGGCCGGGATCGTGATCAACCCGGCCGGATGGACGTTCCGCTCCATCGCCATCGTCGATGCGCTGAAGGCTTTCGCCGGGCCGATCATCGAGCTGCACATTTCCAACGTGCATGCGCGTGATCCGATCTATCACCACTCGCTGGTTTCGCCCGTGGCCACGGCGGTGATCTGCGGGCTGGGTGCGCGCGGCTATCGGGTGGCGATGCAGGCGATGTATGGGCTGCTGACGGGCTGATCGCGGCGCTTGCACGGCATCGCAATTGTCTACTATGATAGCACGATGACGCAAGATGGCCTGGACCAGAGGATTGGCGCCCGGATCAGGGCGGAACGCGAAAGCCGCGGCTGGTCGCTGACCGATCTGGCCGAGCGGGCGGCCGTGTCTCGGGCGATGATCCACAAGGTGGAGCGCGGCGCCAGCAGCCCCACGGCAAACCTGCTGGGCAAGCTGTCGGGCGCCTTCGGGCTGAGCATGTCAACCTTGCTGGCGCGGGCCGAGGCGGCCAGCGGCCATTTGCACCGCAAGGCTGATCAGCCGCTGTGGACGGACCCGGAAACCGGCTATTTGCGCCGACAGGTGTCTCCACGATCGGATATGCCGCTGGATCTGGTAGAGGTGAGCCTTCCCGCCGGCGCGGTGGTGCCGATGCCGGCCTCCGCCTTTGCCTTCATCAGGCAGCTGATCTGGGTGCTTGAGGGCGAACTCGTCTTTGTCGAAGGGTCGGTGCGGCACGCGCTGGGTGCGGGCGATTGCCTGCGTCTGGGTCCGCCGGCCGATTGCGTGTTCCGCAATGAAAGCGCGCAGCCCTGTTTGTATGCGGTGATCGTGTTGCGTGACGTCTGACGGCGCAGCGACTCATTGACGGGTTGTCTAACATAGTGGATTTTCGGATCACGATATTCACAGCCAAGGGGGCCGCCGTGCTGATCCGCGACGCAGAAGACCATGACCTGACCGGGATCATGGAGATCTACAACGATGCCGTCGCGCATACGACGGCAATCTGGAACGAAACCATTGTCGATCTGGCCAATCGGCAGGCCTGGCTGAACGACCGCCGTCGCGCCGGCTATCCGGTTCTGGTGGCGGTGGACGCGGCAGACCGGGTGCTGGGTTATGCCTCTTTCGGCGACTGGCGCGCTTTCGACGGGTACCGCCACACGGTCGAGCATTCGGTCTATGTCCGCGCAAACCAGCGCGGCGCGGGTATCGGCAAGGCGCTGATGCTGGCGCTGATCGACCGGGCGCGCGGCATCGGCAAGCATGTGATGGTTGCGGGGATCGAGGCGGGCAACGCCGCGTCGATCGCACTGCACGAACAGCTCGGGTTCGAGCGCGCCGGGCTGTTGCGGCAAGTCGGTACCAAGTTCGGCGGCTGGCTCGACCTGGCCTTCCTGCAACTGATGCTGGATGCACGCAGCGACCCGGACGGGCAGGGCGGGCGATGACACCTCTGGGCACGTTGGGCTTGCTGGTCACCGCCGGGGCGGCGCTGGTGGCGCAGAACCTGCTGATGGCGCGGATCACCGGCATGGCCGGGTCGGTGCTGGTGGCGCTGGTGGTCAATGCGGCGGTGGGGCTGACCCTGCTGTCAGTCCTGTTGCTGGCCCGCGGCGGCATGTCCGGGCTGGCAGAGGCCACGGGCCTGCTGCGCTGGTGGTTCCTGATCCCGGGGCTGCTGGGGTCGTATTTCGTCTTCGCTTCGATCACCGGGTACCGGCAGCTAGGAGCGGCGCCGACCATTGCCGTGCTGGTGGCCAGCCAACTGTTGTTCGGTCTTGTCTGGGACATCGCCCGCACCGAGGCGCTGACGCTGCGGGCCGTCGTTTCCTCGGCGCTGGGCGTGGCGCTGCTGATTGGCGGGGCGGTGGTGATCGTGACCCGTCCCGGCTGGCACTAGGCGGGCAGTCAGTATTTCAGGCCAGTGTCGCACAGCACCGTGGCCACGGTGGCACCCGGACCCAGCCGGCCCGAGCCCAGCAACCGGGACGCGGCACAGACATTCGCCGCCGCCGAATAGCCAACGTAAAGCCCTTCGCGCACCGCCAGGCGGCGGCGCCATTGCTCAACCTCGGCATCGCTGACCGCCAGGCTGAGGTCCATCAACGACGGGTCCCAATGCGGCGGCACCAGCCCATAGCCGGTGCCCTGCACGATGTGCCGCGCCTTGGTCACAGGCTTGCCCGCCAGCGGTTCGCAGCCCAAGGGCTCTACCGCGGCGCAGACCGTGGCCGGGTTGGCCGCCTTGAGCGCCCGCGCCACGCCCAGGAAGGTGCAGCCCGTGCCCACCGCCGCGACCCAGCCATCCACCGGGCCGCCGTACTGACGCAGGATCTCTGCGCCTGTCGTCCGCTGATGCGCGGTGATCCCCTCGGCGGCGTTGAACTGGTCTACGTAGAAGCCGCCCTCGTCCTGGGCGATACGAACCGCTTCTTCTGCGGCGGCGGCGACATCGGCGCCGGTCACCTGGCCGGGGCTGCCATCGACCTGGGCCACCAGCACCACCTTCGCGCCCAGGCCCTCCATCATGCGGGCGCGGGCCGGGCTGTTGCCGGCGGACATCGCGGCGATGAACGGATGACCCAGCGCGGCGCAGACCACGGCCAGACCGGCGCCCATGTTGCCGCTTGTCATCTCGACCACCGGCATTCCGGGCCGCAGCCGGCCGTCCGCCCGCGCGGCCAGAACGATCGCCCGTGCGGCGCGGTCCTTCACGCTGCCGCCCGGTTGCAGGAATTCGGCCTTGGCCACGATCCGGCCTGGCCCGTCATGGGCGCGGTCCAGCGCCACCAGGGGCGTGCCGCCGATCAGATCAAGGGTCGAGGCGTGCATGGCGCTGTCCTGCTGATGTCGCGTTGCGACCCGGTTTAGCGGCAAACCGGGCTGGCGGCAAAGGATCGGACCCCTGCCGCCCTATGTCGCGTCACCGAAATCGCCGAATGCCGCCCAGCCGCCGTCAACGCTAAGGGTTACGCCGGTGATTGCGCTGGCTGCCGGAGAGGCGAGGAACCAGATCGCCTCGGCGATCTCGGCCGGTTCGATCAGCCGGCCCATCGGCACGCGGCGGCGGATCGCGTCCAGGTCAATGCGCCCGGCGTCGACCAGTTTCTGCACCAGCGCGGTGCGGGCATAGCCCGGGGCGACGGCATTCACGCGCACCCCCGCGCCGGCCCATTCGCAGGCCAGCGACCGGGTCATCATCGACACCCCCGCCTTGGCCGCGCCATAGGCGTTGCGGCGCGGCAGGCCGACGACCCCGGCGATAGAGGACAGGTTGACGATGGCCCCGCCGCCCTGCGCGATCATCTGCCGGCCGGCTTCGCGCGCCATCAGGAAGGCACCGGCCAGATGTACGTCCAGCACGCGGCGGAAGCTGTCGATTTGCTGTTCGGTGCTGGGCAGGTGCGTGTCGCCGATACCGGCGTTGTTCACCAGCACGTCGATCCGGCCCAGCGCGGCGAAGGCGGCAATGACGGCGCCCTCATCGGTGACATCCAGGGTGATGCCCTGGTGCGCGGGGCCCAGCTCGGCGGCGCGGGCCTGGGCACCCGACAGATCAGCGATCACGACGCGGTTGCCCCGGGCGGCGAACAGCCGCGCGGTCGCCCAGCCGATCCCCTCGGCCCCGCCGGTGATCAGCACGGTTCTAGTCATTCGAATAGCCCGGACGCGGGACATGGCTCATAAGGCTCTGGCCATAGCCGCCGTCGACGATCACCTCTTGCCCGCTGATATAACCGGCCCGGTCGGAAGCAAAGAACAGCACCGCGTCGGCGATATCCTCCACCCGGCCGATCCGGCGCAGGGGCACAACCCGTTCCCGCGCGGCCTTGATCTTGGCGTCGGCATAGAACGCCTCGGACAGCGGAGTGCGCACCAGCCCGGGCGACACGACATTCGAGCGCACGCCGCGCGGGCCCCATTCGAAGGCCAGCTGCCGTGACAACATCGACACCGCCGCCTTGGAGGCCGAATAGGCGTTGGAGAACGCCTGCTGGTGGTTGCCGGAAATCGAGCCGACATGTACCAAAGACCCGGCGCCGCGCTCCAGCATCGGCGCGCCAAAGGTCTGCGCGCAGCGCAGGTAGCCGGTCAGGTTGACGTCGAGCATCCGCTGCCACGACGCGATATCGACCGTGTCCAGCGCGCCGGGGCTAAGGAAGGCGGCGTTGTTCACCAGCACCGACGCCTGACCAAGCGCGGCCGTCACAGCGGTGGCGGCATCGGCGATGGCGGCGGCATCGGTCACATCGCAGGCCACGGGCAGAGCGCCGATTTCCTCGGCTGTGGCGCTGACGGTCTTGGCGTTCAGGTCGAGCAAGGCAACCCGGGCGCCGGCCTGCACGAAGGCCGATGCGATGGCCTTGCCGATGCCGCCGCCTGCGCCGGTGACAACAACCGTCTTGTCCTCAAGTCCAAGCCAGCTCATGCCGAAATCCCCGCCAGATGCCGGCCGGTGATATAGCCAAAGGTCATGGCCGGGCCCAGTGTGATGCCAGCGCCGGGATAGTTGCCGCCCATGATCGAGGCGCGGTCGTTGCCGACGGCGAAAAGCCCCTCGATAGGCGATCCATCGGCGCGCTGGACCTGTCCCTGAACGGTGGTGCGCAGCCCGTCGAAAGTGCCCAGATCGCCCATCACGATCTTCAGCGCGTAGAACGGGCCGCGCCGGATCGGGCCGACGCAGGGGTTGGGCTTGTGCTCGGGATCGGCCAGGTAGCGGTTGAAGCTGGTGCGGCCCCGGCCGAACTCTGGGTCCTCACCGTGCTCTGCGCCGCGGTTGTAGGCGGTGACGGTGGCCTCAAGCGCTGCGGCGTCGATGCCGGTGGCGGCGGCCAGTTCGGCCAGCGTGCTGCCTTTCTGGATGTAGCCGCTCGACAGGTACTTGCCCAGCGGCACCGGGGCGGGCTTGGCAAAGCCCAGGCCGTATTTGCGGATCGTCGGGTGATCGCAGATCAGCCAGGCGGCGGTTTCGGTCTGGCCGTCGCAGGCACGCACCAGCGCCGCGCCGACATCGTGATAGCTTTCGCTTTCGTTGGTAAAGCGTTTGCCCGACCTCAACACCGCGATGATACCAGGCTTGTAGCGGTCCAGCAGGTGCGGGAAGGCGCCGACGCGCCCGCGCCCCATCGGCACCCGCGACACCGGCATCCACGCCGAGGTGTCGTTGAACTCGATCGGGGCGTGGCCGCCGATCTGCTCTGCCAGGCGAATGCCGTCGCCGGTGTTGCCCTCGGGCACGGGGCTGAGATGCTCGCCGCCGCGGGCGAGGTGGGGATAGGCCTTTTGCAGCTTTGCCATGTCATGGGCAAAACCGCCGGTGGCGATCACCACGCCCTTGGAGGCGCTCAGCCGCGCACCGGGTACGCGCACGCCGGTGACGCGGCCATCCTTGACGATCAGCTCTTCTGCCGGGGTATCGGTGTAGAGCGGGATGCCCAGGTCGAACACCGTCTTGGCCAGACGTGCCGCCAGAGCATTGCCCGAGGTGACCTGCACGCCGCGGCCATAGCGCGCCATTTCGGCGAAATGCTTGATCATGCGCCGGGTGACATAGGCAAAGCTGGTGGCGCTCTTGGTGGCGTTGAAGAAGTGCTTGATGTCGGCGTTGGAGGAATTGAACATCATCCCCATGAAGGTGATGGTGGCCAGCGGCGGGCGCAGCCGCTTCAGGTTTTCGCCCAGGGTCGAGGTGTTGAACGGCGCCGCGAGGATAGAACGGCCCACGTCCACGCCGCCCGGCACGTCGGGGTGATAGTCGGGGTACAGCGTCGGCACGAATTTCACCGCCGTCTCACGCTCGAACCACTCTACCATCTCGGGACCGGTGTCGATGAATGCCTCCACCGCGTCGGCGGCGTAGAAGTTGCCGGTTTCCTCTTTCATGTAGGTGATCGCATCGGCGCGGCTGTCGGCGATCCCAGCGGCCTTGGCGTGCTTGTTCAGCGGGATCCACAGAACGCCGCCGGAAAACGCGGTGGTACCGCCGAATACCGGCTCTTTCTCGATGATGGCCACGGACAGGCCATGCTTCTTGGCGGTGATGGCGGTAGACATCCCGCCCGCGCCGGAGCCGATGACCACCACGTCATAGCTCTCGTTTCCACTGGGCCGCTGGCTCATCCTGTCCTCCCCTTCGAACCTGTGCCGATTTCGCCTGACGCGGGCGATCAGGCCAATGGACAGGACAGCGTTTTTGTTGGACAATTCGAATGCTGCGCCTGGCCGGGGCAGGGCGTGCCAGAATGGGGAGGACGGCGGCGTGCAGGGTGCGAAACCCATTCCGAGCTTCTATCTATACGGCGATGCGCAGAGGGACGAGGATCTGGACACGATCCATGTCGAGCAGATCCGCGAACGCTCGATGCGGCACGATTGGATTATTCATCCGCATGTGCATCCCGACCACGTTCAGATCCTGTGGATCAGCGAGGGCGGCGCGCGCTTCGTGATCGAGGGCGAGCCGCTGGTCGCGGGGGCGCGAAGCCTGGTGGTTCAGCCCGCCGGGGCGCTGCATGAAATCCGGTTCGAGCCGGGCACAGAGGGGCGGGTGATCACCGTGGCGGTATCCTATGTCCAGACCGTGGCGCGCGACGATCCGCGCCTGGTCGCGGTCACCCGCACGCCCGGGGTCTATGCGGTGGCCGACGACAGCCCCTGCGCCGGTACCGTGCCGCTGTATTTCCAACAGATCATGACCGAAACCACGTGGGAGGCGCCCGGCAGGCGCATGGCAATCCGGGGGTGTTTCGTCAATATCCTGGTGGCGCTGATGCGGCTGTCAGAGAACCGGACCCAGTCCGAACCCTCGCGGCAGGATCGTGATTTCGAACTGGTCACCCGCTATCGCGCCGCGATCGAACGGCACTTCCGCGAGCAGAAGTCGCTGGCTTTCTACGCCCGGTCCATCGGGGTTTCGACCCAGCGGCTGAACCTGGCTTGTCGCACGCGGGCGGGGCGCACCGCATCCGAGGTGCTGTATGATCGCATCCTGGTCGAGGCCAAGCGCTGCCTGCTTTATACCGAGATGACGGTGGCCGAGATCGGTCATTCCATCGGCTATGACGACCCGGCCTATTTCAACCGCTTCTTCTCCAAGCGGGTGGGTGCACCGCCGGGCAGCTTCCGCGCCGATGCCGCCACAACGCGGCGGGTGGCGGGGTAGGGATCGTCCAACACAATCTCGCAATCGTCCATTTCGGAAAGTCTTTCCACTTTGCATCTTGGCCGGGCGCATTGCGGGAGGAGCCGGCGTGTTATTCGAACTGCGGACCTATGACCTGAAGCCGGGCAAGGCCCCGGTTTACCTGGAGTATTTTCGCACGTTCGGTGTTGGGCTGGTTACCCGCCACCTGCCGATGGGCGGGTACTGGATGGTGGAATCCGGCCGGCTGAACCGGATCGAACATTTGTGGATCTACGACAGTTTCGCCGAGCGCGACGCCTGCCGCGCCGGCCTGGCGCAAGAGCGTGAGTGGGTTGAAACCTTCATCCCACGCGCCTTTGCCGATGTGGTGGCGCAGCAGAACCGGATCATGGCGCTGGAGCGCGGCTCGGATGCGGTGGAGCAGGTGATCGCGGCGCGGCGCAACCGCCACGACAATCAGCCGGCCGGCTCGGCGATGTTCGCTGCCGGGCTGCACGGGCTGTCGTTTTCGGCCGGCCCGCTGCCGGGCGCGCCGCTGGCGGCGTTCCGCGTGCTGTCGGGCGAGGCGCCGGGCACCCACGTCACCTTGCAGGCGGGCGACTTCGACGCGCTGACCGCCGATACCGGCGGGCTTGCCGCACATGAACTTCTCAGGCCGCTCAGCCTGTCTCCGCTACGCTGAGCCGCGACAACAGGACAAACCGATGGATTTCCAGATTACCCACGAACAACGGCTGCTGGTCGACACCGTGCGCGACTTCATCAAGCGCGAGCTGGCGCCGCTGGAGCAGCAGGTGGAAGACAGCGGCGTTCTGCCCGAAGCCACCGCGCGCGCGATCTTCGAGAAGTCGTCGGCACTGGGCCTTTACGGGATGAACGTGCCCGAGGAGTTTGGCGGCGGCGGGCTGTCCTGCCTTGACCAGATGATGGTCGAAGAGCAGTTCGGCCACACCACTGACATCCTGATCCGCCGCGCCTTTGGCAATGTCTACGAGGTGCTGCTGTCCTGCCAGGGCGCCCAGGTCGACCGCTGGCTGAAACCGGCGGTGCGCGGCGAACGGGTCTGCTCTATCGCCTTCACCGAGCCAGGGGCCGGCTCTGACGCGGCAGGGATCAAGACCCGCGCCGTGCGCAAGGGCAACGGCTGGGTGCTGAACGGCATGAAGCATTACATCTCGGACGGTGCGTTTTCCGACTTCTTCGTGGTGACCGCCGTCACCGATCCCGACAAGGGCCACCGGGGCATCTCGATGTTTCTGGTCGACAAGGGCATGGCCGGGTTCAAGACTGGCCGCGACCAGCCGATGATGGGCATTCGCGGCACCTCGCACCTTGAGCTTCACTTCGACGATGTCGAACTGACCGACGAACACCTTTTGGGCCGCGAGGGCGAGGGGCTGAAGCTGGCACTGTCGGTTCTGGGCCGGGTGCGGCTGGCGCAGGTGGCGGCGCGCGCGATCGGCAAATCGACCAAGATCCTGGGCATGACGCTGGATTACGCGCGCGAGCGCAAGCAGTTCGGCTCGGCTATCGGCGAGTTCCAGATGGTCCAGCAGATGCTGGCGGACAGCGCGATGGAGATCAACGCCGCGCGCGCCGCGCTGTGGCAATGTGCCTGGGAGCTGGACGCCGGCATGGACCCGCGGACCAAGATCTCTGCGCTGAAGGTGCAAGGCGCCGAAACGCTGGGCCGGGTGGTTGACCGGGCGGTTCAAATCTTTGGCGGCATGGGCTTTTCCAAGGACTTGCCGATTGAACGGTATTACCGCGATGCACGCATCTACCGGATCTTCGACGGCGCGTCGGAAATCCACCGCAGCGTGATCGCCAAGTCGATGCTGAAGGGTGGCACCGAGATATTCGATCCGTGGAGCGCATGATGCAGGACAAGTTCATGAGCGCCGAAGCCGCGGTTGCGCTGGTCCCGGATGGCGCGACGCTGTCGATCACCGGCGGCGGCGGCGGGCTGTGCGAAGCGATGTGCCTGCAAGCGGCAATCGAGAAGCGCTTTCTGGAAACCGGGCACCCGGCCAACCTGACGCTGGTGCACGCGCTGGGCATCGGCAACCGGAAGGGCACAGGCGTTGGCCGGTTTGCCCATGCCGGCATGGTGCGCAAGGTGATCGGCGGGCACTGGGTGTGGTCGCCGGAAATGCAGCAGATGGCCGCGCGCAACGAAATCGCCGCCCATGTGCTGCCCGGCGGCGTGGCCATGCAGTTGATGCGCGAGATCGCCGCCGGCCGGCCCGGGCTGATTACCCATGTCGGGCTGGGTACCTTCATCGACCCGCGCGTCGACGGCGGGCGGATGAATGCCGCCGCCACCGATCCGCTGTGCGAGGTGATCGAGATCGGCGGGCGCGAATACCTGCGTTATTTGCCTTTTCCCATCCATGCCTGCCTGCTGAAAGGCTCTGTCGCCGATGACGAAGGCAACATCAGCCTTGATGAGGAACCGGCCAATGTCGACACCTACGCAGTTGCGGCGGCGGTGCACAACTCGGGCGGCAAGGTGATCTTCCAGGTGCGCGAGCGCGTGCCGGCCGGCAGCCTGGGGGCGCGGCAGGTGCGTATTCCCGGCGCCATTGTCGATGCCATCGTCGTCGACCCCGGCCAGACGCAGGGCTATGAGATCGGATATGATCCGTCGATCTCGGGCCAGTCGCGCGCGGCGCTGCCGCCGCCCGCCGATCCGGGCTTCTCGCCCCGTCGGATCGTTGCCAACCGCGCCCGGGCCGAGCTGCGCGACGGCGCGATCATCAACTACGGCTTCGGCATTCCCGACGAGATCGCCACCATCGTGGCGGCGCGCGGCGAAGCGGGGCGCTATTACCAGACCATCGAGCATGGCACCTATGGCGGGCGGCTGTTGACCGGATCGCTGTTCGGCTACGCGCGGAACGCCAGCTGCATGATCGACGGTCCGTCGCAGTTCGATTTCTACGGCGGCGGCGGGCTGGATATCGCCTTTCTCGGCTTCGGCCAGGTCGATGCGCAGGGCAATGTCAACGCCTCGCACCTGGGTGGGCTCCCGGTGGGGCCGGGCGGGTTCATCGACATTGCGCAGAACGCGCGCAAGGTGGTGTTTGTCGGCACGTTCGATGCCAAAGGCGCGCAGATGCAGACCGGCGACGGGCAACTGACCATCGCGCAGCATGGCGCGGTGCAGAAATTCGTCGCGCAGGTGGACCAGATCACCTTCTCGGGCCAGCAGGCGCTGAGGCAGGGGCAGGAGGTTCTTTATGTCACCGAGCGGGCGGTGTTCCGGCTGACGCAGGAAGGCCCCACGCTGATCGAGGTGGCACCGGGTGTCGATGCCCGGGCCGATGTGCTGTTGCGGATGGGCTTTACCCCCGCCGTGCAGTCAACAAACCCGATGGACCGCGCCTGTTTCGTCGACGCGGCGTCGGCCCCGCCGGGTTGAGGCGGCCCGGTCTTGCCGCCCCCGCCGGCAAAGCATTGGCGGGGACGGCGGCATCACGGGGGCCATTCCGCGATGCCGCCACGGGCCGGTTCAGTGCCCCGCTAGGGGGCTGAGCGTTTCAAGGAATGCGATCAGTTGCCGCCGTTCGGCATCGCTGAGCGACTTGGCGCGCAGTTCGCTGTGCCCCGAAGGTGCCTGGGGTGCTGCGGATAATTCTCCTGCACCTCGGGCAGCGAGGCGAACTGACCGGCGTGCATGTACGGTGCACGCGCGCTTGCACCGCGCAGCGATGGAGTCTTGAAGGCGCGCTCGGCCTCATCGCCCGGGGCGGCCATGAAGCGCAGTTCGGTGCAGCTTTGCGGGTCGGCATCTCTGTATGCACCAAGACAGTTGAACTCGTCCGCCAGGACCAGGCGCGCGCCTTCTGCCCGTCCGCTGTCCTCGGGCAGGCCCTGCGCTGCGGGCACGCCGGTGTTGTGGAAGTGATTGTCGGTCAGAAGCGGGCCATTGTGGCAATTGACGCATTCGTCCTTGCCGACGAACAGGCGCAGGCGTCGATCTCGGCTTGCGACAGGATGCCCGCCTGGGGGAATTCAGGCGATGCGACCCAGGCATCATAGCGTGTTGGCGTTGGCGCGATGGTGCGTTCGAAGGCGACAATCGCCTTGCCCATGTTGGCGTAGACCGCCGTCACCCCGGTGCGCTGGTCCGCAGTCGGGGCCGCCCATGCCGCCGCCGCGGCGGGATCGTCGACCGGCCCGGCCCGCGCGGGCAGGTGGCAGGTTGCGCAGGCGACCTTCCCGTTGGCGCTGAAGCGCGTGTCGAAGAAGATCGCCTTGCCCAGTTCAGCCGCGCGCGGGTCATCTGCCACCCGGTTCGATGGATCGGGCGGCAAGGGCGGCAGCGACGAGAGCGACAGGGACCGCAGCTGCATGGTGTGCTCTTCGGTCCAGTCCTGTTGCGTGGCTTGGTACAGTCGTTCCGCCGTGGCGCCCCCAAGGGCCATGGCGATGATGACGAGTAGGGAAACGCGGCGCTTCGCGGTGCTCACAGCAAGATGTTGAAGGTGACGGTGTCGGATCCCCTGGCCGCGTCGATCGCCAGCTTCAGTTCCCACCATCCGGCCATGTTGAACTTGACGCCTTCGACCAGGTAGCGGCCGTCGCCCATGTCGCGGGCCACCGCCGGCACGGTCGGCAAGCCATGGCCATGTTGCGGCACTCCGCCGTCGATGGCGATCCGAGCGCCGTCGACCGGGCGGCCCTCGCGATCTGTCAAAGTCACGATCCAGGCGTGCATCGTGCCCACCGCCACCGGGTCCTGTTGCGACTGAATGGCGGCGACATAGGTGCCGGCGGCGGTGGCCTTCTGGCGCGCAAGGTCCAGATCGGCGGGCAGGCGCCTGAACCAGGCCGCGCTGGCGCCGCCGGCAGCCACGACAAGCGCGGGAACGGTAATCAGGATGGTGCGGCGGGAAATCGTGTTTTTCATGATGTAATCTCCGGTTTGAGGAAGGACGTCTGCACTGCCGATTTCCAAAAGAGGGGGCCTGCAGCACGCTTGAACGAAACGGCTGACCTGCGTGGCGGCGCTGGATGGTTAAGTGCCCGGAGGGACGCGGTGGGCGGCGACGGGCACAAAGGTTACGACTGGTGCGCGACTACCCGGAAGGCGTCCATCGCCAACCGCGATCGACACCGGTCGCGCTTCTGGCGTGGAATCGAATGCGGCGTTCCCTGCGCGCCTGCCTGCCCAAAAAGAAAACCAGCCAAGTTGTCACCATCAACTCGGGCGCGCTGATCGCCGGGCTGAGCCAGATCAAGAACCACGACTTTGTACCGCCCGCCGTGATCGGCTCTGCGCTGCTGATCTGGGCCGTGGGCGTCACCAGTGGCGTGGCGACCTGGGGCGCCGCCTTCAACGCGGTGGTGGTGGCGCAGGCCGCAGCAGACCGAGAAACCCAGTTGCGCTGGCGTCGGATTGGCGCCGTCTTGTTCCACACCTCGTTGGCGATGTTCCTGGCCGTGTTGCTAGTCATGGGGTTGGCGGCGCTGCTCTGGCCGCGAGAAGCCGCTTTGGTATCTCATTTTCGGCAATCCCCGGCCATTCGGGCCGCGCCCGGATCACTGCGTGGGGCGCCCCCATATCGTTGCGCAAAGTGCAGCCGCGCCAAGGCATGCGGACACCGCGAAGACCAAGGCCAACCCCGCGCCGCCAGTGTGGCCAAGCCCGGCCGCCGCGGCCAGCCGCGGGCCGACCGCATAGAGCGCGGCCATTGCTGACGCGCCCCAGATCAACCCCATGTTCCTCGACAGACCCAGCAGGGCAGACGTGAGACCCCTGTCGGCACTGACCGTGCGCTGCATGATGGCCGTCATGTTCGCAGTCTGGAACATCGCGTAGCCAAAGGTCAGAACGGCGAGGCTTGCTGCATAGCCAGCCGCGCCCAAGAGCCCCGGCAGTACGGCCAGTGACAACGCCCCGACCACAACCGCTACCAGCCCGGAGACGATGACAGGATAGGCTGCCAGCCGGTCAACCAGCCGCCCGGCAGGGATGCCGGTCAGCGCCGCAACCACCGGGCCGACCGACATCACGATCCCGGTCCTGACGGGATCAAGGCCGAGGACGCCACTGAGGTAGAACGGGCCAACGACGAGAGTCGCCATCACGATGGCAGAGACCATCATCAGCGATGCCAGTGCCGTGCCCAACGCGCGGTTGCCCAGCAGATCGAGCCGGACCAGCGGCGCAGAGGCCCGCCGTTCCGTCCGGATGAACGCCGCGAATCCGGTGGCCGAAGCGATGGCTATACCAATCAATGCAGGCGTTTGCAGTCTTTCGCCCAAGGTGAAGACGGCAGAGAAGGCAGCAAGCGAGAAGGCCAGCAGGATCAAGCCCCGCAGATCGAACCCGGCAGGCCGGCGCGCGGACGGGCTGTCGGCCGGCAGCAGGGCGCTGCCCGCAAGCACCGCCGCGGCGCCCAAGGCCGCCAGAACCGCAAACACCGACGGCCAGCCCCACAAGGAAATCAGCGCCCCGCCCAGCGACGGCCCAAGAGCCGTTCCCACCGCCGAAATCGTGCCCAGCATACCGATGGCGCTGCCCGTGCGCTCAGTCGGCACCAGGTCGCCGACCATCGCTACCGCCAGGGTCATCATCACCGCACCGCCCAAGCCCTGCACCGCCCGCGCCGCGATCAGCACGGGCAGGTTGGGCGACAAGGCGCAAAGGGCCGAGGCCGCACAGAAAACCGTCATGCCCGCCAGGAACAGGCGACGGCGCCCGATCAGGTCTCCCAAACGTCCCGCACCCACGATCAGGCTGGTGACGGCCAGCAAATAGGCGATGACGACCCACTGCACCTCGGCCATGGCGGCATCGAAAGACCGGGCAAGGGTCGGCAGGGCGACATTCGCGATGCTGGTTCCCAACGAGGACAGCAGCATCGCAAGCGACAAGGCGCCAAGACGCGGCCAATAGCCCTGGACATGGGCAAGTGCGCGATCCGGCATCATTGCACCTGTGCCGCGGGGGCCTTGACCATCCGACCGACGAGGCGGCGTGCAAATGGCGCGACGACGAGAACGGTCGGGAAGGCGATAAACCAGGACGGAAGCCAAGCGCCCAGCCATAGCAGGACGAAGCCGTCAACCGGTCCGGCGTTGCGCAGGGTGGCAATGCCGGACACGACGAGCGACATCAGAGCCGACAGGACGAACCCGAACAGGATCGGGGCGAAGCGGGGTGACATGATTGTCTCCTTTGTTGGTGCAGCCGGACAGCTAACCGCCCGTGGACCATTGCGGAACGCGCAATGAAGGCATTTAGTAGTTGCGTCTGACGCCATGGGTGCGAGATCAGCGATGCCCGACCTGAACCTGCTGGTGACCCTTGACGTGCTGTTGAGCGAGGGCAGCGTTGCCGGTGCGGCGCGGCGGCTTCAGCTCAGCCCCTCGGCGATGAGCAGGGCCTTGGCGCGATTGCGCGAGGTCACGGGCGATCCGCTGCTGGTTCGGGCGGGCCGCAACCTGGTGCCGACGCCGCGCGCCCTGGAGTTGCGCGGGCAGGTCGGCCCGATCGTAGAGGGCGCAAGGGCGGTATTGCGCCCGGCCGAGGCGCTGGATCTTGCCCGGCTGTCACGCCAGTTCGTCTTGCGCAGCAGCGAAGGTTTCGCCGAAACCTTTGGCCCGCGGCTGCTGTCTCGGGTCGCCGAGCAGGCAAGCGGCGTGACGCTGCGATTCGTGACCAAGCCCGACAAGGACAGCGCGCCGTTGCGCGAGGGCGAAGTCGACCTGGAGACCGGCGTCATAGATGCCGGCACGGCGCCCGAGTTGCGCACAATTCCACTGTTCCGCGACCGCTGGATCGGTGTTGTGCGGACCGGCCACGCGCTCGGGTCCGGGCCGATCACGCCAGAGCGCTATGCGCAGGCCGGTCATGTGCAGGTGCTCAGGCGGGGTTTGCACAGCAGCGAAATTGACGAGGCGGCGCGTGCCGCGGGCATAGAGCGCCGGGTCGCCGCCACGGTCAGCGGTTTCTCGACGGCGCTGGCGCTGGCGCGCGAAACAGAGCTGATCGCCACGGTTCCAGACCGACACACCGAAGGGCTGCGCCACGGCCTGACAGCGTTCGAGCTGCCGTTTTCCACCACCCCCTTCACCATAGCGATGCTGTGGCATCCCCGGATGGACGGCGACGAGGCGCACCGCTGGATGCGCGGCCTTGTCCGTTCTGTCTGTGCGTCCGGATCACAGCCCCACGCCTGAGTGAAACGGCGTGCCGTGCACGGATATCGTGCATGCGCCGCGCCTTCCGCGGCGGCCATGTCTGCGCCACTGTTCCGATCGATCCAATCGTTCAACGAGGGAAACCTTGCCATGGCCATCGCCGGTAGCTCTGCTGACTCAGCCATTCCCCCCTTGCCGGCGCAACGGATCCCCGCGTGGGGCGTGACCGACCGCGACGCACAGCGGCTGGCGCGGTTGACGGGACTGCTGTTCCTGGTGACCTTCGCCACCTCGATCCCGGCGCTGCTGGTGTTTTATGCCCCGGCTCTTGCCGACCCGGACTTCGTTCTGGGGCAGGGCTTCAGCCGCCCGGTCGCGGTTGGGGCGATCCTGGAAATGGTGCTGATCACGGCCAACATTGGCACCGCGCTGACACTCTATCCGCTGCTGCGCCCATCCCACCCGGTGCTTGCGCCGGCCTATCTCTCGGCCCGGCTTGTCGAGTGCGGCCTGATCGCGGTGGGGATCATCGCGCTGATGGCGCTCAATACGCTGCGCGCCGGTCCCGTTGCGGATGATCCCGGCGCGATGCGGGCCGTGGGCGCGGCGCTTGTCGCGGTGCATGACTGGACCTTCCGCATCGGCCCCGGCGTTGTCGTCGGTGTCGGCAATGGCCTGATCCTTGGCTGGATGATGTGGCAGACGCGGCTTGTTCCGCGCGCCTTGTCCATACTTGGCCTGATCGGCGGGCCGGCCCTGCTGGTTGCAGGCACGGCCGTCATGATGGGCAAGATCGAGGCCGGTTCCGAAGCACAAATCATCGCCACGATTCCCGAGTTCCTGTGGGAGCTGCTTTTGGGCCTGTGGCTGATGGTGCGCGGGGTTGATCGCGCCGCGCTTGCGCGCCTTGCAGGTCGCCCTATCCCCGCGTGATGACCCCGTCGGAGTCCTTTGCCGGCCGGGCGATGACGCCGCTGCGGCGCCCGGGCGTGTTCACGGGTGTCGCTGGAAAGGCCACGCAGCCTGGGAAGGGGTCTTCCAAGACCGGCTAGTGCCCGACGATTGCCGTGCCGGTTTAACGGTCACGCGCGTATCGACGCCAAAATCCGGTTCTCTGCATCCTTCAAACCGCGCTGCGCGGGTTTTCCGTTGAACACGATGTCGTGGATTTCTTCGCCCAGCGTCCGTTCGATCAGATTGAACTCCGGGATCGGAGGGCGGGCCCATGTGACCAGCTCGTTCTTGCGGGCCATGCGGTCGACCATGCTGACGATCGGGGACGAGGCGAGGGCCTCGGGATCCGCGCAGACAGAGAAGCGCGGGGCGACGGGGAAGCCGTTCTTGACGTGTTCCTTCATCGCTTCGGGCGACACCATCCAGGCAATCGCGTTGATGATCTGCTTTTGCCGCACCGGATCCACGTAGGAAGGAATGGTCAGCAGGAAGCCCCCGACCGGGGCTGACACCCGCCGCATCCGGCGCGACGGCGGCGAAAGGTAGGCCACGCGGCGCGCCACGCGAGAGCTGAGTTCATGTTCGAAACGCGCGGCCCGCATGGTCCAGCAATAAGCCAGCGATACAGAGCCCGACATGAAGTAGTGAATGCGCCGTTCCCAATCCATCGTCGAGATGTCGGGCGGCGAAACCTCGACCAGCTGCTTCATGTACTCGATGACTTCCAGCGCATCCTCGGTGTCGATCTGAAGCTTCAGCTTCTCGAAGGATTCGAAGCTCCAGCTTTCCTGGTTGCGCAGGGGCATGTCGATGATCGTCGTGCGGCAGGCCGCAAGGAAGAACATGAAGCTGTTGGCGATCGGCATTCCGCGCTGGCCGTTCCAGGCGATACCGTAAAACTCGTTCTTCGGATCGTGAAAGGCACGCGCGGCGGCGATGGTTTCGTCGAAGGTCTTGGGGTAGGCGATGTCGCGCGCCTCGAAGAGGTCCTTGCGGGCGGCAAGGATTTCGATCGTGCAGTAAAGCGGGATGCCGTATTGCACCCCCTTCCAGTTGCCGGTGCCCCAGACCGAGGGGTGGAAATCCAGCGGGTTGATCGCGGCGTCTGTCAGCAACTGCTCAAGCGGGGCAAGCTCGCCCCGCTCAGCGAATTCGCCAAGCCAGGGCATGTTTATCGCCACGACATCGTAGCGCGGCGACAGTTCTGAAAAGGTGCGGCGGGCATTGGCGTAGAGGTCGGGCAGGCGCAGCAGGTCGAAACTGCTTTTCCGCCCGAAATCGTTGCGGAAGTCCGACCACATGTTGCGCATGGCGATGAAGTAGTTGTCGTCGTTCAGCAGGAACTTGATGTCGCTCAGGCCCGAGATGTCTTCGCCCCGAACGGGCGAGATGATCTGCGATGCAAAGTAGCTGCCGCCGAAGTAGTATTCGCTGGCCTCGGTGCCTTTGCGCAGGCCAAAGGTCTTGGCCATGTGGCCCTTGACGTGGGTGGCGTATTGCATGAAGGCGCCCAGCAGCGCGTCCGAAGGTTCAAGAAAGTGGGTCTTCAGCCCATTGCCACGCGGAACCTGGGTGATCAGCCCTTCCTCGATCATCTTGGTGATCATGCGGTTGCCGGTGCTGTAGGGCACATCGGCAAGGCTGATCAGCCCCGACTTGTCGATCGGATTAAGGCGCAGATGGGCATCGACCAATTCCAGCGTGATGTTGAAATAGACGTCCTGCTTGGCGCCGGGCATCTTAAGATCGAACGGTGAGCGCAGGCGTCGCAGGAAGTCGACGATCCGCGATAACTCATGACTGGTCAGTTCGGCATCTTGCGGCTGCATGGCAACCGGATGCTGCACCGCCGAGTTCACCTTGTCGACAATTTTTGCTGCCATTTCACCAAAGCGAAGAAATCTTCGTCCTGCATACCCGCGTTTGACGCGCTGCGATAAAGTTCAAGGATCAGCCCAGTTGTCAGCAACGGCACACCGTTGCGACGCGCGGCTTCGCTGATCAGGGTGAAATCCTTGATCATCTGCGCCACTGTGAACGCCGGTGAAAAGTCGTCGTTCACCACGGCTGCCTGCTTGTACTTGAACAGCGGCGAAGCAACGGCGCTTTCACAGATCACTGTCATCATGTCGGCCCGGCCCAGCCCGCCACTGGCCCCGATAGCGAGGGCCTCGGACAGCACCGCAGAAGATGCGCCGACCAGCGTGTTCAACACCAGTTTCATGTAGCGTGCTTCCTCGGCCGGTCCGAGGTAGAAGCGGCGCGCCGACATCTTTTCCAGGTAGGGCAGGGCCTTGTCCCATGCCGCCTGGTCGCCCGAGGCAAGCACGGTGAGGGCTGCCTTTGCCGCCAGATCCGTGCTGCCCGACAGGGGCGCGCGCAGGTATTCGATGCCTGCCGCCTTGAGCCGCTTGGCAACAGCCTCAGAGCATTCGGGTGAAACCGTGCTCATTTCCACGAATACCGCGCCTGACGGCAAGATGTCGGCAAGACCCGGGCCCGCGGTGCCGAAGACCACGTCGTGAAGGACCTGGTCATTGGGCAGGGTGGCGAACACGATCCCTGTATCCGCCAGCGCGGCCAGAGATTCGGCGGCCTGCGCGCCCGCCTGCGTCAGGGCCGCTCGGCTCGTCGCATCCGGTTCGGACACCATGACCGAAATACCGTCAGCCAGCAGGTTGCGCGCCATCGGGCCGCCCATCTTGCCGGCACCGATCCACCCGACCAGTTGCTCTTTGTCCGCTTCACCTACGGAACGTGTCGCGCCGTGAATCATGCGTAAGTCTCCGCTTTTCGCTTTGGCTCACACTACGGCGCCGGTCTGGCGACGCTTTGTCTAATTTCTCCGAAGCGGAGATTATTTCTCAGTAGCTGTCGTTTCGGTTTGCTACGAATCGAGACAGCCAAAGTGGCGGGCTTGTCCGGGAATGCCGTTCGCACGGTACGGACAAGGGGGCCGCAGGGAACGCACAGGGGAGGATACCGATTTGAAAGCCGTACGGTTTCATGGGGCCAGGGACATCCGGGTCGAGCAGGTCGAGGAGCCTTCGGGAAAGCTGGCGCCCGACGACGTGCTTATTGCGCCGATCGTCACCGGCATCTGCGGCACGGACCTGCATGAATACCTGGCCGGGCCGATCGTCACCCCGGCCGAGCCGCATGTCTATACCGGCGCGACGAACCCGCAGATCCTGGGGCACGAGTTTTCGGCCCGCGTTCTGGCGGTCGGCGACGCGGTCAGCGACGTTGCCGCGGGCGATCGCATTTCCATTCAGCCGCTGGTGGCGCCGCGCAACGATTACTACGGTAAGCGCGGCCTTTATCACCTGTCGCCGCAGCTGGGCTGCGTCGGCCTGTCGTGGGCCTGGGGTGGAATGGGCGAAAAGGCCGTCATCAAGGATTACAACGCCCAGCCCGTGCCGGACGGTATCACCGACGAACAGGCGGCCATGATCGAACCGGCAGCTGTGGCGCTATATGGTGTCGACCGCGGCGGGGTTACGGCGGGATCGACCGTGCTGGTTTCGGGCGCAGGTCCGATTGGCGCGCTGACGGTGCTGTCGGCACACGCCGCCGGGGCCAGCACGATCATCGTGTCGGAACCGAACCCGAACCGGCGCCGCATCATCAAGGAAATCGCGCCTTATGCGCACGTGGTCGACCCGCGCAGCGGCGACCTGGGCACGATGGTGGGCGACCTGACCGAAGAAGGGGTGGGCGTTGACGTCGCGCTGGAATGCGTCGGGCTCGAGGCGTCGCTGAACGCGTGCGCCAACGCGGTTCGCCGGCAGGGCAAGGTGGTGCAGGTCGGCCTGCACATGAAGCCTGCCAGCATCGACGCCATGCTTTGGGCGCTCAAGGACATCACGGTCGAGGCAACCTGGTGCTACCCGACCCAGATCTGGCCGCGCATCGCGCGGATGGTCGCTGCCGGCAATTTCCCGATCGAGAAAGTCATCACCGCGCGCATCTCGGCCGAGAATGTCGTCGACAAAGGGTTCGAGGCGCTTCTCGACCCGGCCGGCGAGCATCTGAAAATCCTCGTCACGACCTGACGACACCACGAAGAAAAACGGAAACTGACGCTAATGACTGACACCAATATTGCGCTGATCGTCGGGGCCACCGGTCTGTCCGGAAGCTACACCGCGCGCGAACTGAAAAAACATGGATGGACGGTCGTCACTGTTTCGCGCAGCGCCGTCGATCTCGATTGGTCCGACCGTCACATCGCCGCCGACCTGACGGATGCCGCCGCGACCGCCGAGGCGCTGAAGAGTGCGCAGGACGTGACCCATGTGTTCTATTGCACCTGGGCACGGCAGGCCAACGAAGACGAAAACGTCCGCGTCAACGGCCTGATGATCCGCAACCTGTTCGACGGCATCGCCGGTGCGCCTGTCCGGCACGCGGCGCTGGTCACGGGGTTGAAGCACTATCTTGGCTCGTTCGACGATTACGCCAAGGTCACGCCCTACACGCCGTTCCTGGAATCCAGCCCGCGCCTGCCGGGGCCGAATTTCTACTATGCACAGGAAGACGTGCTGTTCGAAATGGCCGAAAAGCACGGCTTTACCTGGTCGGTGCATCGCCCGCACACCATGATCGGCTTTACGGTCGGCAACTACATGAACATGGCTGTCACGCTCGCCGTTTATGCGTCGATCTGCAAGCACACGGGGCGCAAGTTCCTTTATCCCGGGTCGTCGCAGCAGTTGAACGCCGTAACCGACGTGACCGACGCGCGGGTTCTGGCCAAGCAGCTGCACTGGGCCGCAACCACGCCCGAGGCCGCCAATACGCCCTTCAACACCGCCAATGGCGACGTGTTCCGCTGGACGTGGCTGTGGCAGCAGATCGCCGATTACTTCGGGATCGAGGTCGCGGAATACCCCGGTCATCCGACGCCGCTGCAAGAGCAGATGAAAGGCGCCGACGCCATCTGGAAAGAAATCGTGGCCAAGCACGGGCTGCAGGACATCCCGGTGAACACGCTGGCGTCGTGGTGGCACAGCGATGCCGACCTGGGTCGCGAGCTGGAGTGCTTCACCGACATGGGCAACAGCCGGCGGCTGGGTTTCACCGCCTACCAGTCCACGCGCGAAAGCTTCGTCGATGTCTTCGACGAGCTGCGCGCGCGCAAGATCATTCCAGCCTGAGGAGGACAAGATGCATTACGTGATCCATTGCCTTGACCACGACGGTGCCGTCGACAAGCGGCTGGCCAACTACGAAGACCACAAGGCGTATCTGTCCAAGGCTCCGGTCAAGACCGTGATCTCGGGTCCGCTGCTTGCCGATGACGAGGAAACGATGATCGGCAGCTGCTTCGTTCTCGAAGCCGACAGCCTGGCCGAAGTCGAGGATTTCAACCGCAACGATCCCTTCGCAAAGGTCGGTCTGTGGAAAACCGTGTCGATCCGTCCCTTCAACAAGCGCGTGGACAACCGGTGATGTCTGGTCCTGTGAAAATCGCCCTCGTGGGGCTGGGCTGGTGGGGGCAGAAGATGCTCTCGGTTTTGCAGGCCGCGCCCGACGACATTCGCGTGGTGCACGCGGTGGAACCCAACACCGATACCGTCAGCGCACTGTGCGCGTCAAAAGGCGTGGTACTGTCGAAGGACTATGCCGATGCGCTGAACGACCCTGAGGTCGAGGCCGTGGTTCTGGCGACGCCGCATTCGCTGCACACTGGCCAGATCGCCCAGGCGGTCGCGGCGGGCAAGAATGTGTTCTGCGAAAAGCCGTTGGCCCTGACCGCTGCCGAGGCGGCGCGTTCGGTCGATCTGTGCCGCCGTGCCGGCCTGGTCCTGGGCATGGGGCATGAACGCCGGTTCGAACCGCCCGTTGCCGACATGCTTGCCCGTGCCGATGCCGGAAAGCTGGGCCGCATTCACCAGATCGAGGCAAACTTCAGCCACGACAAATTCGTGACGATCGACCGCGACAACTGGCGCGTGAAGGCAACCGAGGCACCCGCCGGCGGCATGACCGCGACCGGCATCCATCTGCTGGATCTGTCAGTGCGCCTGCTGGGCCGTGCGGAAAGCGTGCTGTGCATCTGCGAACAGTTGTCGTCGGACCTGCCGCAGGGCGACACGGTCGCCGCTTACGTCAAGTTTGCCGGCGGCGGTACGTCTTACGTCTCGGCCTCGCTGGCGAACCCGTTCATGTCGCGCTTTACCGTCTACGGGTCCAAGGGCTGGATCGACATCCGCGACAAAGCGCATGTCGAGGCGCCCGCGGGCTGGGTCGTGACTTCGGCCATGGCCGGCGGTCCGATCGAGACGGTCGAAATCGGCAAGGCCGAACCGGTCAAGGACAACCTTGTCGCCTTTGCCCGCGCCGTGCGGGGGCAGGCTGAATATCCGATCACCGGAGAACACCTGGTCAACAATATCGCCTTGCTTGAGGCGGTCTTTGCATCGGCCCGCAGTGGGCAAATCGAAAAGGTGGCCCATCCGGTCGCCGCAGCAGTGGAAGCCTGACATGAAAGCCCTGATCTTCGACGAACCGAACAAGCCGATCGTGACCCAGGTCCAGACGCCCGGCATCACCGACAACGAAGTGCTGATCCGCTCGCGCCGCGTCGGGATCTGTCATTCGGATTACGAACTGCTGGCGGGCCAGTACATCATCCCCATTTCGTACCCGGTGACGCCTGGCCACGAATGGGTTGGCGAGGTGGTCGAGATCGGCCGCAACGTCAAAGGCCTGAAGCGCGGCGACCGTGTGGTGGGCGAATGCGTGATCAACACGCCAGAGCGCATCCACCATTTCGGATTTTCTATGGACGGCGCCGACCGCGAGTTCTTTGCCGCCCGTCCTGAATGGCTGCACAAGCTGCCCGACGCGGTGGACGACGCAAAGGGCGCGCTGATCGAGCCCTTCACCTGCGGCTATTACGCGGTGCTGCGCCATGGCGGCGTTTGTGCGGCTGACACGGTCGTGATCTCGGGCGGCGGAACAATCGGGCTGGTGTCGGCTGCGGCGGCCATCGGCATGGGCGCGCGTGTGATCGTGGTTGATCCGGTGCCGCTGCGCCGGGACATCGCGATGAAGCTGGGTGCGGATGCGACGGTCGACCCGACCAAGGGCAACCCGGTCGAGGCGATCACCGAGATGACCAAGGGCGGCGCCGACCTCGTGGTGGAATGCGCGGGCCATGCCTCATCGCTGGCCAATGTCTTCGACTACGCCCGCGAGGAAGGCAACGTGTCGATGGTGGGTATCAACATCGGCCAGAAATTCCCGGTGGAGCTGGGCAAGATCCAGATCAAGAACCTGAACGTGCGGGGCTGCATCGGTTCGCCCGGCGTCTGGCCTGCGGCGATCCGGTTCCTGGAACGCACCGGCTTTGACCTGTCGCCGATCCAGACCCACACCTACGGCATCGACGACGCGCTGACGGCGCTCGAACTCGGCAAGGCGCCCGACAAGGCTGTCAAGGTCACGCTGGAAATCGCCTGACGCGTCGCGCGGGCAACGGGACGAGGGATCGCTACAATGGCCGACACCACACCTTTCAGCTTCGGGCGCCGGTTCGGCCTGATGGCCGTGCCGCTGGCCAAGGGCTTTGCGACGATCGTGGTGTCGACCGTCGTGCTGATCGTCCTGTGTGCGATCTTCGCGCCGTCCGCGGTGACGGCGGGCTCGCTGATGGGCAGCCTGCCGTTCGCGTCGGTTCTGGCCATTGTCGGACTGGGGCAGATGCTGGTGGTGCAGCAGGGCGGGTTCGACCTGTCGGTGCCCGGCTCGGTTTCGCTGGCCGTGGTGATTGCCACGCATATGCCCAACGGCAATGACGCGGCGCTGATGCAGGCGGTGCTTGTCGCCTTCGGCTTTGCTCTGGCCGCGGGTGTGCTGAACGGCGTCATGGTGGCCTATTTCCGGCTGAACGCCATCGTGGCGACCATCGGGATGAACGCGCTGCTTTACTCGGCCGTCTTCGCGATCTCCGGCGGCGTGCCCCGGATCACGACCAAGGCGCTGGCCGCAATCGCTGGCGGGCAGACTCTCGGTATCCCGCATTCCGTGATCTTTGCGCTGGCCGTGCTGATCGCTGTGTCATTCGTGCTGAAAAAGACCGTGGCCGGTCGCCGGTTCGAGGCCATCGGGGCCAACCCCCTGGCAGCACGGGCCGCCGGTCTGCGTGTGAAGCCCTACCAGGCGCTGGCCTATGTCGTGGCCCAGCTGCACTACTGCCTGGCCGGCATCCTGATCGCGGGGATCACCCGTGAACCGACTGCCTTCCAGGGCAATTCGCTTCTGCTGCCGTCCGTCGCCGTCGTGGTGCTGGCCGGCACATCGCTGCTGGGTGGGCGCGGCTTTCCGATTTCGGTCGTGATCGCCGCGTTCTTTCTGAACCAGCTCAGCCAGTTCGCCCTGTCGATCGGCGTGCCTTACTCGGCACAGACCATCGTTCAGGCGCTCGCGCTCGTCTTCGGGATCGGGGTCTACTCGATCGACTGGACGCGCCGTTTCAAGACGACCAAGCAACATTCGACGGAGGAGGAAAACCATGAAAATGTCGAAGTTTAAAGGCACCAGTGTTCTCGCAGCACTGAGTTTTGGGCTGGCTGCCGCGGCAACCGGCGCACTAGCGGAAGACGTGCCGTCCTGGTGCGGTCCGAACCAGGCAACGCTCGCGCTGCTGGACGGGTTCGGCGGCAACAGCTGGCGGCTGGTGACCACCGCCTCGGGCAAGCAGGAAGCCGAGAAGTGCCCCAGCATTACCGAGTACTTCTATGCTGACGGCCAGGGAGACACCCAGAAGGCGATTTCCGACATCAACTCGATGGCCGCACGCGGTGTGAACGCGATGGTGGTCTTCGGCGATGCCGGCCCGGCCGTTCTGCCGGCACTGACCAATGCCTTCCGGGCGGGGTCCGTGGTGGTGCCCTACCGGGTGAACGTCGGCGGCGAGGCCGGCAAGAACTATACCCGCTTCATCGGGGCCGATTTCGTCTATGACGGCGAAAGCTGGGGCAAATGGATCAAGGCGAACTTCCCGGACGGGGCCAACATCCTGTTCCTGTCCGGCCCTGCCGGCAACAGCCAGGGTCTGGACGAGTTGAAGGGGATGAAGAACATCCTCGACGACAGCTACAAGTTCCTGAACCCCGAGCCCTTTGCCGTGACCAACTGGGATCCGTCGCTGACCCAGCAGGTCCTGTCTGCCGCCATCGCGCAGCATGACGACATCGACGTTATCGTGTCTGACTTCGGTCCGTCGCTGGTGGGTGCACTGCCAGTGTTCAAGAACTTCAATCGTTCGATCCCGGCACTTGCAACGTCGGACGGCAACTCGCTGGGCTGCTTCTGGAACGACAACCACGCCGACAACCCTGACTTCAAGCTGTTCACCGTGGCCACCGGCAACGACAACGTGCGCCTTGCGGTTCAGTGGGCGATTGCCGAAGCCACCGGCGGCACGCCCCCGGAAAAGGAAATCTTCGAAGCCCCGAACTTCGAAGACTCCACCGACAACGACCCCAGCGCGGTACAGTGCCGTGCCGACCTGCCGGGCGCCATCTACCTGTCCTCGCAGCTTTCGGGCGACGAACAGGCAAAAGCTGTCGGTCAGTAAATGACTGATTTCCCGGGCGGCACGCGCCGCCCGGGCGCATACCCAGCGATGCAACCCCTGACTTGCGGAAAATGAACGGATGATCGCCTTGGCTGAAATAGTACCTGTCGACCGGGCCGAACACATGACAGCAACGCAAGCGGCAAAGCCGCTGGTCCGTCTGAGCCGCGTGTCGAAATCCTTTGGCGCGGTGCGTGCTCTGAGCGATGTCAGCGTCGATATCTTTGCCGGCGAGGTTCACGCCATCCTCGGCGAGAACGGGGCAGGCAAATCGACCCTGATGAACATCATCACCGGGGTCCTGCAACCGAACACGGGGACCATCGAATTCGAGGGGCGAAACGTGATGCCCCTGAGCCCCGAGTCCTCATCCCAACTGGGGATCGCAATTTCCTATCAGCACCCGGCGATCCTGCCTGACATGACAGTGCTGGAAAACCTGCAGGTTTCCCTGCCTGCGCGCGTCTTTGCCGGCGGCCGCACCGACGTTATCGCTCGCCGCCTGCTGGATGACATCGGATTGCATGTGGCGCTGAACGCGCGGGTTGAAACGCTGACCATCGCGCAGAAACACTTGCTGGAACTGGCCAAGGCGCTGGCCGTCGATCCGAAGGTGCTGATCCTGGACGAGCCGACCGCGGCACTGGACCAGGACGCGACCGACATGCTGTTCCAGCGTGTTCGCAAGCTCAAGGATGCCGGAACCGCCGTCATCTACATCACGCACCGCCTGGCCGAATTGCGCCAGATCGCCGACCGGGTAACCGTTCTGCGCGACGGGCGCCACCGCGGCAGCATGCTGGCGCGCGACATCACCAACCGCGAGTTGCTGGACCTGATCGTCGGGCGCACGCTTGCCTCGGCCTTCCCGCCGAAATGTGCCGACGCCGCGCCGCAGGTCAACTTTGCCGTCCGCGGTCTAAGCGGCGGCAAGTTCACCGATGTGTCGTTCGAGGTCGGCCGGGGCCAGATCATCGGTATTGCCGGTGTCGAAGGCAACGGACAGTCAGACCTGATGCGTGCCTTGGCCGGACTGCAGCCCAGCACGGGCGAGATCGTCATGGGTGGGAAGCCGCTGGCGCAGCGCACCCTGAAGGACATGGCTGCCTACATGCCGTCCGACCGCCATGCCGAGGGGCTGGCCGCCGATCTGACCATTCGCGAAAACGCCACCTTTGCCGCGCTCGACCGTTTCGCCAGCGCCGGCGTACTGAGCCGCCGCCGCGAGGTCGAGGAAGTCCGCGGCGTTTTCAATTCGCTGGCGGTCAAGGCCACGGGGCTGGAGGCCCGGGTCGGGTCGCTGTCGGGCGGCAACCAGCAAAAGGTCGTGATGTCACGCGCGCTCTTGTCCGAACCGGCCTACATTCTGGCCGACGAACCCACGCAGGGCGTCGATGTCGGCGCACGGTTCGAGATTTACCGTATTCTGCGCGAAGTGTCGGACGCCGGTACGCCGGTTATCGTCAATTCCTCCGATGCAGCCGAACTCGAAGGGCTTTGCGACATCGTCATCGTGATGTCGCGGGGCAGGGTGGTGGAAACGCTACGCGGCAACGAGATCACCGAGGCGCGGATTGTCGGCGCGGCGGTCGAGGCAGACACCCAAGCGCACCACATCGACGAGGCCCGCCGCCGTGCCGACGGTTTCGGAGCGCGCCTGCGCCATTTCGCACAAACCGACAACGCCACGGTGATCCCGCTGGTGGTGGTCGCTGCGGCGCTGGCGCTGTTCGTGGCGGGGCAGAACGAAAACTACCTTTCGGCTTTCAACATCTCGAACATCCTGATCCTGGCGACTGCGCTTGGGTTCATCGCGCTTGGCCAGACGATTGCCCTGCTGATGGGCGGGATCGACCTGTCCGTCGGGCCGCTTGCGGGCTTTCTTGTGGTGATCGGGTCATTCTTCATCAATGACGGCAACCCGGCCTCGACCATGGCGCTTGGCTTTGTGCTGATGTTCGGGGCGGCCATTGTGGTTGGCCTGATCAACGGCGTGCTGATCCGGTTCGCGAATTTCACGCCGATCGCCGCGACGCTGGCCATGTTCATCGGCTTGCAGGGCATGAGCTTTGTCCTGCGCGACGGGCCGGGGGGGTATATCTCGTTCGGTGTGATCGACATGCTGACATGGCGGGTCGGGCCGGTTCCGGTCGCCTTTGTGGTCATGGTCGCGCTGGCCATCGCCTTCGAGGTCGGCCTGCGGCGGCTGCGTCCGGGCTGGCAGCTGCGGGCGGTTGGGTCTGACGAACAGGCGGCGCGCCGCATCGGCATCCGCACTGACCGGACCTTTGTGCTGGGCTATGTCGCGGTATCGGTTCTGACGGCCGTGGGCGCGGTGATGCTGATGGCGCAGATCGGTGTCGGCGATCCGGCGCAAGGCGTGAACTACACGCTTGGAAGCATCACGGCGGTCGTGCTGGGCGGGACCAGCCTTCTGGGCGGCCGCGGGACTTTTGTCGGCTCTGTTCTGGGTGCCGTCCTGCTGACCGAAGTGCTGAACGCCGTGTCGTTCATGGGCCTTTCACAAAGCTATCAATACGGGTTCCAGGGTCTGCTGATCCTGGCCGCCGCCCTGATCTACACCACCGCACGGCATCGCCGCGAAGCGTGACCCACAGTCCGAAGAACACCAAGACAACGTCCCTATTCCCGGGCGAACGGAGAGATCATGTCCAGATCATTCACCTACACCTCCACCCCGGGGCGCGTCGTCTTTGGCCCCGGCACGCTGGGCACGGTCGGCGAGGAGATTGCCGCGTTGGGGGGCAAACGCGCCCTGATCCTGTCGACGCCGTTCCAGGAACCGGATGCCAAGGCGCTGGCGGACCGATTGGGCAATCTGGCCGCCGGGGTCTTTGCCGGGGCAGCGATGCACACGCCCGTCAGCGTGACCGACAAGGCGATGGCGGTCTACGATGAAACCGGCGCGGATTGCGTCGTTTCCCTGGGCGGCGGGTCGACGATCGGGCTGGGCAAGGCGATCGCTTGGCGCAACGACACGCCGCAGATCGTGGTGGCAACGACATATGCCGGATCCGAGGTGACCGATATCCTCGGCCAGACCGAAGAAGGCCGCAAGACCACCGTCAGAAACCCGAAAATCCGGCCCGAGACGGTGATCTACGATCCCGAGCTGACACTGGGCCTGCCCGTCGCGATGAGCGTGTCCAGCGGGTTGAACGCCATGGCCCATGCGGTTGAGGGGCTCTATGCCCCTGACGCCAACCCGGTGACCTCGTTGATGGCCATCGAAGGGTTGCGGGCGCTGAAGTTCGCCCTGCCGCGGATCGTCAGCGACCCGCGCGACCGCGACGCAAGGGCCGACGCGCTTTATGGTTCCTGGCTGTGCGGGATCGTCCTGGGTTCGGTGGCGATGTCGCTGCATCACAAGCTTTGCCACACTCTGGGCGGCGGGTTCGACATGCCGCATGCCGAAACCCATGCCGCGCTGATCCCGCACACCGCCGCCTATAACGCCAAGGCCGCCGCGCCGCAGCTTGCGCGTGCGGCCGAACTGTTTGGCGGCGACCTTGGCGGCGGGCTTTACGATTTCGCGCAATCGGTCGGTGCGCCGCGTGCGCTGTCGGACCTCGGCCTGAAGGCAGGCGACCTGGCCCGGGCCGCCGAAATGGCTGCCCAAAACCCCTATGCAAATCCGCAGCCCGTCACCCGTGACGGCATCCAGGCCCTGCTGGAGCGTGCCCATGCCGGCCAGCGGCCCGTAACACAGTAAAGGGAGGGGGCTCATGACCCAGCAACCGCAAATCGCCTATTTCACGGAAGAAGCATCCGTCGACACTGTGAATGCCCGCGTTTCGGGCGACGCCGATGCGCGCCTGACCCAGGTGATGGCCAGCCTTGTCAGGCATCTGCATGCCTTCATCAAGGACGTTGAACTGACCCAGCAAGAATGGGGGATCGCCATAGATTTCCTGACCCGCACCGGCCAGATCTGCGACGAGAACCGTCAGGAGTTCATCCTGCTGTCCGATGTGCTGGGGGTGTCCATGCTGGTCGACGCGATCAACAACCGCCGACCGACGGGCGCGACCGAAAACACGGTGCTGGGCCCTTTCCATGTCGATGGCGTGCCGGAATACGAGATGGGCGCGAACATCACCCAGCAAGGCGGGCGCGAGACCTGCCGCTTCGAAGGCCGGGTGACCGATCTGGACGGCAATCCGATCGCGGGTGCGCGCATTGACGTGTGGTGTGACAGCGAAGACGGCTTCTACGACGTGCAGCAACCGGGCATCCAGCCACAGCACAATAACCGTGGGTTGTTTACGACCGGGTCTGACGGGCGTTACTGGTTCGAGGGCATCAAGCCCGTGTCCTATCCGATCCCCGACGACGGACCGGTCGGCCGGATGTTGGGCCAGCTTGGCCGTCACCCGTACCGGCCGGCCCACATGCATTTCATCGTCAGTGCCGATGGCTATGACACGGTCACCACGCACACCTTCGTAGCAGGCGATCCCTATCTGACCTCAGACGCTGTTTTCGGGGTCAAGAAGTCCCTGATCGCCGATTTCGAACCTGTCACGGATGGGCCAACCCGGTGGCGATCCGAATATGACTTCGTGCTGACCGGGGCCAAAGGGGGCACGCCATGACGCGGGCTGAGGAAATGGGGGGCGTCGTCGTTACCGGCGCGGCGCGCGGTATCGGGTTCGGAATCGCACGCAGCGCCGCGGCAACGGGCTATGGTGTCGTGGTCGCGGATGTCGACGCTGACACTGGAAAGGCAGCCGCGGCACGGATCACCGCCGAGGGCGGCAGGGCCGGGTTCGTCAAGGTCGATGTTACCGACCGGGCGCAGGTGCGCGCCGCCATCAAGGAATGCGCGTCGGAATTCGGCTTTCTGCACGGGATCGTCAACAACGCGGGTTTCAACCGTCCGCAGCCATTCCTCGAAACGACCGAGGAGAACTGGACGCGCATCATGCAGGTCAACGGTCTGGGTGTCCTGATCGGCATCCAGGAGGCCGCAAAGGCGATGATCGCCGCCGGCACAAGGGGCAAGATCATCAGCACGGCATCCATGGCCGGGCGCACAGGGTTTGGCGATTTCGCCCCCTATTGCGCCAGCAAGGCCGCCGTCATCAGCCTGACCCAGGCCGCGGCGCGCAGCCTTGCGCCGCATGGGATCACCGCGAATGCCTTCGCGCCCGGAGTGGTGGAAACCGAACTGTGGACCACGCTCGACAAGGACCTGATGGAGATGGGTGTATCTTCCGAACCCGGAGAGGCGATGCGCAAGTTTGCCGCCGGGATCCCCCTTGGCCGGACATCGACCCCGGCCGACATCGTCGGGACCGTCGATTTCCTGCTGTCGCGCGCATCGGATTACATGACCGGCCAGTGTCTGCAAATCGACGGCGGGATGATCATGCAATGACCGGCGCGTCGACCTCACCTCGTATCGCCTTTATCGGGACCGGTGCGCAGGGCGCCTCGATCGCGGCGGATTTTACGGTGGCCGGTCTGGATGTGACCTTCATCGACCAGTGGCCTGCCCATGTCGAAGCCATGCGCGCCAATGGTCTGACGGTGAACCTTCCGACCCGCGTGCTGCATACCCCCGTGAAGGCCCTTCACCTGTGCGAGATCGCCGAGATCAAGGAACCCTTCGATGTGGTGTTCATGGTGGTCAAGGCCTATGACACCAAATGGGCAGCCGAGATGATCAAGCCGGTTTTGGCCGAGGACGGGTTCGTCGTCGGCCTTCAGAACGGCATGACGCACGAGGATATCGCCTCTGTGGTCGGCGCGCACCGGACGATCGGCGCGGTGATCGAGATCGCGTCGAACATGTGGGTACCGGGGGTCACGACCCGTCAGAACGACACCGACGAAAGCTGGTTTGCCATGGGGGCGCTGGACCCCGAACAACAACCGCGCGTCCATGCGGTGGCCGATCTGCTTCGGCACTCCGGCACGGTCGAGGTGGTGGACGACATCCGGTCGGCCAAGTGGATGAAGCTGGTGGTCAACGCGGCCGAGCTGATCCCCTCGGCCATCATCGACACGGCGCTGAACGATGCCGCGCGCGATCCGGCGTTTCTGGAGGTGATGCGCAGGGCAGGCTACGAGGCGATGGAAGCCGCGCTGGCAGATGGCGCCACGATCATGCCGATCATCGGAATGCCCCCGGTCATGAGCAATGATCCGGAACGCTATGTCGACCAGATCTTCGAGAAGGTCCTGACGACATTTTCGCGAGAGGACACCCTGACCACGTCGCTGCAGGACTGGCGCAAGGGGCGCCGGGCCGAGGTGGATGAGGTCAACGGCCTGGTCGTTGACATCCTTGCCGCGCAGGGCCGCGATGCCCCGGTCAACCGCATGGTTGTCGATTTTGCAAAACAGATCGAAAAGGGCACCCGAAGGCTCACGCCGGGCAATGCCAAGGAGATGATCGCCTTCTGCACGGCCACGCGTCGGTAGGGGAGGCTGATTCCGCTTGCGGCGGCTGGGGCAGGGGCGCACCGCCGCTCAACCCCTGGCGCTGCGTCGGCATGCTGCTCCTGCGGGCCTCAGCCCGTGGCCCGATGCCGGGGCGTTCGATCCGCTCAGGCTCGGCCGGATCGGCATCTGATCGGGCCATAACCTTTCCACTTCGAATCCAAGTCATGCCCTTGACTTGGTGCCTTGGGCTGGCTTCTCGACAGAACGTGAAATCGGTACAACACGTCCGGGTTGGTGCAACATTATGTTGCACTTACCCCAAGAACGGGGGCAAACGGCCCCAAACCGAGGAAGACCGAGCCGATGCCCGAGCGCGCAACGCCAGCAAAAGGTAATTCAGATGTCGAAAGGGCAGCGCGCCTGAGCGTTGCCCCGATGATGGACTGGACAGACCGGCACTGCCGCTTCCTGCATCGGCAGTTGTCGCGGCGCGCCCTGCTTTACACCGAGATGGTTACCGCACCGGCACTGGTGCGTGGCGGGGCGTTGCACTTGCTGGACTTCGACGAGGCGGAACACCCGGTGGCGCTGCAACTGGGCGGTTCGGACCCGGCCGAGCTGGCACAAGCGGCGCGGCTGGGGGCTGCGCGCGGCTATGACGAGATCAACCTCAACGTCGGCTGTCCGTCAGACCGGGTGCAGTCGGGCACCTTCGGGGCGGTGCTGATGAAGTCACCGGGGCTGGTGGCCGATTGCGTGAAGGCGATGCAGGACGCGGTGGATGTGCCCGTCACCGTCAAATGCCGCATCGGAGTCGACGACCAGACGCCCGAAGAGGTGCTGCCCGAGTTCATCGCGCGGGTGGCGGCGACCGGGGTGTCGCGCTTTGCCATCCACGCGCGCAAGGCCTGGCTTCAAGGGCTGAGCCCGAAGGAAAATCGCGATATCCCGCCGCTCGATTATCCTCTGGTTCAGGCGATGAAGGGGTTGTTCCCGGCGCTGCATCTGTCGGTGAATGGCGGGATTGCCACGCTGGACGCAGCGATCGCGTTTCTCGACGCCGGGATGGACGGGGCGATGATCGGGCGTGCTGCCTATCACAGTCCGTGGGATATCCTTGGCCGGGCGGATAGCCGGGTGTTCGGCGTCGCCGACCCGCTGCCCGGGCCCGAGGCCGCGGCCGAGGCGATGCTGCCCTATATCGCTGCGCATATCGCGGCGGGCGGGCGGCTGCACCAGGTGACCCGGCACATGCTGGGACTGTTCGCCGGCCAGCCCGGGGCGCGGCAATGGCGGCGCATCCTGTCCGAGGGCGCCCCGCGCGACGGCGCCGGTCCCGAGGTGGTGGAAACAGCTTTGGCCGCCGTGGCGCAGGCGCGGGCGGCATGACCCCGGCGCAACGCCGCGCGCTGGCCGAGGAGGGCTATCTGGTCTTTGGCCCCGATCCGGCTACCGCGCGCTGGGCCGCCGCCGCCAACCGTGCCGCGGATGCCGCGCTGGCCGACCCGGCGCTGCGCGCGCGCTGGCTGGTGTGCGAGGGCACCTGGTTCATCGGCGTCGACGCGCTGCCCAGCGATGCAGCCGGGTCAGTGGCCGGCGTGCCGCTGGATGGCCCTGCGATCCGCGCGCTTTCACCGCTGCCGCCTCTGCATCCGGCGCAGCTGTCGGTGACCTATCCCGGTTATCCACGCCCGCGAGCGGGCGAAACCGCTGCCGCGGCGCGCTATCGCCGGCAGCGCGACGGGGCGCACCTGGACGGGCTGAAGACCGAAGGTCCGGAGCGGCGGAGATTTGCGCGCGAACCGCATGCGTTCATTCTGGGCCTTCCGCTGAACCGGGCCGATTCCGGGGCCAGCCCGCTGGTGATCTGGCCCGGCAGCCCGCGCCACATGCGCACCGCGCTGGCGCCGGTCCTGGCGAACGGGGACGCGGCGGATGCCGATGTGACAGAGGCCTATGGCGCGGCGCGGGCCGAGGTGTTCGAAACCTGCCCGCGCGTCGCGCTGCCGCTGGAGCCGGGCATGGCGGTGCTGCTGCATCCGCTGATGCTGCATGGCGTTGCGCTCTGGCAAGAAGGCGCGCGGGCCGATGGCGGGCGGCGGATCGCGTACTTCCGTCCGCCGGCACCCAGCCTGTCAGCCTTGCTGACCGCCTGGGCCGACGCGGGGGCCGTCACTCCGCCTGCCGCTTGAGCCGGGCGGCACGGCCGCCACGGCGCTGATTCAGCAGGCCGGCACGGGACGGAAGTTCGGCCATTATGGAACGCCGCGCCTCGGGCGACAGGCGCGACCAGGCGGTGATCTCGTCGATCGAGCGCAAGCAGCCGGTGCACAGGCGCGCCTCGGGGTGCACCACGCAGATCTTGATGCAGGGGCTCTCGATCTCGTCCCGGGTCCAGATGTCGTCGCTCATGCCGCGCCCCTGATGTGGCGCAGCCGGTCAAGCGCGCCTTGCAGAATGTACCCCGCCGCCACGTGGTCGATGACCTCAGCCCGCCGCGCGCGCGAGGTATCGGCCTCCAGCAGCGCCCGTTCGGCCGCAACGGTCGACAGCCGCTCGTCCCAGAAGGCGATCGGCCCGTCCCACAGCGCGGCAAAGTTGCGGGCAAAGGCCCGGGTCGACTGGCAGCGCGGCCCCTCGGTACCGTCCATGTTGCGCGGCAGGCCCAGCACCAGCCCGGCCACCGCGCGCCCGTCCAGCGCCTGACGCAGCGCGGCGGCATCCTGGGTGAACTTGCTGCGCTTGATCGTATGCAGCGGCGAGGCGACCGATTGCATGGTGTCGGACACCGCCACGCCGATGGTCTTGGTGCCCAGGTCCAACCCGGCCAGCGCGCCCAGCCGTGGCACGGCGCGGGCAAAACTTTCGATGTCGTCGCAGATCACTCCGCCACCCCTGCCTGTTCGGCGGCGGCGCGGATCGTGGCCAGCGCGTCGTCCTTGCCGGCAAATACCGTTTGCGCCTCGGCCCAGATCGTCTTGGCGCGGTCGGTATCGCCCAGAACCCCCAGCGCGCCGATCAGGCGGGCCCATTCCTCGGGCGTGCCACCTTCCGAGGCAAGCCGGTCCGACAGCCGGTCGACCATGCCGCGGATCATCGCCTGGCGATCCTCGTCAGACATCTCGGCGGCATTGGCCATATCGGCCTGGCTTGGCCCCGGCAGCGCCTGCTCTGGCGGCAGCTGGAAGCGGTGCTCGCCCGCGCGCCATGCCAGTTCTTCGATCTGTTCGCGGATCGGGCCCATCCACGGCGCATCCGCGGGCCCCTCGGTCAGCAGTGCGCGCCACAACGAGAAGGCCACGTCCGGCCGGCCGATCTGCGCCATCATCAGCCCGCCGTAATAGCGCGCGGTGCCGTTCTGGGCATCGCGCGACAGGGCCGCGTCCAGCGCCCGCTCGGCCTCGGGCGAGACATAGCCGCCCGCCGCGATCACCAGCGCGCCGGCCAGGTCGGCGTAGTCCTGCGCCGTGGCGGCGTCGCCCTTGATTGCCAGGATACGCTCCTGCGCCTTGTAGGCGGCGGCGTAGTTGCCCAGCGCGGTTTCCGCCCGCGCCAGCAGCATGTGACCCTGCAAATCGTCCGGCCGGTTCGCCACCGCGCTCCGCAGCCGCTCCACAAGCGCGGTGTATTCCGCCGGCGCATCCGCCGCCTTGGCGGCGGGCACCGATGCCTCGGCCTCGGCCTGGCTGGGGCGCGATTGGCGCCGTTCGGCGGCCATCGCGATGCGGTCCTTCAGCGACAGATCGCCATAACCCGGCGCGCCGAGAAACCAGTAAAGCCCGAAACTGCCCGCGATCATCACCAGCCCGCTGACCACCGCGGTCCACAGGCCGGGCCCGCGCCGAGCCGGGGCCTCGCCGCCCTGGGCGCGCATCGCGGAATCGGCTGCCAGGATTCGGCGCGAGATTTCGGTGCGGACCCGTTCTGCGTCGCCCGCCTCGATCACGCCGCGCGCCAGGTCGCGTTCGACGTCCTTCAGCTGGTCCCGGTATACCTGAATGTCGAAGGCCTGTGCCGGCCCGGTGTCGCGTCGCCCGCGCAGCAGCGCCCGCGCCAGCAGCAGCGCGACGGCAAGCGACAGGGCAGCGGTTACGATCCAGAACAGGGTCATCGGGCCTCCAAAGTCATATTCGCGTTTCATGTATCGTCGCCGGCGCATCGAAAAAAGGGCCAATCGCGACAAAGACGCGCCATGTCGCAACTGGGGGCCATTGTGACGGTTGTGATCGTGGGGCAATCTCGAATGCGCGCCAGAACGGGCGCAGGCCCAGGGGGCAGAAGGTCAGACGCCATGAGACGCTATTCCGTTTTCGCCGTCGCGCGCGAGGCAGCGCGATATCACACCGGCTGGGGCCGGGCCTGGGCACGCCGCGCGCCCAAGGCGCATTACGACGTGGTCATCGTCGGCGCCGGGGGCCACGGGCTGGCCACGGCCTATTACCTGGGCAAGCGCTTCGGCATCACCAATGTCGCGATTATCGAGAAGGGCTGGCTGGGCGGCGGCAANNNNGCAACACCACCATCATCCGCTCGAATTACCTGCAGGATCCCTCGGCGGCGATCTACGAAAAGGCCCGCAGCCTTTACGAGACGCTGAGCCAGGACCTGAACTACAACGTGATGTTCAGCCCCCGCGGCGTGCTGATGCTGGCCCAGACCGAGCACGAGGTGCGCGGCTACAAGCGCACCGCCCATGCCAACAGCCTGCAGGGCGTGGAAACCCAGTTCATCCTGCCGCGCCGGGTCAAGGAGATCGTCCCGATCATCCGCCTCGAAGGCCCGCGCTATCCCGTGCTTGGTGCGCTGTGGCAGCCGCGTGGCGGTACCGCCCGCCACGATGCGGTGGCCTGGGGCTATGCC
The DNA here is from genome assembly GCA_020441125.1 of Roseivivax sp. Classification (GTDB taxonomy): domain Bacteria; phylum Pseudomonadota; class Alphaproteobacteria; order Rhodobacterales; family Rhodobacteraceae; genus Mesobacterium_A. The sequence continues at coordinate 54,712 of JAGRMT010000119.1, forward strand.
CGCGCCTGCTCCGACATGGGCATGGACATCATCCAGAAATGCGAGGTGACCGGCATCCGCCGCGACGGCGGGCGCGTCACCGGGGTCGATACGACGCAAGGCATGATCGGCTGCGGCAAGCTGGGCGTGGTCGTCGCCGGCCACTCCGGCGTGCTGGCCGAGATGGCCGGCTTCCGCCTGCCGATCGAATCCGTCGCTCTCCAGGCGCTGGTGTCCGAACCGATCAAGCCCTGCATGGA
>JAGRMT010000120.1 GCA_020441125.1 Roseivivax sp.
AGCCCCGTCAACCGCGCCACTTTCTTCCTCCCAAGGTTAGTGTCCGTTACCGGTGCTTGGCGCGCCGGTTTTGGCATTTGCGGCGTCAGGGCGCGCGGCCAAAGAAAAAGGCGCCTTTCGGCGCCCTGTATCCTGTCATCTCATGCCGTGACGCGGTTACGCGCCCCACGAGCGGACCGGCCCGCAATCCATGTGAACGAAGTTCGACTTGGAATACCGGCCAACGCCGCCGGCGTGGCAGGCCGAAGCCGCCTTGGCCATCTGCCCGACAGACCGCGACGCCAGCCGCAGGTCGGCCGCCTGGCCCTTCATGTGCAGCGAATTGCGCGCCACACCCGACGAGCGCGAGCGAAGCATCGCGTTGGTCTTGGGCGAGCGATAACCCGACAGCAGCATGTACGGCTCGTTCACATCCAGCAGATTGTGCGTCGCCGCGATGATATCGACCGTGCGCGCGTCGATGCCAACGGCATCGTTTGTGCGCCAGTCGCGCATGAAGTGATTGATTTCCTTCAGGGCGTCACGAATGTACTCGCCTTCGACCCAGTAGATCATGTCGATCCGCTCGCCGGTGCGGCCCGAGTACATGCGAACCCGGCGGATGTCCCCGCCTCCACGCAGAAAACCTGCTGCGTTCGAATATGTAGGTGCGGCCATAACCATCGTGGCGGCAAAAGCCCCCAACAGCCCGCGCCGCGAAATGCCGCTGCTTGCGTCCATCATAGTAAGAGCGCCTGTCCCGTCGCTTCCGTGTCGTGAGCCGGTCCCAGGGCCGAGAGAGGCAGGGGGGCCGGCAGGTCATCTATCCCCAGATGCGCGGACGTTATTGCACAATACGATTCGGCAAGTAACCCCGTATTTGGCCGCAATTTGACCAGCTTGGTACTTTCGGCGGGAATCTGCGCAAAACTTCCCCCCTGTGGCGGCGATGCCGCAGTGCGTGCGCCGTTGCATCACTCGGATGCGCTTGTTCCCAAAGGCATTATTGGCAGTGGACATCTCTGCCTGTGGCGCGGATGATCGCACAAATCGAGAACGTTCATTTGCTCCTTTTTGCTGCCGGCCCGACATGACCCATTTTGCACCTCTCTCTCTTCGCCGACTCGCCCTTTCGATGGGGATCGCCGCGACTCTGGCCCTGATGCCTGTCACTGCGCCCGCCGCCGTGACCGCGTTCAAGCAGGCCGTCGCCGAAACCTCGGCACGCGACGCCGAGATCGCCGCCTTCTATCGTGCGCGGGGCTTTGCGCCGCTGTGGACGGGCGAGGGCCCCGAGTTTGTGGCCCGCCGCCAGGCGCTGCTCGATGCGCTGGGACAGGTGTCCCAGCACGGGTTGCCGACCTCGCATTTCTCTCCAGAGGCGCTTTTGGCGCGGATGGGCGCAGTGAAGCACGATCGCGATCTGGGCCAGATCGAGGTTGAGCTCAGCCGGCTTTACCTGGAATTCGCGCGCGACGTTCAGACCGGCATCCTGACCCCGACCGACGTGGAAAGTGGTATCAAGCGCGAGGCGCCGCTGCGCGACCGCACGCAGATGCTGACGGATCTGGCGAATGGCGATGCAGCTCAGGTGATGGCGGCGCTGCCGCCGCACACGCCCGAATACCTGCGCCTGATGCGGGAAAAGATCCGGCTGGAGCGGGTGATCGCCGCTGGCGGATGGGGTCCTGCGGTCAAGTCCGGCAAGCTGAGCCTGGGTGATACCGGGCCGGCCGTGGTGGCGCTTCGCAACCGGCTGATCCGCATGGGCTACATGCCTGTCTCGGCCACCGCTTCGTTTGACAGCGCGCTTGAGGCCGCATTGACCCGGTTCCAGGGCGATGTGGGTATCACCCCCGATGGCGTGGCCGGCGACGGCACCCTTGCCGAGGTCAACCGCAGCCCGGCCGAACGGCTGAAATCCGTCCTGGTCGCGATGGAGCGCGAGCGCTGGATGAACTTCGCCGAAGGCCGGGGCGAACGTCACGTCTTTGTAAACCTGACCGAGTTCAAGGCCCGCATCATCGACCATGGCCGGGTGACGTTCGAGACGCGCGCCGTTGTTGGCGACCGCGACCTGGACCGCCGCACGCCGGAATTCTCCGACGTGATGGAAATGATGGTGATCAATCCCAGCTGGCACGTGCCGCGCTCGATCGTCGTCAAGGAGTACCTGCCGCGGCTGCGCAACAACCCGGGCGCCGTGGGCCATCTGCAGATCATCGACCGGCGCGGCCGCGTTGTCAGCCGGTCAGAGGACTTTGCCCAGTATTCCAGCGGCAGCTTCCCCTTTGCCATGCGGCAACCGCCGGGGCCGGGCAACGCGCTGGGCGTGGTCAAGTTCCTGTTTCCGAACAAGTACAACATCTATCTGCACGACACGCCGGCCAAGGATCTGTTCAACCGCGAGGTGCGGGCCTTCAGCCATGGCTGTATCCGGCTGGCCGATCCCAAGGACTTTGCCTATGCGCTGCTGGCGCGGCAGTCCGACGATCCGGTGGACTATTTCCAGAGCCGGCTGCGCACCGGTGCGGAAACGCGGGTGGACCTGATGCAGCCGATCCCGGTGCACCTGGACTATCGCACCGCCTTCACCAGCGCCAAGGGACGAACCCAGTACCGCCCCGACATCTATGGCCGTGACGCCAAGGTGTGGGATGCGCTGTCCGCACAAGGGGTGGCGCTGCCGGGCGCCGAGGGATAAATCAGCCTCCAAACGCCGGAGGGATGATGGCCCATACCATAGAGCAGATCGCGCGCAGCCTTGGCCTGCGCGCCGAGGGCGACACAGCCATCGTTGTGCGCGGCGTGGCCGAACCGGCCGAGGCTGCGCCAGACCAGTTGGCGCTTGCGATGAAGCCGGCCTTTGCCGCGATGCTGCCGCAGGGCCGGGCGCAGGCCGCCATGCTGTGGGACGGCGCAGACTGGCGCGCGCTGGGGCTTAAGGCGGCGATCCTGTCGCCGCGCCCGCGCTATGCCATGGCAGGGCTGTCGGCGCTGGTCGATCCCGGGCAAGGTTATGCGCCGGGCATCCACCCGATGGCCCAGATCGACCCCAGCGCCAGCCTTGGCGCGGATGTCACGGTGGGCGCCTTTGCCGTCATCGGGCCGGGCGCGCGGATCGGCGACCGGTCCGTGATCGCGCCACACTGTTATGTGGGCGCCAACGTGGTGCTGGGCGAGGACGCGCTGCTGCATAGTGGTGTGCGGCTGAACGCCCGTGTCACCATCGGCGCACGGTTCATCGCACAGCCCAACGCGGTGGTGGGGGCTGACGGATTCTCTTTCGTTACGCCCGAGGTTTCGGCAGTCGAGCGCGCGCGCGAGTCTCTGGGTGATCAGGGCGACCTGGTCGCGCAAAGCTGGGCGCGCATCCATTCACTGGGCGGCGTGACCATCGGCGACGATGTCGAGCTCGGCGCGCAGACCTGCATCGACCGGGGCACCGTGCGCGATACGGTGATCGGCAACGGCGTCAAGTTCGACAACCTCGTGCAGATCGGCCACAACGTTCAGATCGGCAACGATTGCCTGATCTGCGCGCAATGCGGCGTGGCGGGATCGACCGCGATCGGCAACAACGTGGTGCTGGGCGGGCATACAGGCGTCAGCGACAACCTGACAATCGGCGACAACGTCATAACCGGCGGTGGCACCAAGGTGCTTTCGCGCATTCCCGCAGGCCGCGTGATGCTGGGTTATCCGGCGATGAAAATGGAGGCGCATATCGAGCTTTACAAGCTGTTGCGCCGCCTGCCGCGACTGTTTGCCGAGGTCGCCGAGATGAAGAAAAGCGTTTCAAATTCGGACCCGAACGATTAAACGGGCGCCAAGGTTCTGAGAACAGGGGAAACCCATGGACATCAAGGACAAGGTGATCGCGATCATCGCTGATCAGGCGGTGCTTGAACCGTCGGATGTTACTCTGGACAGCACGCTGGACACCCTGGGAATCGACAGTCTTGGGCTGGTCGAAAGCATCTTCGCGATCGAGGAGGCCTTTGACATTTCCGTGCCGTTCAACGCCAACGATCCCAGCGAAAGCGATTTCGACATCTCGACGGTGGCTTCTATCGTGGCCGGAGTCGAACGGCTTGTCGCCGAACAGAAATCCTGACGCCGCAGCCAGGGGGCAGCGATGAAGCGGGTTGTGATCACGGGCGCCGGGACGATCAACCCTCTGGGTCAGACCGTGCCCGAGACACTGGCGGCTATGCGCGAAGGCCGCTGCGGCATCTCGGATCTGGAGTTCCGCGATGTGGAGCGGCTGGCGATTCACATCGGCGGCCAGATCAAGGGCTACGACGCCGAGGCGCATTTCAACCGGCAACAGCTGTCGCTGTATGACAGGTTCACCCAGTTCGCGCTGCTGGCGGCGCGCGAAGCGATCGGGCAGGCGGGGTTGGAGTTCCACGGCCAGCTGGCGGACACTTCGGGCGTGGTGATGGGCACGTCCGGCGGCGGGCTGACGACGCAGGATGAAAACTATCGGTCAGTCTATGAAGAGGGGAAGAACCGCGTTCATCCCTTTGTCGTGCCCAAGTTGATGAACAATGCCGCCGCCAGTCACATGTCGATGGAGTTCAATCTGCGCGGCCCCAGCTTTACCGTCGCCACGGCCTGCGCCAGCTCGAATCACGCCATGGGCATGGCGTTCCAGATGGTGCGTTCCGGCGCGTGCCCGGTGATGGTCACCGGCGGATCGGAATCCATGCTGTGCTTCGGCGGGGTCAAGGCTTGGGAAGGGTTGCGGGTGATGTCCAAGGACGCGTGCCGCCCGTTCAGCGCCAATCGCAACGGAATGGTGCAGGGCGAGGGGGCAGGCGTCTTCGTGTTCGAGGAATACGAACACGCGCGCGCCCGCGGGGCCGAGATTCTGGCCGAGGTGGCGGGGTTTGCGATGACATCGGACGCGTCCGACATCGTCATGCCGTCCAAGCAGGGCGCGGCGCGGGCGATTGCCGGCGCACTGCGCGACGGGCGGATCGACCGCAACAGCGTCGGCTACATCAACGCCCACGGCACCGGCACGGCGGCCAATGACAAGACGGAATGTGCGGCAGTGGCCGATGTGTTTGGCCATCATGCCGATGCGCTGATGATCTCGTCGACCAAGTCGATGCATGGGCACCTGATCGGCGGCACCGGCGCGGTCGAGCTGCTGGCCTGCATCATGGCGCTGCGGGACGGGGTGATCGCTCCGACCATCGGCTATGAAGAGCCCGACCCGGAATGCGCGCTGGACGTGGTGCCGAACGAGGCGCGCGAGGCGAAAGTGGATGTCGTTCTGTCCAACGCCTTTGCCTTTGGTGGCCTAAACGCGGTTCTGGCGCTGCGAAATCCGTAGTTATCGCTCAATCTGGTTAGTTTTTCTGACCAATGCTGTTGCCTATCGGAAACTTCGTTCTTATTCATGACGCAGTCACCAGAGAAAGAGGGAGGCATGGCCATGACGGATCGGGTGGAGCGGAGCGGTTTGCAGGTCGACACGGTGCTGGCGACCTTCCTTGAAGAACAGGCTTTGCCGGGCAGCGGTGTGACGCCGGCGGCGTTCTGGGACAGCCTGTCGTGCCTCTTGCACGAATTCGGCCCGCGCAACCGCGCCTTGCTGGCGCGACGGGACGAGTTGCAGACCCGGATCGACGATTGGCACCGTGCCCATGCAAACCAGCCGCACGATCACGCCGCCTACAAGGCCTTCCTCGAAGAGATCGGCTATCTGCTGCCCGAAGGCCCCGATTTCACGATCGAGACCGAAAACACCGATGATGAGATCGCCCGCATTCCCGGCCCGCAGCTGGTGGTGCCGATCACCA
>JAGRMT010000121.1 GCA_020441125.1 Roseivivax sp.
GGCGCACCGCGACGCGGCGGTTGGCCTGTTCGGCGTCATAGGTGGGCACCTTGAGGTCGGCCTCGCCATAGCCCTGCACCACGAGGTTCTCTGGCGGCACCTCGAAATACTGGCTGAGCGCCAGGGCCACCGTCTCGGCCCGGCGGTCGGACAGCGCGAGGTTCATGTCGGCGCCGCCCACGGCATCGGTGTGCCCCTCGATCAGGAACACTTCTGCCGGATTGGCCTGGATCGCGGCGCGGATGGCCGAGCCGAGCGTCGCCAGGGACTGCGCCTGTTGCGGGCGGATGGCGGCGGAACCGGTGTTGAAGCGGATGTTGTCCACCGCGATTTCCGGCACCAGGCGGCGCACCGCGTCGATGTTGCGGATCTGCGCGAGCGAGAAGCTGCGATCGTAGGGGTTTGCGCCCGTCGCCTGCATCGCCGCCTGGAGATCGGACTGGCTGACGGTGTCGTTATAGGCAAAGTAGTTCTGCTGCGGGGTCGGCAGCTGGGCGACCTGCACCGGCGCGCGGGTGCGGGTGTCGTCGAACAGCTGCACCTCGCGGCCGTCGGCCAGCACCTTGGTGCGGCGCAGCACGCGGCCGTCGGCGGCGCGGATCGTCACCACCTGGCTGCCGTCGGCATAGGCGACGCGGGTCCGGGTGGACCCGTCACGGAAGGTTTCGGTCTGCACCTGGCTGCCGGGGCGGCGCAGCAGGATGTCGTCATCCTTCAGCACGCGGTAGCCGTCGTCGGTTTGCACGACGACACGGTCGCCGGTGTTCGACACCACCTTGTCGCCGTTCTTGAGCAGCGCCCCGACGGCCAGCGCGCCGATGCCGAACAGGGCGAGCTTCTGCGCTTTCGACAGTCCGTCGTCCTTCTTGGGCGCGGCGGTGGCGGTGAATTCGTCTTCGGCCGAGCGGACCTCGTCCTCGGTCACGGTATCGGTGGTCACTTCGCCCTGTGCGTCGCCGGTGGCGGCAACCGCTTCGGATTGCTGCTGCTGTTCGGCGGCGGCATCGGCCTGGGCCTGGGCATCGGCGGGCAGCACGTTGCCCTGGGCGCGGGCGGCTTCGCGTTCGGCCTTGCGTTCCGCGCGGCGCTCGGCGCGGCGTTCCTCGCGCTTGGCCTGCTCCATCGCCGCTTTTTCGTTGGCAACCGGGTCTTCGGCCTGCGGCTCCCCGGTCTGAGCCGGCTGCTGCTGGGTCTGCTGCTGGGTCTGCTCCTGGGCCTGCTCCGTCTGCTGCGGCTGTTCGGTCGCTGCCGGCTCTTGCTGCTGTGCCTGTTCGGCGGCTTTTGCCGCCTGGCGTTCGGCCTTGCGTTCTTCCTTCTTCTCGGCCTTGCGCTCTTCCTTCCTTGCCGCCTGACGCTTCTCCTTCAACGCGGTCTTGATCTCGTCCAGGCGCGCGGCCTTGTCGGCTTCGGAAAGCGTTGCATCCTCCCGGACCTGTTGTTGCAGGGTGACAAGCTCTTCTTCCGTGAGCCCGGCCACCTGGGCCAGGGCCAGTCCGGAGGAGCTTATCACCAGCGAAGCGGCGGTGATCAGGGCGGTGGTCGATTTCAAAAAGCGGTTCATGGCGCGCCTTTCCTTCTTGCGTGACTGTTCGCTTGATAACGCAGACGGGGGCGCGCAGGTTGCACGGGAATTGGGCAGATGGGCGCGGGCGGCGGCATTCAGCCGGTCAGCAGCGCCATCAGGCGGGCCTTTTCCCCGAGGTCGTCGGGGCGGGAGATGACGCGGGCGAGCTCTTCCAGCGAGGCAACCGAGTGCCCGGCGCGGAAGCTGTCGACATGGGGCAACATGGCGCGGATGCCGGTGGCCTTGGGCGCGAAGCCGTCCCAGCGCAGCAGCGGGTTCAGCCAGATGAGCCGGCGCGCCGACAGGTGCAGACGCTCCATTTCCTTCGCCAGCGCGCCGGCGTCGTCGCGGTCCAGCCCGTCGGTGATCAGCAGCACCACCGCCCCCTGCCCCATCACCCGGCGCGACCAGTCGCGGTTGAAGGCGTGCAGGCATTGCCCGATGCGCGTACCGCCTTCCCAGTCCTGTGCCTCGGCGCCCGCAGATTTCAGCGCCGCGTCGACATCGCGCTGGCGCAGATGGCGGGTGATGTTGGTCAGCCGCGTGCCAAAGGTGAAGGCATGCACCTTGGCCCAGCCGGCGCCCTTTTCATTGGCCACGGCGTGCAGGAAGTGCAGCACCATCCGCGAATACTGGCTCATCGAGCCGGAGATGTCGCACAGCACCACCAGGTTGGGCCAGCGCGGGCGCGGCGTCAGCCGGGCCAGCTCGCGCATCTCGCCGCCCTGGCGCATCGAGGCGCGCAGCGTCCGGCGCCAGTCGATCCGCCGGCCGGCATGGGCGGGCTGGCCACGGCGCGAAGGGATCGGTTTGACCGGCAGCGACAGCCGCGCCAGCATCCGCTTGGCCTGTGCCACCTCCTCGGCCGACATCTGTTCGAAGTCCAGCGTGCGCAGCTTTTCCTCGACGGACATGGTCAGCGTCATGTCCATCTCGATCGTGGTGGTGTCCTCGCTGGGCTTGTCCTCGACCTTTGGCGGCTCGGGCGCGTGCCCGTCCAGCAGCGCCTGCGCCGCGCGCTTCTCGGCGGCCTGGGCGTTGCGCTCTTCCTGCACGCCCCGGATCGCCGGCAGCATCATCGACATCATGTGCTCCATGTAGCGCGGATCGCGCCAGTAGAGCCGGAAGACCTGCCCGAAGACGGCGCGATGTTCGGGCCGCGAAACAAAGCAGGCCTGGAGCGTATAGTAGAAATCCGCCTTCTCGGTGAAGCCCGCCGCCTCGACCGCGCGGACGGCGTCAATCACCCGGCCGGGGCCAACCGGCAGCCCGGCGCGGCGCAGCGCGCGGGCGAAATGGGTGATATTGTTCGCCAGGCGGGGGTTTTCGGGAATGTCGAGGGGGATGTATTCAGGCATGGCTCACCAATGGTCCTGTGGCCGGTGACACTGAGCGCACGCTCCAAAGGTCTGCCCCGGCGGCACGCCGGGGCGCCGCCCTTCCCGCTCGCGTTCTACGAAACCGGCCCGTTTCACACCGGCTCCAGCGCCGCCTTGGCCTCGTCGAGCAGGCGCTTGGCCTCAGAGCCCTGGATGCGGGCGATGTCGTCCTGGTATTTCAGGATCGCGCCCAGCGTGTCCGAGATCACCTCGGGCGACAGGTCGATCACGTCCAGCGCCAACAGGCACTTGGCCCAGTCGATGGTTTCGGCCACGCCGGGTTTTTTGAACAGGTCCTCGGTCCGCAGGCGCTGGACAAAGGCGATGACCTGGCGCGACAGCGTCTCGGCCGCCTCTGGGGCGCGGGCGTGCAGGATCTCCAGCTCTCGCGTGAAGTCGGGATAGTCGACCCAGTGATACAGGCACCGGCGTTTCAGCGCGTCATGCACCTCGCGCGTGCGGTTCGAGGTCAGGATCACGATCGGCGGCTCAGGCGCCTTGATGGTGCCCAGTTCGGGGATCGTGACCTGGAAGTCTGACAGGGCTTCCAGCAGGAAGGCCTCGAAAGGCTCGTCGGTGCGGTCCAGCTCGTCGATCAGCAGCACCGGCGCGCCGCGCTCGTCCGGACGCATCGCCTGCAAGAGCGGTCGCTCGACCAGGTAGTCGGGCCCGAACAGCTCGCGCTGCAACAGTTCGCGGTCGGCGCCGCCCTGGGCTTCGGCGGTGCGGATGGCGATCATCTGCGCGGGGAAGTTCCATTCGTAGACCGCGCTGGAGGCGTCGAGCCCCTCGTAACATTGCAGCCGGATCAGACGGCGATCCAGCGCCAGCGCCAGCGCCTTGGCGATCTCGGTNNCGGTCTTGCCGACGCCGGCTTCACCTTCCAGAAACAGCGGCCGGCCGAGGCGCAGCGACAGGAACACGACGGTGGCCAGCGACCGCCCGCAGACATAGCCGGTTCTGGCCAGCATGGCCTGCACGTCGTCGATGGATGCGGGAATGGTCATGATCGGGCCTCCTTATGACCGTTGCTGCCCGTGGCCCGGGCCGGGGTCAATAGGCCCAAGGTCGCATATTTGCCATGGCAAGTCGCCGCGACGCGGCATCACGGGCGCTCCCCTACACCTTGTGGGCAATCTGGTGCATAACCGCCCTGCGACTCATAAGAAGGACCAGACCGATGCATGACATTCGTGCCATCCGCGAAAACCCCGCCGCGTTCGACGCTGCGCTGTCGCGTCGCGGGGTTGCGCCGGTTTCGTCCCAGATTCTTGCGATCGACGAGGCGCGCCGTGGTGCGATCCATGCCGCCGAGACCGCGCAGGCTGACCAGAACGCCGCGTCCAAGCTGGTGGGCGCGGCCAAAGCCAAGGGCGACGAAGCCGAGTTCGAACGGCTGCGCGCCCTGGTGGCGGCCAAGAAGGCCGAGGTCGCCGAGATGCAGGCCCGCGCCAAGGACCTTGACGCGCAACTGGCCGGGCTGCTGATGGGCATCGCCAACCTGCCGCTGGGCGACGTGCCCGAAGGCGCGGACGAGACGGACAACGTCGAGATCCGCCGCTGGGGCACGCCGCGCGTCTTCGATTTCGCGCCGGTTGAGCATTTCGAACTGGCCGGGGTCAAGCCGGGCATGGATTTCGAGACGGCAGCCAAGCTTTCGGGCGCGCGCTTTGTCGTGCTGTCGGGCGCGGTGGCGCGGATTCACCGGGCGCTGGCGCAGTTCATGATCGACACGCATATCGAAGAGCACGGGCTGGCCGAGACCTGGACGCCGGTCCTGGTGCGCGAAGAGATGATGCTGGGCACCGGGCAACTGCCCAAGTTCGGCGAGGACAGCTACCAGACCACCAACGGCTGGTGGCTGGTACCCACCGCCGAGGTGACGCTGACCAATATCGTCAACGGCATGACGGTGGACGAAGGGTACCTGCCCCGGCGCTATGTGGCGCACACGCAATGCTTCCGGTCCGAGGCGGGAAGCGCGGGCAAGGATACCGCCGGAATGCTGCGCCAGCACCNCAGTTCGAAAAGGTCGAGATGGTGTCGGTCACGCATCCGGACAAATCGCTGGATGAGCACGCGCGCATGACCCGCTGTGCCGAGACCATCCTGGAGAAGCTGGGCCTGCCCTATCGCACGGTAGTTCTGTGCACCGGCGACATGGGCTTTGGCGCCACCAAGACGCATGACATCGAGGTCTGGCTGCCCGGCCCGAACACCTATCGGGAACTCTCCTCCGTTTCCGTCTGCGGCGATTTTCCGGCGCGCCGGCTGAACGCGCGGGACCGTC
>JAGRMT010000122.1:0-327 GCA_020441125.1 Roseivivax sp.
CGACCGCGCAGCAGGCCAGACCGAATGTCATCCAGTGCAGCGAACCGGTGCGCGCCCAGTTGATGATGTCCTCGGTCGAGGTCAGCAGAAATCCCTTGTCCGCCAGTTCGGCGTTCAGGGCCTGCGTGGCCACTTCGCGGTCGGGGCCCGCGGTGTTGGCGCCAGTCATCACTCCCATTCCAGGGCCCCTTTCTTCCATTCGTAGGCAAAGCCGATGGTCAGCACCGCCAGGAACACCATCATCGACCAGAAGCCAGCATCGCTGAGATCCTTGAAGCCGACGGCCCAGGGAAACAGGAAGGCGATTTCCAGGTCGAAGATGATGAA
>JAGRMT010000122.1:345-8048 GCA_020441125.1 Roseivivax sp.
AGAAGCGCACGTCGAACTTCATCCGTGCGTCATCGAAGGCGTTAAAGCCGCATTCATAGGCCGACACCTTTTCGGGGTCGGGGTTGCGCACGGCAACGACGACGGCGGCCAGGATCAGCACGGCGCCAAGCGCGATGGCAATGGCCAGGAACACGAGGATCGGGAGATATTCCCTCAGCATCTCTTCCACGGGGGCGGCTCCTTGATGTCGGCCGCGCAGGCGGGTCGCGCGCGGCGTGGATTGGCTTGGTGTGTGATTAGCCCTGCGCGCGAGCCGGGTCAACCGACGCGCCACACATTCAAGAGCGGCAAAACAACCCGATTTTCAGGGAATTGCCGCCAAAGCCCGCGCCAAGCCCCTGATCGTGCGGCAACAAGTCAGTCTACAATGGCATACGGTACCGCCGAAGGGGCCGACTCGCCCCTATCGCGAGGCGATCATCACATAGCCGGCCAGCGCCGCCATGATGGTGGCGACCGGTGCCCAGAGCCGCCTTTCCGGCTCGCTCTGGCTGATCGCGTTCAGCCCGGCAGAGCCAGCGATCGCGGCCGTGGCGGCCCAGCCCGTCCAGCGCGGCCAGAATCCGCCCGCGAACCCGGCCGCCGACAGGATCGCCGCCGCTATGGCCAAAAGCACCGGGATCGAGGCCGCCGCGATCAGCCGGCCCTTCGGCGGCAGCCGCCCCGGCGTTCCGCCGCCCTGTGTGTAAGCGCCCCACGGCGCCCCGGCCACCAGGGCGACCTGGAAGAACACCAGCCCCAGGCATAGCGTCGCGAACAGGTGCGCCGCCTGGACGGTCACTGCGCCCAGCCCGGCTTGCGCTTGTCGAAGAAGGCGGCCAGCCCTTCGGCGGCCTCGGCCGTTTCCCACCGGTCCGCCAGCGCGGCGATGGCCAGGTCCACCTGCGCCGGCGTCACCCGGCCCGTCAGGTCGCCCAGCAGCGCCTTGGCCGCGCGCACCGCGCCCGGCGCGCAGGCCAGGTAGGGTGCCACCTCGGCCTCCACCGCCGCGTCCAGCCCCTCGGGCGACACCGCGCGCGTCAGCACGTTCAGCCGCACCGCCTCTTCCCCCGAAAAGATCCGTGCGTTCATGAACACCTCGCGCGCCCGCGCCGCGCCCATGCGCGCCAGCACGTAGGGCCCGATGTTCGCCGGGATCACGCCCAGCTTCACCTCGGTCAGACCGAAGCTGGCGGTCGACAATCCCACCGCCACATCGCAGACGCAGGCCAGCCCGACCCCGCCGCCGAAAGCATTGCCCTGCACCCGCCCGATCAGCGGCTGCGGCAGCGCCGCCAGCGCCCCCAGCGCGGTGGCGATGCGGCGGCTTTCCACGATCCGCGCGGCCCGGTCCATCCCGCCCTGCGCGCGGAACCAGTCCAGATCGCCGCCGGCGCAAAAGCTTTTGCCTTCGGCTGCCAGCACCACCACGCGCACATCCTCGCGCGCCGCCAACGCCCGCGCCGCGTCTTCCAGCTCGGCCAGCATCGCCGGGTTCAGCGCGTTGTGCTTGTCCGCCCGCGCCAGCGTCAGCCGGGCAACCCCGCGCGCGTCCGTGTCCACCGTGATCATGCTCATCGCCCTCTTTCCCTTGCGGTCATCCCTGCCGCAGCAGGCTTATCTGAAACATCTGCTGCATCCCGCGCGGTGTCTGGTGCGCCTCGGTTCGCGACGCAACCAGCACCAGGCCCAGTGCCCGTGCCAGGGATTGCGGATCGTAGCGTTGGACCGGAAGGCCCGAACAGCGAGCGGGCCCGTCAGGGGCGAAGGTGGCAATCACAGCCTGCCCGCCCGGCGCCAAGGCCGCGTGCAGCGCTGCACGGTAGCGCGCGACCTGGTCGCCAAACAGGAAATGAAACGCCGCACGGTCATGCCACAGATCGTAGTGCCGTGGCGGCGTCCAGTCCGTGATATCCGCCTGAATCCAGCTGACCCGCTGCGCCGCCGCGCCCAGCCGCCGCCGGGCGATCTCCATCGCCGCCGCCGACAGGTCCAGCACCGTGATATCGGCAAAGCCGCGCGCCAGCAGCGCATCGACCAGACGCGACGCGCCGCCGCCAATGTCGATGACCGATGCCCCCGGGCCGATCTCCGCCCGTTCGATCATCGCCACCGACGCCTCGGGCGCAGCCTGGAACCAGCTTTGCGCGTCTTCGGCCTTGCCGGAATAGGCCGCCTGCCAATGTGCCACCGGATCGTCCTGCATCAGCTTCCCGTCCGCATCGCCAGCGCCATCGCCCCGGCACGCGCCAGGACGTCGCGGTTCAGACCGGTATCGTATCCCAGCGCCACCAACCTGTCATGGACCGCCTCTGTTGCCACGTTACCCGCCGCGCCGGGGGCGTAGGGGCAGCCGCCCAGACCTCCGACCGCCGCGTCGAACACCCGCAACCCGCGCGCCAGCGCCACCTCGATATTCGCCAGTGCCCGCCCGCCGGTGTCGTGAAAATGCCCGGCCAGTTCCTCGACCGGTAACACCTGTGTCACCGCGGCCAACATCGCGTCAACCGCCTCGGGCGTGCCGCGGCCGATGGTGTCGGCCAGGCTGACCTCGTAACAGCCCATCGCGCGCAGCGCCTCGGCCACCCGCACCACCGCGTCCGGCGCGATGGCACCGTCATAGGGGCATTCTACGGCGCACGAGACATACCCCCGAACCGGAACGCCAGCGGCCAGTGCCGCATCGGCGACGGGGCGGAACCGCTCCAGCGACTCGGCGATGGTGGCGTTGATGTTGGCCTTCGAGAACCCCTCCGAGGCCGAACCGAAGATCGCCACCTCGTCTGCCCGGGCAGCCAGCGCCCGTTCCAGCCCTTTGACGTTGGGCGTCAGCGCCGCATAAGAGACGCCCGGCGCCCGGTCTATCGCGGCCAGCACCTCGGCGCTGTCGGCCATCTGCGGCACCCATTTCGGACTGACGAAAGAGGCGCATTCGATCCGCCGGAACCCGGCACCCGACAGGCAGTCGATCAGGGCGACCTTCTCGGCCGTCGGGATCGGCCGCGCCTCGTTCTGCAACCCGTCGCGCGGGCCCACTTCGAAAATCTCGACATACGCGGCCATCAGGCAGTCTCCTCCAGCGGCGGATAGAAATCGCGGGTGTATAGCCGCGCCTCGGGCGCAGGCAGCGACGCTTGAAACGCCGGGCGGGCGGTGATCCGCGCGTACCAGGCCGAAAGCTCGGGAAAGCCGTCCAGCCGGTGAAAGTGACGTGCGATATAGACGGCTTGGCCCACCGCCACGTCGCATGCCGAAAAGCCCGAGGTCAGCAGGTGATCGCGGTTCTCGACCGGGGTCGACAATCGCCGCTCTATCGCTGCCAGGCACTTGCCCAGCCGCGCCGCCTCGAGCTGGGTCACGATGGGCGAACGTTGCGCCGGCTCGCGCAGCGCCAGGTGCTGTTGGGTCAGCGCGGCCAGGTGCTGGGTCACCGTCTCGGCGAAGTGCAGCCAGGTCAGCCAGGCCATCCGGTCCGGGCTGCCCGGCGCGCGGCCAAGGCCCGCCTCGGGAAAGCGTTCGCACAGATATTCGGCGATGGCGCCGGATTCGAACATCCGCTCGCCCTCGATCTCCAGTGCCGGCACCCGGCCGGCCGGTGACAAGGTCAGGAACTCGGCACTGCGAAGGGTCTTGTCGAACGGATAGCTGACCACCTCGAACGGTGCGCCGATTTCGTTCAACAGCCACAGAATCCGCATCGAACGGGACTGCGGAACATGGTGCAGCCGCATCATCGCTGCTGTTTCCGAACCGGAAACGCCAGTGATTTCCCAACCATTTGTCGCATCACAAGCCCCTGTAACCGCGTCATCCTTTCAATTTATCCACATTCTTGTCCACAGGCCCCGGAACCGGGTAGAAGTCGCGATCGTAGAAGGTCTGCACGCCGTCGCGCGCCGCAGCGCGCCGGAACGCAGGCCGCGCCTCGATCCGCGCCTTGTAGGCGGCAAGGCGCGGGAAGGCGTCCAGCTTCACGAAGTACGGCGCGGCAAACAGGTTGAAGCCCATCATCGTGTCGGCAGCCGAGAAGCCCGAGGGCAGCAGGTATTCCTGATCGCCCAGCAGCGCCTCCATCCCCGCCAACGTACCCTTCAGCCGCGCTGTGTTCAGCTTGATCACCACGGGGCTGGCCTGCGACGGGTCGCGCAGGAAAACGTGGTTGATGTTCAGCTGCTCGATCACCCCGGCCATCGTCTCGGCGTAGCTGATCCATTGCAGATAGGCGATCCGCTCGGGCGCATGCGGCGGCCGGCCCAGCGCGCCCAGGCGGAACGTCTCGGCCAGGTACTGCGTGATCGCGCCGCTTTCAAAGATCACCTGGTCGTCGATTTCCAGCGCGGGCGCGCGGCCAGCGGGCGACTTGGCCTTGTAGCCCGGCTCCTGCATGTCGCCCTTGCGGATGTCATGCCAGGCAATGTCATAGTCCAGACCCAGCTCCTCAAGCAGCCACAGGATGCGGAAGGACCGTGACCACGGGACGTGGTGCAGGCGGATTTCGGGCGTGTCGCTCATGCCGCGTCCTCTGCCTCGTCTTCCAGCCGGATCAGCGCGGCGCCGGCTTCGACCTGCGCGCCGGCGCTGACCAGAACCTCGGCCACCACACCGTCGCGGGCGGCGGTCAGGGCGTGTTCCATCTTCATCGCTTCCAGCACGGCCAGCTTGTCGCCGGCGGCCACCGCTTGACCGGCAGAAACATGGACGGACCGCACCAGCCCCGGCATCGGCGCCTCGATCAGGTTGCCGCCGCCAGCCGGCCCGGTGGCACGGTCCAGAGGGTCGATCACCTGCACCGCGCGCCCGTATTGGGCAAATACGGTGACCGTGTCGCCATCCCGCACCCACGGCGCCGCCGGCACCCCGGCAAAGCGCCATCCGCCCGGCCCGTATGCAACCTCGACATCCGTTCCGCCCAGGTCCACCGCCCCGCCCGCGCCGTCGACCCGTGCGCGCACCGGCGTCGGCCCGTCGCCCCAGTCCAGCGTCACGCTGCGCCAGTCGGACTGCCACAGCGAGAACCCAGTCAACCAGCCCGGCGCCGCCATCAGTCCCAGCGCCGCCCATGCGGCCTGCGCGATGACTGCGGGCCGGGTTTCGGCCTCAGCCACCAGCATGTCCAGGTCGCGAGCGATCAAACCGGTATCGACCTCACCGGCGGCAAAGCCGGGATGCCGCGCCAGCGCACCCAGAAAGGCCAGGTTGGTGACAGTGCCCGCCACCTGGGTGCCATCGAGCGCCCGCGCCAGCTGTGCCAGGGCTACCGCCCGCGTCGGACCATGCACGATCACCTTGGCGATCATCGGATCGTAATGCGGGCTGATCACGTCGCCCGACCGTACGCCGCTGTCCGCGCGGCAGCCCTCGGGGAAGGCCAGATGCGCCAGTCGCCCCGTCGCGGGCAGGAACCCGGCGGGGACGTCCTCGGCATAAAGCCGCGCCTCGAAGGCGTGACCGGTGATCGTCAAATCCGCCTGCGTCGCGGGCAACGGCTCGCCCCCTGCCACGCGCAACTGCCATTCCACCAGGTCGATGCCGGTGATGGCCTCGGTCACCGGGTGTTCCACTTGCAGGCGGGTGTTCATCTCCATGAACCAGAACCCGTCGGCGCGCAGCCCGTTCGCCCCGTCGACGATGAACTCCACCGTGCCCGCGCCCGAATAGCCGATCGCCTCCGCCGCCCGCACCGCCGCCGCGCCCATCGCGGCGCGCACCTCCTCGGGCATGCCCGGCGCCGGGGCCTCTTCGATCACCTTCTGGTGGCGGCGTTGAAGCGAGCAATCGCGTTCGAACAGATGCACCGCGCGGGTCCCGTCGCCGAACACCTGCACCTCGATATGCCGGGGCTGCTCGATGTATTTCTCGATCAGCACCGCATCATTGCCGAAGGCGCCCCGCGCCTCGGCCTTGGCGCTT
The DNA here is from genome assembly GCA_020441125.1 of Roseivivax sp. Lineage (GTDB taxonomy): Bacteria > Pseudomonadota > Alphaproteobacteria > Rhodobacterales > Rhodobacteraceae > Mesobacterium_A. The sequence continues at coordinate 6,256 of JAGRMT010000122.1, forward strand.
TCCAGTGCATCTACAAAGCGCGCCGGGTCGTCGACCCGCCGCATCCCCTTGCCGCCGCCCCCGGCCACGGCCTTGATCAGCACCGGATAGCCGATCTTGGCCGCTTCGACCTCAAGATGCCCCGGATCCTGGTCGGCCCCGTGATAGCCCGGCACCACCGGCACGCCCGCCTCGGCCATCAGGCGCTTGGCGGCGTCCTTCAGCCCCATCGCCCGGATCGCCGCCGCCGAAGGCCCGACAAAGATCAGCCCCGCAGCCGTGACCGCATCCACGAAATCGGGGTTCTCGCTGAGAAAGCCATAGCCCGGATGGATCGCCTGCGCCCCCGTTGCTCGCGCCGCCGCGATGATCGCGTCGCCGCGCAGGTACGAGGCCGCCGGCGCCGCCCCGCCGATGCAGACGGCGGTATCGGCCAGCGCGACATGCGCCGCCCCGGCGTCTGCCTCGGAATAGACCGCGACGGTGCGCAGCCCCATCGCGCGCGCCGTGCGAATGACCCGGCAGGCGATTTCGCCCCGGTTGGCAATCAGCACCGTGTCAAACATCATCGTTTTCCCTTTTCCGTTGCCTGCGACCTGGCCGTTGTCCTGCCCGATGCCTTGTTCTGAGCCTTGCTCGGGCCCTTGCCCGTTCCGCCTCCCGGCCCCGGGCGCGGTCCCTGTCCCGGCCGGTTGCCTGGCGTCTTGCCGGGCCCCCTGCCCGGTCCGTCCGCCAGCCCCCTGCCGGGCCGCGTGCCGGTCGCGCTGCGCGCCGTCGCAACTGATGCCGATTTGCCTGCGGGTGCGGGCGCATCAGGAACGGCGTAGTCCTCCACCACGCGGAAGCGCTCGCACATGATCTCCATGTCTTCCGACACGCCGCCATTGCGTGAGAAATACGCGCGATATGCCTTGCGCCAGTGCTCAAGGTCGCGGAACTGTCCCTGTAGTGCCACGAACGCCTCGTCCATCTCGTCGAACCGGCGCACCCGCACCTCGACCGTCTCGACCATCAACGCCGGGCGCCCATCCCACTCCAGTGCCACGTCGCGCCGCCCCACCGCGGGGAGCACATCCGCCCCCTTGCCGCGATAGACCCGCATCGCCTCGACCGTCGCCGTCTTCTTGCCCTCGCGCACCAGCGCCAGGATCTGCCGGCTCAACGCTTCGGAATCGCCGAAACGGAAGGTTTCCGCCTCGGGGTTCGCGTCGATGATCTCTTGCAGCGTCTTGCGGGTCATGCCGCGCTCTCCTTCAACTCTCGTCCGCCGCCCGGTGCTGATGGCTCGGCTTCCGGACCGTGCCCCGGATGCCAGCCTTTGCTGCCCATGGTCACATCCGGAACACGCCGAAGCGCGTCTCTTCGACCGGTGCATTCAGCGCCGCCATCAGCGAAAGCGCCAGAACCTCGCGCGTCTTGCGCGGATCGACGATGCCGTCGTCCCACAGCCGCGCCGAAGCGTAGAGCGGGTGCGACTGGCGTTCGAACATCTCAAGCGTCGGGGCCTTGAAGGCGGCCTCTTCCTCGGCCGACCAGCTTCCGCCGCCGCGTTCGATGGCGTCGCGCTTGACCGTGGCCAGAACCCCCGCCGCCTGCGGCCCGCCCATCACAGAGATGCGCGAATTGGGCCAGGTCCACAGGAACCGCGGCTGGTAGGCGCGTCCGGCCATGCCGTAGTTGCCGGCGCCGAAGGATCCGCCCACCAGCATCGTGATCTTGGGGACCGAGGTGCAGGCCACCGCCGTCACCATCTTGGCGCCGTGGCGGGCGATGCCCTCGTTCTCGTACTTCCGGCCGACCATGAAGCCGGTGAT
>JAGRMT010000123.1 GCA_020441125.1 Roseivivax sp.
TTCCAGCCCTGCGCCGCATAAAGCGCGCAGACATGTTTCAGCACGTTGCGCGGGGCGTAGGGGATCGGTGTGCCCTTGCGGTCATAGGCATCGTGGATCACCTGAAGCGTCCAGTCGGCGGTCCAGGGGGCTGCGGTGGCGGTAGACATGTCCGGCTTCAGGATCATGTCGCGCTCGATAAAGCCCTCGTCCTCGTCGGCGGCCTCGCTCCAGTCGCCGGTGATGGTCTGATAGAAGATCGAATCCGGCAGGTGGAAATAGGGCTGTCGGGCAAATTTCGAAGCGGGCACCGCCTTGCCGCGGGCGATGCCCGGCAAATCGGCGATGACGCACTCAACCTCGTCAAGCCGGCGATCGTGCAGGTAAGTCTGGGCCGCCTCGGGCAGCTCGTTCAGTAAATCGGTCATGCGATGCGCCTTTCCGTCAGGAACCGCGCGATCTGCTCGGCAACCTCGGGGTTGTCGGGCGGGACGGCCAGCGCGGCTTCGGCCGCGTCAAGAAGTGTATCATCGAGCACACCGCGGCCGCGCGTGTCGATCAGCCCCTGAAGATAGGCAGGGGAAAATTCGGGATGGGGCTGAACCGTGTAGGCCTTGCCCGGGTAGAGCAGGGCAGCATAGCGGCAGCCGGGGCTGGAGGCCACCACCTCGGCGCCCTCGGGCGGGGTGATCACCTGGTCCTGGTGATAGGCCAGCAGACGTTTGTCACCATCGGGGAAGTGGTAGACCTGCGGACCAAGGCACCAGCCCTGGTCGAACTTCTCGACCTGGCCGCCCAGTGCCTGGGCGATCACCTGGTGGCCAAAGCAAATGCCCACCAGCGGCTTGCCGGCGGCGATGATGTCGCGCACCAGCGCCTCAAGCGGCGCGATCCAGGGGTGGTCTTCGTACACACCGTGGCGCGAGCCGGTGATCAGCCATCCGTCGGCATCCTGCGGGCCGGCGGGAAACTCGCCGTCGACCACGGACCAGGTCTGAAAGGTAAAGCCGCGACCGCCCAACAGGCGTTCGAACATCGACGGATAGTCGCCGTGCGTGGGGGCCAACTCCGTGGGCGGGTGGCCGGTCTGGAGAATGCCGATTTTCATGGATCACCGATGGGTCGTTGTATCGTCACGCTAGGGCTTGCCGCGCAGGGCGGCAAGGTCACACCGTGTCGAGGTAGATTTCCAGCTGTTCGGCCGGGCTCAGCTCGGCCATGTACTTCATTTCCTGTTTCTTGGTCAGCAGCATGTTGCGCACAAGCTCGTCCGCGAAGATGCGCGGCACCTCCTTGCTTTGCTCGAACACGCGTACCGCGTCGGCCCAGGTGGTGGGGATCTGCTTCATCTCCTGGGCATAGGCGTTGCCGCGGATCGGCTCGCCCGGGTCGGCGCGGTCCTCGATGCCGTTCAGCGCCGCGCCAAGAATCGCCGCCAGGATCAGGTAGGGGTTCACGTCGCCGCCGGCGACGCGATGCTCGATCCGCCGCGCGCCGGGGTTGCCGCTGGGAATGCGGATCGCCGCGGTCCGGTTCTCGTAGCCCCAGCATACGCCGATGGGGGCATGGTTTTCCGGTTCCAGCCGTTCGTAGGAATTCAGGTGCGGCGCGAAGATCAGCGCGCAGTCCGGCATCGCCTGCAACAGCCCGCCTACCGCATGGCGCAGGTAGTCGGTGCCCTTGGGCCCGCCGTCGTCGAAGATGTTCTCGCCTTGCTCATTGATGATCGAGAAATGCACGTGCAGCCCGTTACCGGCATAATCTTCATAGGGCTTGGCCATGAAGCTGGCGGCAAAGCCGTGCCGCCGCGCCATGCCCTTGACCAGCATCTTGAACAGCCATGCATCGTCCGCGGCGCGCAGCGCGTCGTCCTGGTGCATCAGGTTGATCTCGAACTGGCCAAGGCCAGCCTCGGAGATCGCCGTGTCGGCGGGGATATCCATCGCCTCGCAGGCGTCGTAGAGGTCGGTAAAGAAGGTGTCGAACTGATCCAGCGCCCGGATCGAGAGCACCTCTGCCGCCTTGCGTCGCTTGCCCGAGCGGGGCGAGATCGGGATTTGCAGGTTCTTGCCGCTGTCGTCGATCAGGAAGAACTCAAGCTCGACCGCGCAGACCGGCGTCAGCCCGTGGGCCTTGTAGCGTTGCAGCACGGCACGCAGCGCATGGCGGGGGTCGCCGTCATAGGGGCGGCCGCTTTCGTGGAACATCCAGATCGGCAGCAGCGCGGTCGGCGCTTCAAGCCAGGGCATCGGGACAAAGCCGCGTTCGGTCGGTTTCAGCACGCCGTCGGCGTCGCCGGTTTCGAACACCAGCGGGCTGTCGTCGATATCCTCGCCCCAGATGTCGAGGTTCAGCGCCGACAGCGGAAACCGGGTGCCGTCCTCGATCACCTTGTCGGCGAAACGGGTCGGTACGCGTTTTCCGCGCGCCTGGCCATTCAGGTCAGCGGCGGCGACGCGGACAGTGCGGATCTGCGGATTTTTCCGCAGGAAGTTGTTGATCTGCGAGAGAGACATGGAAGGTTCCGGGATTTGATCAAATAAGATCTGACCTATGCCGCGTCAGTTGGCAAGCACTAGCGCAACAAGTTTGGGCGAAGCCGCAACTTGCTGCGGCTTTGTTGCGGCAGGTGTCGGTTCAGCCGCCGGTTGACCAGGCCAAACAGCCCGGTGACCGTCAGCGTCAGCAGGATGAAGTAACCCGCCAGGATCGGGTAGGGGATGAAGGGGTTGAAGGTCTTGTCGGCGAAGTAGCTGGCGTAATACAGCGCGTCGCCGCGCTGTTGCCACGCCGGGAAGCCAGAGAAGAACACCAGCGCCGTGGCGTGGAACAGGAAGATCGCCTCGTTGGTATAGGCCGGCCACGCAAGGCGAAGCATGGTGGGCCAGGTGATGCGGCGGAACTTGTTCCAGCCAGTGAAGCCATAGGCATCGGCCGCCTCCAGGTCGCCCTTGGGAATCGACTGGAGAGCGCCATAGAAGATTTCGCCGGAATAGGCCGCGGTGTTCAGGAACAGCACGATCAGCGCACCCAGCCATGCGGCGGTGAATGGCTCGAAAATCGGATGGGTCTGCTTGAGGCTGAGGAACAGGAAGTAGGCGAAGAAGAACTGGATGAACAGCGGCGAGCCGCGGAACACGAAGATGAACCATTCGCTGGGCTTGCGCAGCAGCGGGCTTTGCGCCGCCTTGCCGAGCGCAACGGCGGTGGCCAAGAAGAAGCCCGACACCATCGCAAGTGTGCCAAAGTAGACGTTCCAGATCATGCCCGAGCCGATCAGCGTCACCTGCTGGCACAGGGTGAAGTTGTCGCGAGGCAGCAGCCGCTCGCCGATCCCGAGCGATCGCAGGCCGTAGTCGGCGATGGTGTCCCAGCAGCTCATGTCGCGGCTTTCCGCTGCGCTTCGCCGGCCAGCGTGGCCTGGCCATGGGTCAGGCGCCGCATGATCCGGTCCAGCGCGATTTCCGACACGCGGGTGAAGGCAAGGTAGAACACCAGCAGCGCCAGGAAGTACCACATCCGCCAGTCGCCGTGCGGATAGTCGGTAAAGCGCGGCGTCTTCGATCCGCCCAGCTCGCGCGCCCAGTAGACGATATCTTCGATCCCTAGCAGGAACAGCAGCGGCGTCGCCTTGATCAGCACCATCCACAGGTTCGACAGGCCGGGCAGCGCGTAGACCCACATCTGCGGCACCAGCACACGCCAGAACGTCTGGCGGTGGGTCATGCCATAGGCTTCGGCGGTTTCCAGCTGGGCGCGGGGCACTGCCCGCATCGCGCCGTACAGCACGTTGGCCGCGAAGGCGCCGAACACAATGGAAAAGGTCAGGACTGCCAGGAAGAAAGCGTAGGTTTCATGCACCCATTGCGGCGCGTTGCCCAGCGGCAGCTTGGCTTCGGGACAGACGACGAAGTCGTTGCCCTGCCAGATCGGGGCGGTCCAGTCGGGGCACTTGATGCCGTGGCGCAGCATCTCGAAGCCGATGTCCAGCGCCAGCACGAAAAACAGAAAGAAGGCGATGTCAGGCACGCCGCGCACGATGGCGATATAGCCCTTGCCGAACCAGCTTAGCGGCAGGAAGCGCGAGCGGGCGGCCATCGCGCCGCCAAAGCCGAAGATCAGCGCGGTGACGGCGGTGATCGCCAGCAAGACAAGAACGACCAGCACCGACACGTAAATCGCCATGTGCTTGCCCGTGGTCAGGTAGCACAGCATCCATTGCCAGTCGGGCAAGGTGGCAGGGTCGGTACAGAACGCGAAGATGGCGGCACCTCTGGCGGCTGGTGCGATCGGGTCGTTTCAGGCAGGGTCGGGGGGCAGGGTGGGCCTGCCCCCCGGGGCGGGGCCTATCAGAAGGCCTCGCCGATTTCCCACTTGGCGATCAGCGCGTTCAGCGTGCCGTCGTCTTTCATCGACTGGATCGCGGCGTCGAACTTGGCTTTCAGCTCGCCGTCGCTTTCCCGCAGGCCCATGCCCACGCCGCCGCCGATCAGCTCGGTGCGCTCCAGCATGACCAGGTCTTCGGATTCGGCGTCGATCGGATCCAGATAGGCCTTGTCGGCCAGAACCGCGTCTGCTTCGCCGTTGCGGACGGCAGAGATGGTTTCCTCGGGCGTGGCGAATTCCACCAGGGTCGCGCCATTCGAGGCGACAAAGCTTGCCTGGATGGTGGCGGCCTGCGCCGCGATCACCGCCTTGGACACGTCGAGGCCTTCGTTGCCGGGGGCAACCAGGTAAGCCGACGGATCGGGCTGGGTGTAGTTCTGGGTAAAGTCGATGACCGCGTCACGCTCGGCGGTGATCGACATGCCGGCGATGATCACGTCGTAGTTGCCCGCGACCAGGTTGGGGATGATCGAATCCCACTCGTTGGTGACCCACTCGCAGGTCAGCTCGGCGCGCTTGCACAGCTCGTCGCCCAGTTCGCGTTCGAACCCGTCGACTTCGCCCTTGTCGTTGATGAAGTTGTATGGAGGGTACGCGCCCTCGGTGCCCATGCGCACAACGGCGCCGTGGCTCGCGGCCAGCGCCATGGATGCGGTCAGCGCCAGCGCGGCGGTTCCCAGAAGAATGGATTTCATCGGTGGTGTCTCCCCTAGTTTTATATGGGTTGTGGTTGGTCGTCACACGGCCATGGTCGAGGACAGGAAGCCTCTCAGCCGCTCGGATTTCGGCGCCCCGAAGAGTGTTTCGGGCGGGCCTTCCTCCTCGATCTGGCCTTGATGCAGGAACACGACGTGGTCGCTGACATCGTTGGCCATCTTCATGTCATGGGTCACGATCAGCATCGTGCGCCCTTCGTTCGCAAGGTCGCGGATGACCTTGACGACTTCCTGTTCCAGTTCCGGGTCCAGCGCGCTGGTCGGTTCGTCGAACAGAAGTGCCTCGGGCTCCATGCACAGAGCGCGGGCGATGGCGGCGCGCTGCTGCTGGCCGCCCGACAGCATCGCCGGGTAGGCGTCAGCCTTGTCGCCGATGCCGACCTTTTCAAGATAACCGCGCGCGGCCTGTTCGACCTGGGCGCGGTCGCGGCCCAGGACGGTGACCGGCGCCTCCATCACGTTTTGCAGGATGGTCAGGTGGGACCACAGGTTGAACTGCTGGAACACCATGCTGAGGTTGGTGCGGATGCGCAGCACCTGCTTGGCGTCGGCGGGCCGGCGGTGATGGCCGCGGCCCTTCCAGTGAACCGGTTCTCCCTTGAACAGGATTTCGCCCTGCTGACTGTCTTCCAGCAGGTTGGCGCAGCGCAGCAGCGTCGACTTGCCCGAACCGGAAGAACCGATCAGCGAAACAACCGAGCCCTTGGGGGCGGCAATGCTTACGCCCTTCAGCACCTCAAGCGAGCCGTAAGCTTTGTGCAAGTCTCGGATTTCGATGACGGGAACGTCTGTCACTGGCAGATCGGCGCTGATTTCGGTTCCGGGCAGAATGAAGCGAAGCCCGGCCGCTTGTCCATCGTCAATTCACCGGTTTCTGGCGGATCCCGGCGTAATTGACGGTAGGTCAAGCGGCATTGGCCGGGTTTTTCGGCGTCGCGACCGCCAGGTAGGCCTCTGCGGGAACCGCCACGATGGCCCGCAGGCCCAGCACCTGTCGGACCTCGTCCGGAAGCTCGGCCAGTGCCTGCGCCATCGCCGACGCCAAAGCCTCGGCGTCGTTCGAGGGGTGGGTGATGTAGGGCGTGGCCGGCGTTGGATCGGTGCGGCCGATCTCGCGCAGCGCGGCGGCCCAGGGCTCATATGCGCAGATGATCCGCCAGGTATGCGCGTCGATCGCCGCAAGGTCTGCTTGGCCCTCGGCCACGGCACGGGCAGATGCGACATGGGCCCCGGTTTCTGTCATCGGGCCCAGCACGATGCCTTGGACGGCGGCGTGGTTCAAAAGCGAGGCGCAGCCTGACTGGCTGTGGCTCTGGTTGATTGCGACGCGGCGCGGCGCAAGATCGGCGAAATCGCCCGGCTGGTCGGTCCGGGTGATCAGGACGGAATTGTAATAGCCGGGCGGGCAGCCCGGCAGGTCATAATCGGGCGAACCGACCAGGGAAACCTTGCCGTGCAGGTGGGCTCGATACGGCAGCCCGCAGGTCTGCGAAAGCAGCAGTTCGGGGTGCTCCCACGCCTCCCACAGCCCGATTGCACGGTCGAGCGTTTCGGGGCCGAAGCCCAACGCGGACCGGATCGCGGCCCAAAACCGGTCGTTGGCGGTTGCAGTCTCGGGCCGGTCATACATCGGCAGGCTGGCAATCATCTGCGGGCCTCGATCCGCTGGCGCGCCAAGTTGCTGTCGATGTCGGATACGCCCAGGAACTTGGCCACCAGGCGCAGCAGCTGGTCCTCTTCGGCTTCGCGGACGCCGTCGGCCAAGGCGACCTGCCACAGCGACTCGATCACGCCAATACGCGCATCATACGGCACCGCTGCCTTGATGGCTTCGGTAAACTTCACGGTGTCGGGGGCTTCGGCTTCCAGTGCTTCGGCCTGGCCAACCAGTTGCGCTGCCTCGAACGGCGACAGGGCGTAGCGCGCCGCGGCGATGCGGGTGATCTGGTCGTGCTCGGCCGCGTCATAGGCGCCGTCAGAGCGGCCCACGCGCACCAGCAGCGCGGTCAGCGCGAGGCGGGCATCGCCGTCGGTCAGCGGGTCGGGTTGCGGCGCGGTCAGGCGGCGAAGGAATTCTGCGAACATGCGCAGCGATATAGGCGCGCCGCTTCGGCTTGACCAGCGGTTACGGCAGCACGGTGGCGGTGCGGGCAGCCTCTGAATCGGTGCGGTCGACGCCCAGGTGGCTTTCGATCACCTCGATCAGCGCCTCTTCGCGGTCATCGGCGGTGCCATCGGCGCGCGCAACGGCCCAAAGACCGCTGACCGCTTCGATACGGTGGGCATAGTCGACGTTGGCGTGCACCACCTCAGCGAGGTTGATGTCGCTGGGCAGGCGGGCGTTCAGCGTCTCGCAGGTTCCGCGCAGCTTGGCCGCGTCAAGCGGCTTCAGGCCGAAGGCATGGGCCAGCACGCGGTCGATCTGCTCGACCTCCTCGAACAGATAGGCCTTGTCGGCCATGGCCACGCGCACCAGCAAGGTACCCAGCGCCAGCTGGGCGTCAGGTTTGGGCAGCGGCGCCGAAGCCTTGGGGGGCGACTGGAACAGATGAAAAAGACGCTCGAGCATGATTGTTATCCGTGGCCTGTTTTGTGCAGCGTAGCGCGCCGCGCGCCGCCGGGCGAGCGGTTTGTCGCCCTTCAGCCCCGCGGCAATGCGGCAAAGCGGCGGGCCAGCGCGGCTGCTTCGTCCGCCAGCCCGAAGGGCGGGTTGATAACGAACAGGCCAGAGCCCACCATCCGGTGGCCTTGCCGCGCGGGGGCGAAGCGCACCTCGCTGCACAGTGCTTCGGGATGGTCGGCCAACAGGGCGGCGGTCATCTCGGCATGTTCGCCCGAAGTCAGGATCGGGTACCACAGCGCGATCACGCCAACGTTCCACTTGCGGTGCAGCGCGGCCAGGATGCCGGGCAGGCGGCCATAGTCGGCGCGGATCTCGTATGACGGGTCAATCAGCAGAAGCCCGCGGCGCGGCGTCGGCGGGCACAGGCTTTGCGCCAGGTCGAACCCGTCCTGCCGAACCACGCGCGCGCCGGTGCCGCGCATCGCCTCGGCCAGCGCGGCGTGTTCCTGCGGGTGCAACTCGGCCAGGGTCAGCGAATCGGTCTGCCGCAGCAGCGCGCGCGCGATCAGGGGGGAGCCGGGATAGGCCTGGGCCCCGTGCGCCGCGCGGACCTGCGCCAAGGCCCGGGAATAGGGGTGATCGGGCGCGAACCAGCCGGCCATGCGGGCAATGCCTTGCGCCGCCTCGCCGGTCTTGGCGGCCTCGGCGCCGGAAAGGTCATAAAGCCCGCGCCCGGCGTGCGTTTCGA
>JAGRMT010000017.1:0-1517 GCA_020441125.1 Roseivivax sp.
TGGGCCTGATCTACGTCAACCCCGAAGGGCCGGACGGCAACCCCGATCCTGTCGCCTCGGGCCGTGACGTGCGCGAAACCTTTGGCCGCATGGCGATGAACGACGAGGAAACCGTCGCGCTGGTTGCTGGTGGGCACACCTTTGGCAAGTGCCACGGCGCCGGCGACGCGGCGCAGGTAGCTTCGGAGCCGGAAGGCGCGCCGATGGAGGCGATGGGCTTTGGCTGGAAATCCAGCTTTGGCAGCGGCAGCGGCGTGCACACCATCTCCAGCGGCATCGAGGGCGCATGGAAACCCAACCCCACGACCTGGGACATGGGCTATCTGAAGGTGCTGTTCAAATACGACTGGGAGCTGAGCAAGAGCCCCGCCGGCGCGCACCAGTGGCACCCGATCAACTGCGCCGAAGAGGACATGGTCGTCGACGCGCATGACCCGTCGAAAAAGCATCGCCCGATGATGACCACGGCGGACCTGTCGATGCGGTTCGACCCGGCGTACGAGAAGATCTCGCGCCGCTACCTGGAGAACCCGGCGGAATTCGCCGATGCCTTTGCCCGCGCCTGGTTCAAGCNNCCCACCGCGACATGGGCCCCAAGGCGCGCTATCTGGGCGCGGATGTGCCGGCCGAAGATCTGATCTGGCAAGATCCGATCCCGGCGGTCGATCACCCGCTGATCGACGCGGCGGATATCGCGGCGCTGAAGGCGCAACTGCTGTCCAGCGGCCTGTCGGTGTCCGACCTGGTTCGCACCGCATGGGCCTCGGCCTCGACCTTCCGCGGGTCGGACATGCGCGGCGGCGCCAACGGTGCACGCATCCGCTTGGCTCCGCAGAAGGACTGGGAGGCCAACGAGCCTGCCAAGCTGGCCAAGGCGCTGGAAGTTCTGGGCGGTATCCAGAGCGCCTTCAACGCCAAGGCGACGGGCGGCAAAAAGGTTTCGCTGGCCGATCTGATCGTGCTGGGCGGCTGCGCGGCAGTGGAAAAGGCGGCGGCCGATGCTGGTCACCCGACCGAGGTGCCCTTTACCCCCGGCCGGATGGACGCCTCTGCCGAGCAGACCGACGCCGAGTCCTTTGCGCCGCTGGAGCCGGTTTCCGACGGGTTCCGCAACTATCAGAAGGCCGAGTTCACCATCTCGCAGGAAGAGCTGCTGGTGGACCGGGCGCAGCTGCTGACGCTGACCGCGCCCGAGATGACGGCGCTGGTGGGCGGCCTGCGGGTGCTGGGCGCCAACTATGGCGGGTCGCGTCATGGCGTGTTCACCAACCGTGTGGGCGCCCTGACGACCGACTTCTTCACCAACCTGCTGGACATGCGGACCGAGTGGAAACCGACCAACGCCAGCCAGACTGAGTTCGAGGGCCGCGATCGCGCCTCTGGCGCGGTCAAATGGACGGCGACGCGGTGCGACCTGGTGTTCGGCTCCAACTCGCAGTTGCGCGCCCTGGCCGAGGTCTATGGCCAGAGCGACGCGGCGGGCAAGTTCGTGGCCGATTTCGTCGCCGCCTGGACCA
>JAGRMT010000017.1:1530-7025 GCA_020441125.1 Roseivivax sp.
ATGAACGCCGACCGGTTCGACCTGGCCTGAGAAAGCGCGCCCCTTCCGACCTGAAGCAACAGGTGCGGAAGGGGCCACAAGCCACTGACAGAAAAGCAAAAGGCCCGCCGAATGGCGGGCCTTTCGTTTGTCTGGCCGGTAGCCGGTCAGCTGTAAGAGATCATGTCGTCGGTGATCGCCGTCAGCTGGTAATCCACGAAGGTGACCGTCACGCCCTGGTCGGTGAAGACCACGTCGCTGCCCGACTGCACCATATGCGCCAGCGCATCGGCGGCAGAGGTGTAGTTGAACGCCACGAACTCCATCATGTCCCAGGCTTCCAGGTCCATCACGGTGTTGGTTCCGCCATCGGCGGTGTCGAACACGAAGGTGTCCGCCAGCATACCGCCCGCCAGCTTGTTGGAGCCGGCGCCGCCGTCGATCACGTCGTCCTCGCCCAGCCCGCGCATCCATGCCTTCAGCGGATCGTTGGTGGCGTTGATGAACTCCTGCGACTGCGAGAAGCCCTGCACCACCGACTCGCGCGAGGCGCCGCCGTCCAGTTGCGCCACCCAGGCGTCCAGACCGGCCGTTTCCGGCGCCCGGTTCAGAACGTTCTGGTACAGCAGGGTGACAAAGCCGGTGTTGTCCAGCGCCCCGTAGGTGTTCTGGAATTCGACCGACTGCACGAAGCCGCCGACGACCGACAGGAAGGCGCTGCCGTTGCCCAGGTTGGTGATCCAGCCCTTGAAGCCGGCCTCGTCCGGGGCGCGATCCAGGGTGGCCTGGTACAGGCGGAACACGTCGTCCGACCATTCCTCTGCCGTGTAGCGCCGGATGAAGCCATCGGCGGCGGCAAAGGTGTTGTTCTGGAATTCCAGCGATTCCGAGAAACCGATCACCACGCTTTCACGCGCGACGCCGCTGTTGAGCTGTGCCACCCAGGCCGCCAGGCCGCCGGCATCCGGCGCCCGGCCCAGAACGTTCTGGTAAAGCAGGGTGACAAAGGCGTTGTTATCCAGGGCGCCATAGGTTGCCTGGAATTCGGCGCTGCCGACAAAGCCGGCCGACACCTGCGTCAGGGTCCGGTCGCCTTCCATCAGCAGCTGGGTCCAGCCGGCATGGCCGGGCGCATCGGGCGCGCGGTTCAGCGTCGCCTGATACATCCGGTAGACCTGGTACGGCAGGGCACCCGCCGCGCCGACACGGAAGAAATCGCCATAGACGATGTCGTTGCCGCTGTCGGCCTCGATCATGTCGCTGCCGTTGCCGCCGGTCATGGTGTCGTTGCCGACATAGCCTTGCATCACATCGTCGCCGTCGAGGCCGGAAATGTCGTCGTCGCCGGCAAAGCCGTTCAGATCGTCATCGCCAGCGGTGCCGGTCACGGTCACGCCCGGGAAAGTCAGGCCGTTGGTGTCGATCGTCTGATCGACAAAGACCAGCTGTTCGACGCCATAGAAGGTATCCGTGCCGTCGCCCGAGACCACCTCAAGCGCGCCGGACGCACCGGCGCGGATCGAAGAATTGGCGAAGGTGTCGGCGATGATCGCCCGGTCGATACCCGTGCCGCCCACCAGCGTGTCATTGCCCAGGCCGCCGGTCAGCACGTCGTTGGAGCGGCCGCCGACCAGCGTGTCGTTGCCGTTGCCGCCGGTCAGGGTGTCATTGCCCTGCTTGCCGTCGAAGGTGATGCCCGCGGTCAGGCCGACCGCCGTCATGCTGTCATTGAACACCGAGCCGTCGATCTGCTCGATATTGGCCAGCGTGTCGGTGGCGCCGAAGGTGTCGGTGACCACGCCGGTGGCCAGGTTGGCCACGATGCCGCGGTTGCCGCCGTAATCGGACTCGCGTTCGTAGGTGACGATGTCCCAACCGTTGCGGCCGTCGATCGTATCGTTGCCCGCCTGCCCCGAGAAGCCTTCGCGGTGCGTCAGGGCCGAGCCGATGATGCTGTCGGCGTCCTGCGAGCCTTCGAAGAACATCGCGTAGGTGAAGGTATCCACTTTGGAGCCGTCGCCGCTGGCGGTGGTGCCGATGCCGGTACCGCCCACGGCGATGGTCAGGCCGCCGATGCCGTTCAGGTCGGCATAGGTGATGAACAGCCCTTCGCCGCCGGCAAAGTTGGTGGCGTTGCCGGTGATGGTGTCGTTACCGGCACCCGGGCGAATCTCGTCGCCGCCCATCACCGTGCTGCCACCGGCCGAACCGTCGAGCACGTCATTGCCCAGGCCGCCGATCAGCGTGTCCTGATCCGCGCCGCCCAGGATGGTGTCGTCGCCGTTGTGACCGTCCAGCATGACGCTGGTCGAGACGCCCGAGGCATCCAGCGTATCGCCCAGCGTGGTGCCGCGGATATGCTCGATGCGGATCAGGCGGTCGGTATCGCCATGGGTGTCTGTCACGGTGCCAGCGCCCAGATTGGCGGAGATCGCCAGGCCCGGTCCGGTCCATGCGCTTTCATAACGGTAGTCGACCATGTCGAAGCCGGCGCCACCGTCGATCGTGTCGTTGCCGCCGTGGCCTTCGAAGATCTCGTCGTGCTGCTCATCGGTGCCCGTGAACCGGTCCGCATCCTGCGAGCCGCCGATGTGGTTGATGAAGCTGAAGTTGGAGTTGATCCGCCCGTCGCCGCTGATGGCGGTGCCAACGCCGCGCAGGCCCGACACGATGGTCAGACCGCCGACACCCGAGATGTCGCCATAGCTCATCTCGGTTCCGCCGCCGTACAGCCAGGCGCCGGAATGACCGATCACGGTATCCTGGCCCAGGCCCGGCTCGATGAAGTCGCCGTTGCCCTGCGCCGCAACAGACCCGGCCGAGGCGTCGATCAGGTCGTTGCCGTTACCGGCGTCCATGTTGTCCTGACCGTCGCCGCCGCGCAGCGTGTCATTGCCGTTGCCGCCCTGAAGGCTGTCATTGCCGGTGCTGGCCGAAGCGTCCAGCAGGTCGTCGCCATTGCCGCCGTTCAGGTTGTCATTGCCCGCGGTCGAAATCAGCGTGTCATTGCCCTCGCCGCCCTGAAGGCGGTCAGAGGCCGAGCTGTCGGACATTCGGTCGGCCTGGTTGGTGCCGCGGACGTCCTCGATGCTGATCAGCTGGGTGGTAAAGGCGGTGCCATTGTGGGTGCCGGTCGCGGTGCCCGCTGCCAGATCCACCACAAGGTTGTTGACCAGGGTCGAGTCGAAATTGATTTCGTCGAAACCGCCTGCGCCGTTGATCGTGTCGCTGCCGCCGAGGCCTTCGAACCGGTCACGGTTGCCGGTGCCCGTCAGCGAGTCGTTGAAGTTGGTGCCGATCAGAACGATCGTGCCGCCGCCCGAAACAGAGATGGTTTCCGCGTTGCCGAAACCGTCATTGGCGATCACCCCGGTGGACAGGTTGATCGAAGCGCCGGTGGTGGCAGCCCCGCCAATGCCCTGGCTGAAGTCCAGGTCGACGATGGCATAGGTGTTGAAGTTGATCGAATAGCTGTCGGTGCCCTCGCCGCCGTACAGCACGAAATACCCATCGGTCCGGGTGGTCAGGGCATAGCTGTCGTTGCCCGTGGTGCCGCGCACCTCAAGCCCGGCACCGGTGCGCGCGCGATAGCCGGCGGCCAGCTGCACGTCGACCAGCGTGTCGGTTCCACCCGATTTGACGACCGAACCGGTGTTGGTCGTGGTGTCGATCGTCAGCGCGATCGGGCCGCCCAGGGCCGAGTAATCCAGAATGAAAAAAGAGCCTGCGACAGAGGCCGAAAACTCGATGATATCATTGCCGCCAGAGCCGTTGATCGTATCCGCGCCGGCGTTGGAAAGCGGCTGGATCGTATCGTCGCCGCTGGTGCCGTTCAGCAGATCGCTGCCCGTGGTTCCTGTGACAACTGCCATTACTCTTCCTCTTTATCAATGGTTTGGCCGGTCGGGTCACGACTTGCGCCTGGCAACCGGGCAAATAGCTGTACGATGAGAAGCCCAATCCTGACGGCCTCGGGCGCTTCGCTGTGACCCTGCGATGAAACGTAGAGATCTTCAACGCAATAGCGACAAAATGAGGGTAACAGCGGCTGGATTTCGCCCGATTTCCCGGCAAGCGTGAAACAATGCACGGTAGTAATCGGCGTTGTTTCTGCCATGGGTTGCGGCCCCTTTTGCCAGGGACCGCACACGTGGTGCTGGTGCGCAAAGTGAGTCTTTGCGCGCCTTATGGCCGCACGTAGCTATAGCCTTCTTCCTGCAGAGCGACGAGCCGGGCAACACCCGAAGGGGTGACCGTGGCCTCGGGCAACAGCGTCACTTTTTCGCCCGTGCGCTTCTCCATACCAGCAATGGTGTTGCCGCAGGCGGAAAAGGTCAGGTTCTCCATCTCCAGGTGCATCGTGCTGATGCGGTCCGCGACAGGGCTCTTGCCCTGCACGAACATGTGCAGGCCGGGACCGTAGGCGACAAGTTCGACGACGACACTGTCGCCCTGCTCTTCATAATAGCTCGTCAGGTTCTGGACGTTGTTCAGCGCCATGTTCAGAACCCTTGGGTCATTGTCGTCGACGTGAATCGCCACTTTATGGGTGACGCCTTCAGCATAGGCGCTGGTTGCAGCCAACAGGGCTGCGGCGGTGATCAGATGTTTCATGCGTTTTCCTCCCTAGTGGGAGGAGAGAAGCAAGACTTCATCCTTCCGCATGTGTTTTCTTTCGCCGCCAGCCCGCCGCGCCCAAGAGCACCAGCCCAAGGCCCGCCAGACCGGCCGTAGCCGGAACCGGTACCGGGGCCAGCGTGACGTCATCGACACTGAAATGCGAACAGGGGCTATCGACGCATTGGCCCAACGGATTGGGCGCCGGATAGACCACGCCGATGGTCAGGCTTGACAGATTGGCAAACGGCGTGCCCAGAGAAACGGTATAGGGCGTGGTGCCCTTTCCCATGTCGAACAGCAAAGACGCCACCAGCGAAGCGCCCCGATAGCCCTGCACCAGCACGTTGGGAAAGCTGGGATAGCTGAAGCTGTTACACTGGTTTGTGTCGCACATCTCGTAGGCAAAGCCGTTCGGCTCCAGCAGGAACGACACCGCATCAAAGGCGCCGGCCATGGAAAAGGTTGCCCTGTCCGCGTGCGGGGAACCGCCGTTATCCAGATGCAGGTGCGGCGAGATCAGGTACAGGTCCTGGTTTACCGGCGCAGTCGCGGTGATCCCGTCCTCGGTGTAGCTGGTCAGGAACGGATCCGGTCCGACGTTACCGAAGGTCATCACCGCCGCCTCCGCGGCAGAGGTTGCGGCCACCAGCATGGCGGCTGTCAGAATGGCTAGGCGTTTCAATGGTCTGGCCCCCTTCTCTATCTCCCATGACAGACAGTTGGCCAAACAAAGGGCGCCCTGACAAGGCGGGTATAGCTTACCTTAGGGCAAGTTTTCGCCGAAACCTGACGATCGGGGGCATCGAAAAGCAACGCCCGAAGAAGAGACCGCCGCCGTAGGGTGGGGTTTCACCCCACCGCCACGGCGATCAATTGTCCATCTTCAGCGCCGAGAT
>JAGRMT010000124.1 GCA_020441125.1 Roseivivax sp.
GAGAAGACTCGAACTTCCACGGGAGTTACCCCACAGCGACCTCAACGCTGCGCGTCTACCAATTCCGCCACGACCGCACAGTCAAGACGTGCTGGGCGTATAGGAAACTCGCACGGGTTTGAAAAGAGGAAAATGGTGCCCGGACGCAGCCGCGCGCCGCAAACGAAAAGGGCCGGCATTGCCGGCCCTTTCCATGGCCCCTGGGCCGCTTACTTCGACAGGGTGAACACCGGGATGGCCGAACCCTCTGCCGCCGGGGCTGCCCCGTTCAGCATCATGGATGCCTTGCGGATCAGCGCGGTGCGCTCGGGCTGGCCCGGGGTGAACACCGCCGGCGTGCCGGATTCCAGCGCATCCAGCGCCTGGGTGTACCAGGCCGCGGCCAGGTCAACACGCTCGGTCGCGCCAAAGCCCTGGCTCAGGTGGTGGCCCAGAAGCTCTGCATAGGGCGCCTGGCCCAGTGCCACGAGCAGCAGGGCAGAGCCGATCGCCGCATCCATGTCATCCGCCTTGTAGCCAGCCGAAAGGCAAATCTTGGCCGTCATTTCCAGCTGTTGCGGCGACATGCCCGAGGAGACGACAAAGCTGCTGACGCCCTGCATCACCTCTTCGCGCGGCTTCAGCGACACCGCCGAGACGTTGTCCTTCAGCAGCTGCCCGAAGGCGGCGCACTGCTCGCCGATCTGTGCCGCGGTCATGTTCGGCACCCGCGCCATCAGCTCTTCGCCGGCAGCAATCGCATACGTCCGGGTCAGGCACATCTGCTCGCTCAGCGCGACGGCCGGATCGGTCATCGTGTCAGAGGTAACAAAGCCGCCATTGCTGGATGTCAGCAGGTTGATCTTGTTGCAGTGCGATTCCAGCGAAGGCGACGCACCCGCCCCGCCAAAGAAGTTGGGGATCGCTGGCGCGGCGGCCACGGTTTCGGGCGCCTTGACCGAAGGCACGGCCGAGGGCACCGGCGCGGCCACCATCTGCGGCGCTTGCTGCACGGGCGCAGTGATCTGCGGCACCGCCGGTGCGGGCGCGGCGGCAATCGTCGGCACGCTGGCGCCATCGTCGGTCTTGGTGCAGGTGCCGCGCTGGCAGCTGAACATCGCCGGGGTCACGTTGAACGCCTGGAAGTCGTTGCGCTCGTACCCGCCGGGAATCGAGGCGAAAACCCGAACCGCGCAGCTTTGCGTGTTGCACCAGAAGGCGCTGCCGGTCACCGAGGTGTCGATGATATAATCGGTCTGGCCGTCGCCGTTCAGTTCAGCCAGCTGGATGAAGCCGTGACGCTGCACCAGCTGCTCGGCCGTCGGGTCGCTGCTCTTGGCGATCTCGTTGACCGCCGCCGCAACCTCGCGCGGCAGGCCGTAATTGCCGCGCAGGGCACCACCGCCGCCACCGCCAGAGCCACCGTTCATCTGCTCGTCGCGATAGACGACCAACAGGCCGCGCACCCCCTGCCCGTTCGTGGCGATCAGCTCTGACGTGCTGGGCCCGCCCGATTGCGCCCGGTAATAGGACGACATCAGGAATTCCCGCTCGTACGGGTTCAGGTCGCCGGTGATCGGATAACCCAGCAGCGCCTGGTATTGCGACACCGCCGAGCGCGACCGGCTGCCCATCACGCCATCCGGCGTACCGGCGTCAAAGCCGAAGTAGTTCAGCGCGGTCTGGGTTTCGCGGTTCGTCTGCCGGGTGACCGACGATTGGCTGGTAGAGCGATAGACGGTACGGGTGCGCTGCTTGCTGGAGTTGGCAATGGCGCCGCCGATGATGCCGCCGACCAGACCGCCGACAAAGGCGTCGCCGGCCTGGGCGCCGATCGGCGCGAATGCCAGCGAGGCTGCAACAGCCGCGGCGATGGAACGTTTCCTAATCATTTAAAATCCTCCTGAATACGGCACCCGAGTCGAAACCCGAGTCGCCCCCGAAAGCGAAATCAATTTCCGATAACAAAGTGTCGCGGCTTCGACTTTGTTAAGTCAAGCACGGACTAATCGGGGGGAATTGGCCGGGCGCGGAGTTTTGGGGGCAAAGCCCTGGAAAGTCGCGACAATACCGCCCGCTGGCCCGAATTGTTGAAAAATTGGAAACGCCGTCAGGCCGCGCGCCGCCAGATCGCGCCGGGCTTGTCGTAGCGATGCACAGCATCGGGCCGGAATGCGGCCGCCCCTGGCGCACACACATGGCGTGTGACGGTCAGCGCCGTTCCGTCGATATCCAGCACGTTCAAATCGTTCGGCTCGCCGCGCAACCGTGTGGAAAGGCCGGTCCCGGCCTGGATCAGCAGCACGCCTTCGGCGGTACGCACCGGCTGGACGCGCCAGCTGTGCAGATGTCCGCACAGCACAACGTCCACGCCGCATTCCCACAGCGCCGCCAGCCCGATCTCGGCGCCGCGCATCCGCCGTTTGTCCACGCCGGGCGCGTGTTCAGGCGGATGGTGCATGGCGACAAGGTGCAGAACGCCGTCAGAGGGCTGGGCACATGCGCGCTCCAGGCTCTGCCGCCGCAACCGACCGCGCTGCCAGACATAGGGATCGACGGTGTTCAGCCCCGATACCAGCGCATCGGGCAGTCGCCGGGCCGGTTCAAGTTCCTCGCCCATTGCGGCGCGGTAATGCGAATAAGGGCGCAGCAGGCGCATCAGCGGGTTGTGCAGCGGCACGTCGTGGTTGCCCGGCACTGCCAGCCAGGGCAGGCCCAGACCATCCAGAAAAGTGCGCGCCTCGGCGAACTGGCCACGCCGCGCGCGCTGCGTCAGGTCGCCCGAGACCACGACCAGGTCGGGCCCCAGCACGCGCACGTGGTCTGCCAGCGGCAACAACAGCTCTTGCCGGTCCGTGCCAAAGTGAAGGTCGGACAGGTGGACGATCCGGCTCATGCCGCGCGCTCTCGATCAGCCGCGCCGTCGGCCAGCGCATCGCGGCGCGCCGGTGCGATCACCTGTAACGCATCAGGCAGCAGGCGAAACCGGAACGGCCCCGCCATCCGGCGACGTTCTCCGTCCATCGCCATGATCTGAACCTGCCTTGACGTCTCGATCACGATCTCCTGCCCGCAGAACAGCTCGAAATCCCGGTCGGCGCGCATGCCGCGCCCGGCCAACCGCAGCGCGCTGCGCAACATCGCCCAGCGCGAGGCATCGGGCGCCAGGAACAGCGCGAATTGACCGTCGCGCACCGCGTCCGCCCCGTCCAGCCCGAAACTGTCCAGTTGAAAGGCGCTGCGGGCCACAAAGGCCAGCGGCGTGCGGGCGCGAATTTCCACCCCGTCGATCAGCACCCGCATCCGCACGGGGCTGTGAAACGTCAGGAAAGTGCGCAGAACCGACCAATGCGCCGCAATCCGGCTGCGGCCCCAGCGCCGATAGGTATCCTCGCGCTCTTTCAGCACGCGCGGGTACAGACCAAGGCTGGCATTGTTCAGAAACACCTGCCCGTTCACTTCGGCCACCTGGTAGGGGCGCGGGACTTCGCGTGCCAGCAGCTGGGCCGCCTCTTCCGGATCCTCGGGGATGCCCAGACCGCGCGCCACATAGTTGAACGTGCCTTGCGGGATCACGCCCATCGCAACGCCGGTGCCGCACAGCCGCCCGGCCACTGCCGAAATCGTGCCGTCGCCCCCGGCGGCGACCACCATATCGGGCTGCCCGCGCAGCGCGGTCTCGATCAGGCGAGGCAGGTCGCGCCCGGCCGTCGCGCGGTGTAGCGCGATCTCGGCGCCGGTTTGCGCGAATGCGGCGCGAACCGCGGCCTCCAGCCGGTCGGGCCGGGCGGTGCCCGACGATTGGTTGGCGATGACGGCAATCCGGCAGGCGGCGGCAGGGTTCGGCATGGCGGCTCCTTTCCACCGACAACCCGCGCAGGGCGGATTGGTTCCCCGCCCCCGTGCCGATTGACCTTGGCCCAGCGCACGCGTAGAGCGGCGCCATGGTCGAATGGCGCATCAGCGACGGCCCGGTGTCATACGAAACCGCGGTCACCGAAATGGAAGCCCGCGCCGCCGCGATCGCGGCGGGCGAGGCAGAAGAGCTGATCTGGCTGCTGGAACACCCGCCCCTGTACACCGCCGGCACCAGCGCCAAGCCGCAGGACCTGACCGATCCGGACCGTTTTCCGGTGTATGAAACGAAACGCGGCGGCCAGTACACCTATCACGGTCCGGGGCAGCGCGTGGTCTATGTCATGCTGGATGTCGGGCAGCGGGGCCGGGACGTGCGCTGTTTCGTGCAGGACCTTGAACGCTGGGTGATCGCGACCCTGGCCGAGTTCAACCTGACGGGCCACATCCGCGACGGGCGCGTCGGCGTCTGGGTCGAACGGCCCGACAAGCCACGCACCGCGACGGGCAAGCTGGCCGAGGACAAGATCGCCGCCATCGGTATCCGCCTGCGCAAATGGGTCAGCTTTCACGGCATCTCGATCAACGTCGAGCCGGACCTGTCGCACTTTACCGGCATCGTGCCCTGCGGCATCACCGAATATGGCGTGACCAGCCTGGTCGACCTGGGGCTTCCGGTGACGATGGACGATCTTGATGTTGCGCTCAGGCGCTGCTTTGACGATGTGTTCGGGCCAGAGGCCGCACCGCGTCCGGCCTGCGTCTAGCGCGGCACCCAGACGCCCAGCACATAAGGGACGATCTTCTCTCTCGGCACGCCCAGATCGGACAGCACCGCGTCGTCCATCGCGCGCAGTTGCGCGATGCGCGTGCTGATCTGGCGTGCCCGCTGGTCAAACGGCGTGTCCAGCACGGACCGTGCCGCACCTGTCATGCCGCGCAACGCGTCGCTCAGCGGTCGGGAAGAGTAAAAATCGTCAAAAAATGCCATCTAAGTGTCCTTTTCCCCGTTGGGGCACAGCCAGATAACGCGGCTGCCTGCGGTTCGTTCCGCAGGTCAGGCTGTGCGATGGGTTTGACGTAATTTCGACAGGTTTCCGGCGGATTAATGGTGAAGCGGTTACCCGAACCTTTTCGAGGCTGCGCAAGACCCTGCGACAAATTTGTTTGATCCAAGTCAAATAGACACGTTGCCCCTGCCTACCGACGCATTCTAAAAAGGACATTGGAACCTGGGGCGGCGAAGGATTCTTCGACCGGCCTGAAAATGATCACCATTGGGAGGCAGACAATGGCAGACGCCGCCATTCACGGCCACGAGCATGAAGACAACCGGAGTTTCTTTACCCGGTGGTTCATGTCCACGAACCACAAGGACATCGGGATTCTCTACCTGGTGGTGTCCGCGCTTGTGGGCTTCGTGTCGGTCGCTTTCACCGTTTACATGCGCCTGGAGCTGATGAATCCGGGCGTGCAATATATGTGCCTTGAAGGGGCACGGCTGTTCAGCAGCGCAGACACCTGCACGCCGAACGGTCACCTGTGGAACGTGCTGATCACCGGCCACGGCATCCTGATGATGTTCTTCGTGGTGATCCCCGCGCTGTTCGGCGGTTTCGGCAACT
>JAGRMT010000125.1 GCA_020441125.1 Roseivivax sp.
TCTTCCAGCCGATGTAGAAGTCATACCCCAGCTCGAACGGGTTGACGTAGTAATCCTCGATATTGTCCGAAACGAAGCTTCCGCCGATGGCGCCCGCGGCCTCGTACATGTCCGAGCCCAGCCAGTCGCGGTAATCGGCCAGCATGCCGCCACCGGTGTAGATCCCCGGCAAGGGCGAGGGGATCCAGCCCGATTCCAGCGTGTTGGTGGAATAGGCCCGTGCCCCGCACTGCACCAGCTTGACGCCGGCATCGCGTGCGGCCTGCAGGATGGTGGAGTGGATATAGTCCTTGTCCTTGTAGGGGCCCCAGACCTCCAGGCCCGGCGCGCCGGACATGCCGTGGCGCAGTGCCTGCACCTTCTTGGAACCGATATTGATCCAGTCGACGTGGAAGAACTTGATGTCGGGGATCGGGCCACCGTTCATCTTTTCAAAGATCTTGGGCGCGTCCGGACCCTGGATCTGAAAACGGTAATGCTCGCGCAGCACGCGCTCGCCCTCGGGGCGGCTGGGCGAACGGGGGTCGTAGCGCAGGCGCACGTTCCACTTGCCCCAGGCGGCGGCGAACATCAGCCAGTTGGACGTGGGCGCGCGGCCGACGAGGATGTACTTGTCCTCGCGCTCGCGGAAGATGATGTGGTCGCCGATCACATGGCCGTTCGGCGTGACCGGCACGAAGTGCTTGGCGCGGTTCAGGTCGAAATTGGCAAAGCTGTTGATGCCGTGGTGCGACAGGAACTCGGTCGCCTGCGGGCCCTCGACGATCACCTCGTCCATGTGGTGCGACTGGTCGAACAGCACGGCGGTGTCGCGCCACGCCTTCTGTTCATCCCGCCAGTTCTGGAATTCCGGCGTCACCACCGGGTAGACATACATCCCGATCTTGGAGTTGCGCAGCATCTCCACCGGGGTTTTGTAGTTCTTCATCACATCGTTCAGACTGGGCATGCGTTCTCCTCCAGGCAGTCATTCAGCAACCAGCACCAGGCCGGGAACTCTCTCGGCCAGGCTGGGGTTCTTCTTCATCACGTATTCCAGGTTGGACCGGGCCAGCCGCGCGTGTTCGCGCGCCAGCGCCTCGGCCCGCGCGCCTTCGCGGGCGCGGATGGCATCGAAAATGGCGCGGTGTTGCACCTGCGCGCGCTTCAGGCTGTCGCGGAAATCCGGGATCAGCTCTTGCCCCTGCATGAACGCGGTTGGCGAAGCGGCGGGCAACCGGCTTGCGCGTTCCACCTCGCGCGCGATCAGGGGCGAGCGGGCCAACCGCGCCAACAGCGCGTGGAATTCTTCGTTGCGCTGCACGTAGGACTTGAAGTCCAGCGTATCCGCCACGGCCACGTCCAGCGCCGACAGGATATGCTCCATCTCCTCGGCGTCGGCTGTCGCGATGCCGCGCTCTGCCGCCAGCCGCGCCGCTGTTCCCTCCAACACGCCGCGCAGCTCGATCGCGTCGATGATGTCGTCCAGGGTAAAGCTTGCCACGCAGCAGCCGCCGGTGGGGATCCGTTCCAGTAGGCCTTCGTCGACCAGCCTGTCCATCGCCTGACGCAGCGGTGTGCGAGACAATCCCAACCTGTCGGCCAGCGCGGTTTCGGCCAGCCGTTCGCCTGCTGCGAAGGTGCCGTTCAACACCAGCGATCGCAGCTCGATCAGCGCGCGCGAAAACTGGGCACTGCGTTCACGGCGGTCCATTGGCTCCTCCCCGAGTCATGCATCAGGATAGTTCTGTATACATTATTCAGTCAACTGGAGTTTTTTGATACGGGTTTCAGCGGTTTTTCCAGCTTTCTGTATACTGAAACACAGTCAACCCGCTTGCATTCCCCCATGACAGCCGACAAGGATGGCGCCATGGAACAGGGTTTGATCATGGCGCTGGTCGCCTTTGCGCTGGGCGGCGTGCTGAAAGGCGCGATCGGCGCCGGCACGCCCGTGGTCGCTGTGCCGATCATGGCTTTGTACTACGGCGTGCCTTTTGCGGTGGCGGTGTTCGCGCTGCCGTCGCTGTTGTCGAACCTGTGGCAAGCCTGGAAATACCGCGCCGCTCTGCTGCCCCGCCGCTTTGTCGTGCCGCTAGGCCTGGGCGCGGCGGCGGGGGCGGCGATCGGTTCTGTCATGCTGGCCAACCTGTCTTCGGCCACGCTCATGGGCGGGGTCGCGGCGATGACGCTCGCCTATGTCGGTTTCCGCCTTGCCCGGCCGGGCTGGACCCTGCCGGACACCGCGGCACAGCGCATCGTGTGGCCGGTCGCAACGCTGTCGGGCATCCTGCAAGGCGCGGCGGGCATCTCGGCCCCGGTCTCCATCACCTACCTGAACGCGATGCGGCTGGGCCGGGAGAGTTTCATTGCGACCATCTCGCTGTTCTTCGGTTCCATGTCGCTGGTCCAGGTGCCGCTGCTGGCCTATCTGGGCGTGCTGACTTCAGAACGGCTTACGCTTAGCGCAATCGCCTGCGTGCCACTGTTCGCGGCCATGGCCGCCGGTGCGTGGATGGCCCGCTTCATTCCTCGTGACACGTTCGACCGGATCGTGATGGCGCTGCTGGTGCTGATCGCGCTGCGCCTGCTGTGGCAGGCCGTGGCCTAGAAAGCCTGCGGCAGCGCCAGGACCAGCGCCGGAAACACGATCATGATCGCGGTCACCACCAGGTCTGACAGGAAGAACGGCGTCACGCCCTTGAAGATCTGGACGGTCGTCACGTATTCCGAGGCGACGTTGCGGATGACGAAAACGTTCAGCCCCACCGGGGGCGTGATCATCCCGATTTCCAGCAGCTTGACCACCAGAACCCCGAACCACACCAGGCTGATGCCCTCGGCGTTCAGAAGCGGGATGAACACCGGCAGCGTCACCAGCATCGCGCCAAACGGCTCCATCACCATGCCCAGCAGCAAGTAGACCACGACGATTATCACCATCAGGTGGTAATAGCCGATATCGGCTGCCCCCACCTGCGCCGAGATGAAAGCCGACAGCCCGGTAATCCCCAGAAAGCGCGTGAACATCGACGCCCCGATGCCGATGATCAGCAGCGATGCAGTGGTCATCAGCGTTTCCAGCAGCGCGGTCTTCATCAGCGAAAGTTTCAGCTGTCCCACCAGTCCGGCGCACAGGATCGCGCCTGCCGCGCCCACGGCGCCGGCCTCGGTCGCGGTAAAGAAGCCCGAAAACAGCCCGCCAAAGACGATCAGTACCAACAGCAGCACCGGCCAGACCCGCCGCAGCGCCTCGCGCGCGGGGAGAGGTTCGTCCTCGATCGGGCGGCGCGGGATCAGGTCGGGGCGCAGCGCGGTCAGGATCAGCACCACCACAGCGTAACCCAGCGCCGTCAGCAGCCCAACCGTGACACCGCCCAGGAACACCTGCGTGATCGAGGTTTCGGCAAAGACGCCATAAAGGATCATCAGGATGGATGGCGGGATCAGCGCGCCGATGGTGCCGCCGGCGGCAATGGCGCCAGCCGCCAGCGAGGGCGCATAGCCCGCCTTGACCATTTCCGGGATCGCAATCCGCCCCATCGAGGCGGCCGTGGCCAGCGACGAGCCGCACACGGCGGCAAAGCCCGAGCAGGCCAGCACAGACGAGATCGCCAGCGCCCCCGGCACCCGGCGCAGCACCGCCTTGGCGGCGTCGAACAGCCCCGATGTCAGCTGCGCATGAAAGGCGACAAAGCCCATCAGCAGAAACATCGGCACCGCGCTCATCGTCCAGCTGGCGACAAAGTCGTAGGGCGTGCTGGACAGGATGCCCAATGCCGGCTTGACGCCCAGCAGGCTGACGATCCCGCCAAAGGACACGGCGATCAGGCTCAGTGCCACGGGTACACGCAGCAGCAGCAAAGCGAACAGCACGCCGATGCCCCAGAATCCGGTTTCCACGCTCATCGGCGGGTGTCTCCAAGCAGAGTGGTATGGGCGCGCAACAGCACGACCAGCGCCGCCAGCAGGAACCCGGCAGGAGGCAGGAAATAGCTGGGCCAGATCGGGATCTGGTGGCCCAGGACATCGACGAAAGAGCCGATCTTCCAGTTCTTCAGCGCCACGTCCCAGCTGACCCAGGCAATCGCGGCATAGATCACCGCCGCCAGCAGGGCCACCAGCGCGTCGGACAGCCGCCGCACCGGTGCGGGCAGCGCGGCTTCGATCACCTCGACCGAGATCATCGCCCGGCCCCGTTCCACCCAGGCCAGCGGCAGGAAGGCGATCAGCACCATGTAGTAATGCGACACGATCTCGTTGGTCGCCGGGATCGGCTGGCCGGTCAGGTTGCGCATGGCCACGTCCACGGTGACATGGACCAGCAGCGCGATCACGCCCAGCGATCCCACCAGCGCCAGCGCCTGCGCCACCCGGTCGGCCGCCCGTTCGACAAATGACATGGCTGTTTCGCCCAAGTTGGGGGGCCGGCACCGTGCGGCGCCGGCCCGGGTGCCTTACATGCCGTAGCTGGCCAGGTCGACCTTGCTCCAGACCTCGTCCCAGACGCGCTGGATCATCGCGTCCCGGTCATGGTTGACCTCGGCCGAGATGGCTTCCCACTTCTCGACCAGCCGGATGAACTCGGCCACGCGATCCGATGCGTCAGCCATGCCGAACCGTTCGGCCGAGATCGACGCGGCGGTTTCGCGGTCTGCCACGCCAAAGGCGGCGGCGGACTCGACCAGGGCCGGATCGGCCTCGACAAAGGTCAGCCCCTGGTCGCGTGCCGCCTTTTCGGCGATGGCGGGGAATTCATAGCCCCAGCGTTGGGTGAAGTTGGCGTTGGCCCGATTGGCCGCCCGCATCAGCGCACCGCGCTCCTCGGTCGACATGTCGGCCCAGGTGGCCTTGGCCGTGGCAAAGTTCGACGTGGAGAAATAGGTGCCCAGCGGCACCGCGGTCACGTCCTTGGCCAGTTCCACCAGGCGGAAGGCCAGCAGATCTCCGATCGAGGCCATGGTCCCGTCGATCGTGCCCTGGCTCATCGCCTCGAAGGTTTCCAGCACACTGATCGACACCGGCACGGCGCCGAAATTCTCGGCCCAGCGCGAGAACGGCGCCCCGCCAGAGCGCAGCCGCAGCCCCTTGAGATCCTCGGCCGTCTTCACCGGGGTCTTGGTCAGCAGCATGTACGGGTCGGACGAGCCCGAACCCAGGTAGACGATGCCCAGGTCAGCCATCTCTTTTTGGCAGCTGGCGCAATTGACCGTGTATTCCGTCAGCGCCGCGCCCATCGCGTGCGGGTCCTTGCCCGACAGCGACAGCTCGCCCGCAAGGGCAAAGTTGGGCAGCTCGGCCGGGAAATACAGCGGCAACAGGTTGCCTACGTCGATCAGCCCGGACTCCAGCGCGTCTTTTACCTGGCGCAGGCCCACCACCTCGGGCCCCAGGAAGATCGTGCCCATGGTGCCGCCGGATTCCTCGGGCAGGTACTCGGCCAGACCATTGTACAGGTGGCTGGTCGCCGGGTGCGGCGGCGGCGCACCTGAGGCGATGCGCAGATCGCGCGCCCCGGCGGATGTGGCCATGGTCACGCCGACGGCGAATGCCAGCGTCAGGCCCGTTCTGAACAGTGTCATGATATATCCTCCCTGATCCATGACGTCGTATTTTCTATCGCGTTGCGGTTATCCTCATCGGCTGCCCTCGCCATCGGGGGCGGGCAGGTCCAGGTACTTGCGCAGCAGTCGTTTCAGCTCTGCTTCCTCGCGTGCGGTCAGAGGGCCGGTGCTGGCCTTCTCATGTGCGGCAAAGGGGGCGTGCACCTCGCGCATGCGGGCCTGGCCCTTGGCGGTCAGGCTCAGTTCGACAGCGCGCTTGTCGTCGGCGGGCACACGCCGTGCAATCAGTCCGGCGTCGTCCAGCGCCCGGACGACCTTGGTCATGTGCGCACGCTTGATCATCAGGTGCCGCGCCAGCACGCCTTGCCGAATGCCGGGGTTCAGCCCGATTACCGTCAGCACCGAAATCTCGCCCGGGCGGATGCCCAGCGGGCCCAGCTCGTCGTAGAAATCGCGGAACGAGGCAAGCTGCGAAAGGCGCAACAGAAAGCCCAGCGACCCGGTCAACCCGCCGTAACGGATCGTGTCGCTGTCGGCTTGCTCAACCATGGCCGGGTGCCTTGACCTTGGCGGCGCGCTTTTCCAGGAAGGCGCGCAGACGCTCCTCGGCCTCGGGTGACGCTGTGGTCAGCGCCGAGATCACCGATTCCAGGAACAACCCGTCTTCCGAGGACATGTCGCGGATCCGGGGCAGGGCATTCAGCACCGCATAATTGGAAAAGCTGGCGTTGCTGGCCATGCGTTCGGCCAGCTCGATCGCCTTGTCCAGCGCGCCGCCCTCTTCGGCCAGATAGCTGACACCGCCCCAGCGCTCCATCTCCTCGGCGGTCAGCACGCGACCCGTCAGCATCATGTCGGCCATCCGCGCCTCGCCGATCAGGCGGCCGATGCGGACAGATCCGCCGCCACCCACGAAGATGCCACGCTGCCCCTCGGGCAGGCCGAAGAAGGCAGAGCGTTCTGCCACCCGGATCTGCGCCGAGGCGGCCAGTTCGAACCCGCCGCCCACCACGGCGCCCTGAAGCGCCACGACAAAGGGGATGGTGCCACGCTCGATCCGGTCGAACACCCGGTGCCAGTGGCGGGAATTCTCGACCGCCTCCATCAGCGATTTCTCGACATGTTCGGCCAGGTCCAGGCCGGCGCAGAAATGCGGGCCAGCGCCGTAGATCACCGCCGCTTTGGCTTCGCGCGCGGCGCGGCCGACAGCGGCGTCGATGGCGTTGACCACGCTGTCAGAGATGGCGTTGCGCTTTTCCGGTCGGTTCAGCCCGATCACGGCGACCGGTCCTCGCAGCTCGTATCGCACCAGGTCGGCCCCGTTCTGTGCGCTCATCGCATGGCTCCTGTCCCGTCCCGGCGGCGGCGCTGGGCCGCGTGCAATTTAGTTTCCTAGTAGACAATATTTTCGATTCGAGTCAACGTGACCGCGGATCAGGAGGGAGGAAACCATGGCTGATCCGATCCGCGATATCGCGCTTTGGACGCCGTCGGTTCGTAGCGAAACCCGCGCCGATGGCAGCATCCTTGTCTGGCAGGATCAGCCGCTGGGCCCCTATCCCGCCGCGATCACCGATCCCCTGATGGACTGGGCCGCACGCGCCCCCGACCGCATCTGGATGGCCGAGCGCGACGACAAACGCGCCTGGCGCGAAATCCGTTATGGCGAGGCGGCGAAGTCGATCCGTGCCATCGGTACCGCGCTGCTAGAGATGGGCCTGTCGGCGGAACGCCCGTTGCTGATCCTGTCCGGCAACAGCATCGCCCATGCGCTGATGGCGCTGGGGGCACAGCATGTTGGTGTGCCCTCAGCGGCGCTGGCGCCGGCCTATGCCCTGTCGGGCGGCGATTACCTGAAACTGCGCGATGTCGCCGGGCAGCTGACACCGGGGCTGATCTTTGCCGCCGATGCCGCGCCTTTTGCCCCGGCGATTGCGGCGGTATTCGATCCGTCGGTGCCGGTGGTGGCCTGCGCCGGACAGGTGCCCGGCCGAACAATGCTCGATTTCACGGCGCTGGCGGCCACGGCGCCCAACGCGCAGACCGACGCCGCCCATACCGCGATCACCGGCGATACGGTGGCCAAGTTCCTGTTCACCTCGGGTACGACCGGCTCGCCCAAGGCGGTGATCCAGACCCACGGGATGCTGTGTTCCAACCAGCAGACGGTTCAGCAGTGCTTTGAATTCATGAAAGACACGCCCCCCGTCGTGGTGGACTGGGCGCCGTGGAACCACACCGCCTCGGGCAACAAGGTGTTCAACATGGTGCTGTACAACGGCGGCACCTATTACATCGACGATGGCCGCCCCACGCCCGAAGGGATTGGCCGTACCATCGAGAACCTGCGCGACATCGCGCCGACATGGTATTTCAACGTGCCGCTTGGCTTCCAGATGCTGCTGGACGCGTTCGAGACCGACACGGCACTGCGCAAGCGCTTTTTCAGCCGCCTTCAGATGCTTTTCTATGCCGGGGCAGGCATGTCTCAGCCGGTGTGGGACAGGTTGACCCGCGTGGCCGAAGCCATGGTGCCCGGCGGCGTGTTGTTGACCACCGGCTTCGGTGCAACCGAAACCGGACCCTTCGCGATCAACTGCACAGAGCGGCAGAGCCGCTCTGGCAACCTGGGCATACCAGCCCATGGCGTGACCCTGAAGCTGGCGCCGCAGGGTGACAAGTACGAGGCGCGCGTCAAAGGACCGTCGATCGCGCCCGGCTACTGGCGCAACCCCGCGCTGACCGCCGCAGCCTTCGATGACGAAGGGTTCTACCGCTTTGGCGACGCGCTGCGCTTTGCCGTGCCGGGCGATCCATCTGCCGGCTTCGTGTTCGATGGCCGGCTTGCCGAGAATTTCAAGCTGGCCTCGGGCACCTGGGTGGCGGTGGGACCGCTGCGCGCGGCGTTGACCAACGACCTGGGCGGGCTGGCCAGCGACGCGGTGATCGCGGGCGAAGGGCACCGTGCGCTGGGCGCGCTGATCGCGCCCAACTGGGATGCGCTGCGCGCCGTGCCGGGCGCGGCAGGGCTGACCGGAGAGGCGCTGCTGGCGCATCCGGCGGTACGCCGCCTGGCGGCGCAGCGGCTGATGGCCCACGCGCAGGCGGCCAGCGGCTCTGCCACGCGGGTGACGCGGCTGATGTTCATGGAGGTACCGCTGTCTTTTGACAAGGGTGAGATCACCGACAAAGGCTCGATCAACCAGCGGGCGGTACTTCGCCACCGCGCTGACCTGGTCGAGGCGCTGTGGAGCGACGACCCGCGCGTGATCACCCTGGGGTCTGACCAGATCGAGGCATAGCCTGCTGTTCGCGTGCGCCGTCGCGCAGCAGCTCCAGCATGTGCGCCTGCGCCCGCGTCGGCATCCAGTCGGCGCGATAGGTCAGCCCGATCGGCCGTGCCGCCCAATCGGCGGCGATCTCAAGCCGGGTCAGCAGCCCGGCGTCGCATTCCACCCGCGCCTGTGCGTCGGAAATGCAGCCCAGAAAGTCGGTTCGGTTCAGGACCTCGCGCATCAGCAGGATCGAGCCGCTCTCGATCACGCTGGCGGGTGCCGGCACCTGCGCGCCGGCGAAGAAGGCATCGAACTGCACCCGCGTCGGGCTGCCTTCACGCGGCACCACCCAGGACTGTGCTGCCAGTGCGGCGGCGGTCAGCCCACGGGCGCTGGCCAGAGGATGGCCGGGGCGCGCCACGATTGCCAGCTTGTCCTGCATCAGCGGCTCTTGCACCACGTCAGCCACCGGAACCGGGTCGCGCAGCGCGCCCACGATCACGTCCAGCGCGCCGCGCCGCAGACCTGCCAGCAAGTCGCCATACGGCCCGTCCACCACGTGGATCGGCAAGTTGGGATAGCGCGCCCGGAACCCGATCAGCGCCTGCGGCAGCAAAGCCGAGCGCGACAGCGGCAGCGCGCCGATCACGATCCGACCGGCTTCGCGCCCGTCGAACACCGCCAGCTCGGCCATGGCCTGGTCGAACTCGGAAAAGGCCAGCCGCACCGCATCCGCCAGCGCGCGGCAAGCACGCGATGGCACCAGCCCCTGCGGTGTGCGGCGCAGCAGCGGCCTGTCGCAATCCTTCTCCAACTGGCTGACGGCGCGATGCACCGTCGGCTGGGCCAGCCCCAGCCGGCGCGCGGCCAGGGTAAAGCTTTCCGCCTCGGCCACTTCGGCCAGCGCCTCCAGCTGCGGCGCGCTGGCGACATGCGGCAGACGCTGCGATATTTCGCTTAGTGCCGGGTCCAGCCGGGCGAAGGCGCGGCGCACCCGTTCGGCCAGCAACGCGCCGCGCTCGGTCAAAAAGACCCCTTGCGAAGCACGCTGGAACAGCAGACCACCCGCCGCCGCCTCCAGCTTCTTGATCGCTTGTGTCGCTGCGGGCTGCGAGATGTTGCACGCCGCCGAGGCCTGAGTCAGCGACCCCAGGTCGGCCACCGCCAGAAACACCCGCAGGTGGCGCAGGTTGCGGCGGATCACAGCGCGTCCAGCAGCCGGTCCAGCCGCTGCATCAGATCGGGCTCGCCTGGCGTGCAGCCCGCGCGTGCCACCGTGTCCTGCCAATGGGCGCTGCCCGCGCTCATCGCGTCGGACAGGCCCAACGCGGCCACTGTCTTGGCCACCTCGCGCATCTCGGCGGCGCGGCGGCCGCCGTGCATCATCATCCGGTCCAGCGCATAGGTGCCGCGGTCGCGCCAGCGGATGTCTGGATCGGACGCCTCCAGCGAGGCCAGCACCGCCTCCTCGACCCCGGCGCGGCGGGCCGAAAGCAGGCATTCCGCCATCAGCGCCTCCATCCCCTTGATCATCACCGACCGGATCATCTTGATCGAACTGGCCGCGCCGACAGAACCCGGAACCACCTCTGGCCGCATTCCCAGCGCCCGCAGCACCGCCGCGCCGGCCTCGGCATGAGGGCCGGAAACCAGCAGCGGCACCAGGTGGCGCTTGGGGTGGACCGGGGCCATGACCGCTACGTCGACATAGCGCCCGCCCGTAGTGTCGATCACGGCGGCCGCCGCGCGCTTGGTGTCGGGCGCGCAGGAATTGCAGTCGAACCACAGCGTGCCGGGGGCCAGCCCTGCCGCTGCCTCACGTGCGGCCACCGGCGCCTGGTCGGCGGTTACGGTGCTGAACACCGCCGCCGCGCCCGCCACCGCAACCGCCGCCGTGCCTGCGCCGGTCACGCCATGCTGGCCATAGCGCGCCTCCATTACGGCGCGGCTGGCCGGGGCATCCGTCTTGCGATCATAGGCGGCGATCACGGCGGGCCGATTGGCCCCCCATCCCGCGGCAAAGGCGCCGCCCGCCTCGCCAAAGCCGATAATGGCCACCTGTTTCGGCATTGTCATGGCCCATCCTCCCCTGGTTGCGCCCATCGGGGCACCGTCGGCGGCACAGTAATCCAGAATAGCCAGAACTTATACCCCGTCCGTGCGTTTCGAATTGCCCGCAGACCCCTGCGCGTGGGAGTGCTGCCGCAACACCAGACGCAGAGGTTTGCCATGTCCGATACCAAGACCGCCCTGATCATTTCCGCCCACGCCGCCGATTTCGTCTGGCGCTGCGGCGGTGCCATCGCGCTGCATGCCGAACTGGGCTACAAGGTAACCGTTGTCTGCCTGTCCTTCGGCGAACGCGGCGAAAGCGCCAAGCTGTGGAAAGAGGGCAAGGCGCTGGATGAGGTCAAGGCGATCCGCCGTGCCGAGGCCGAGGCAGCAGCCGAAGTGCTGGGCGTGCACGAACTGGTCAGCTTCGATCTGGGCGACTACCCGCTGGAGCTGGACCGCGAGCAGAAATACGCGCTGGTCGATGTGATCCGCCGGGTACAACCGCGCTTCATGATGAGCCATTCCAAATGGGATCCGTATAACACCGATCACATGTACACCACGCAGATCGCGCTGGAGACGCGCATGATTGCGCAGGCCTGGGGCCACAACCCGGGCGAAAAGGTTCTGGGCGCGCCGCAGCTGTACCTGTTCGAGCCGCACCAGACCGAGCAGATGGGCTGGAAGCCCGATACCTTCCTCGACATCACGCCCGTATGGGACAAGAAGCGCGCAGCGATGGAGCACATGAACGGCCAGGTGCACCTGTGGGATTTCTACACCCGCGTCGCCCAGCAGCGCGCCAACCATTTCAAGCGCAATTCGGGCGGGATGTCCGGCGGGCGCGACTGCAAGTATGCCGAAGGCTTCCAGTCGATCTTCCCGCGCACGGTGGACGAGCTGTAAGCGCCGCTACCGCCACAAACAGGAGGAGACGGACATGCAGCGTCCGACCATGCCGCAACCCGACCTGGCCCACCTGGGCCACGTCGAAGTTCTGACAGACAAGTTCGAGCAAAGCCTGGACTTCTTCACCCGTGTTTTCGGTCTGAAACTGTCGGGCAGCGACGAGACCAGCGCCTATCTGCGCGGCTGGGACGATTACGAGTTCTGCTCGCTCAAGCTGACCCGCTCTGACACCACGGGCGTTGGTCATGTCGGTTATCGTGTCGCCTCGCCCGAGGCGCTGGAACGGCGCGTCGCGGCGATCGAGGCCTCGGATTACGTCGTGCACGGATGGACCGACGGCGATCTCAGCCACGGCCGCGCTTTCCGGTTCGAGGATCCGTTCGGCCACCAGTTCGAGCTGTATTGGGATACGGTCAAGTACCAGGCCCCGCCCGAGGACGCCTCTGCACTCAAGAACCTGTCCAGCCGCTATCATGCACAGGGCGTCAGCCCGCGCCGGATCGACCACGTCAACCTGCTGGGCGAGGATGTCGGCGCGTTCAAGCGCTGGGTCGACACCTGCCTGGGCAGCCGGGTGACCGAATATATCCAGCTGGACAACGGCCGCATGGGCGGATGCTGGTTCTCTTGCAACAACAAGACCTATGACCTGGTCTGCTCGGAAGAGCGGGGCGGCGGCGAGGGACGGTTGCACCATGTCACCTTTGCCACCGACACGCGCGAGGACATCCTGCGCGCCGCCGATATCTATCTGGAAAACGGTGTGCATATCGAAACCGGCCCGCACAAGCACGCGATACAGGGCTCTTTCTTTCTTTATGCGTGGGAGCCTGCGGGCAACCGGATCGAGCTGGCCAATGCCGGCGCCCGGCTGATCCTCGATCCAAGCTGGGAACCGGTCGTCTGGACCGAGGCCGACCGCAAGAAGGGCCAGGCCTGGGGGCTGAAAACCATCGAGACGTTCCACACCCACGGAACGCCGCCAGTCAAGAAGGAGGGATGACCATGGGTGTCGTGGTTCAGAACATTCAGCGCGCCGATGCCGGCGTGATCGCGCGGCTGGGCAAGGCCGGTGTCGCCACCGTGCACGAGGCGCAGGGCCGCACCGGGCTGATGGGCGCGCGGATGCGCCCGATCCAGCAGGACAAGGCAATCGCCGGGTCTGCCGTCACGATCAGCGCGCCGCCGGGCGACAACTGGATGATCCATGTCGCCATCGAGCAGCTGCAAGAGGGCGACATCATGGTGCTGGCGCCCACCGCGCCCTGCGACATGGGCTATTTCGGCGATCTGCTGGCCACCAGCGCGATGGCGCGCGGCTGCCGCACACTGATCATCGACGCTGGCGTGCGCGACACGCGCGATTTGCGCGCGATGGGCTTTCTGGTGTGGTCCGCGGCGGTTTCTGCCCAAGGTACGGTGAAAGAGACGCTAGGCTCGGTCAACGTGCCGGTGGTCTGCGCCGGTGCGCTGGTCAACCCCGGCGACGTCATCGTGGCCGATGACGATGGCGTTTGCGTTGTCCCGCGCGCTGAGGCCGCGACGGTGATGGACCAGGCGCAAGTGCGGCTGGACGCCGAGGAGGCCAAGCGCAAGCGTCTGGCCGCCGGAGAGCTGGGGCT
This sequence comes from Roseivivax sp., assembly GCA_020441125.1. Taxonomy (GTDB): domain Bacteria; phylum Pseudomonadota; class Alphaproteobacteria; order Rhodobacterales; family Rhodobacteraceae; genus Mesobacterium_A. The sequence continues at coordinate 13,405 of JAGRMT010000125.1, forward strand.
GGACATCTACAAAATGCGCCCCCGGCTGGCCGACAAGGGGCTGAAGTACATCTAGGGCGCGGAGGGCGCGGGATGACCGATTACGACGATGGCATAGCCTGCCTGTGGATGCGGGGCGGTACCTCGAAGGGCGCGGTTTTCCGGGCCGGGGACCTGCCCGCCGACCCGGCCGCGCGCGATGCGCTGCTGCTGCGGGTGATGGGCTCGCCCGATCCGCGGCAGATCGACGGGATTGGCGGCGCCGACCCGCTGACCTCCAAGGCGGCGGTGCTCTCGCCGCCGACGCGCTCCGACGCCGATGTCGATTACCTGTTCTTGCAGGTCTTCGTCGATGCCGCCACGGTCTCTGATGCGCAGGGTTGCGGCAATATCCTGGCCGCGGTCGGTCCCGCCGCGATCGAACTGGGCCTGGTCGCCGCGCAGGATGGCGAAACCCCGGTTCGCATCCACATGCGCAACACCGGCGAAATCGCCACCGCCACGATCCAGACGCCGGGCGGACGGGTGCGCTATGGCGGCGATGCCGCCATCGACGGTGTGCCGGGCCGTCACGCGCCTGTCCGGCTGGTTTTCGGCAACACCCAGGGCTCCATGTGCGGCGCGCTGCTGCCCACGGGCAACGCGGTTGACGTGATCGAGGGCGTGGCCTGCACGCTGATCGACAACGGCATGCCCTGCGTCGTGATGGCCGCCGCCGATTTCGGCCTGACCGGCGCCGAACCGCGTGAAACGCTGGACGGCGATACCGCGCTGAAGGCGCGGCTTGAGGCGATCCGCCTGATCGCCGGGCCGATGATGGCCTTGGGCGACGTGACCGACAAGAGCGTGCCCAAGATGATGCTGGTCTCGCCGCCGCTGGCCGGCGGGGTGATCAACACCCGCTCGTTCATCCCGCATCGTTGCCATGCGTCCATCGGGGTTTTCGCAGCGGTGACTGCGGCCACCGCCGCCACGCTGCCCGGCACGCCGGCCGCCTCGGTCGCGGTGTTGCCCGAAGGATCGACCTTCGCCATCGAGCATCCGGTCGGCGCGGCCGAAGTCTATATCGGGCGCGACGCGGAAGGTCGGGTCACCGATACCGGAACCGTGCGCACCGCGCGCAAGCTGTTCAGCGGACTGGTCTATCCCGCGCCTGAACGGGGCTGACCGGCGACGAGCCGCTGCCCAAGATTTCAGCGCCGCGAAAACCTGCCCCTGGGCGGCGCCGAAGCCGTCCCTTTACAACGCGGCGGCAGAAGGCTCTGGTAGGCCAACACCTTGGCCAACGGGGGATCCATGGCGATCACTGCAAGCATCCGTCACCTGACAGTGTACAAGTATGACCGTCCGGTGATCCTGACGCCCCAGATCATCCGCCTGCGGCCCGCGCCGCACAGCCGCACGCGGGTCATCTCGCATACGCTCAAGGTGTCGCCGGACAAGCATTTCGTGAACCGGCAACAGGATATCTACGGCAACTGGCTGTCGCGCTTCGTGTTTCCCGAACCGGTCACCGAACTGCGCATCGAGGTCGACCT
>JAGRMT010000126.1:0-31896 GCA_020441125.1 Roseivivax sp.
GTCGAGGGCTGCATCGTGCGCGAAGGCTCTGTGCTGGGCATGGGCGTGTTCATCGGCAAGTCAACCAAGATCGTCGACCGCGAAACCGGCGAAGTGATGTACGGCGAAGTGCCGCCCTATTCGGTGGTCGTGGCCGGCTCGATGCCGTCGAAGAACAACATCAACCTGTATTGCGCCGTGATCGTGAAGCGCGTGGACGAGCAGACCCGCTCGAAAACCGGTATCAACGAACTGCTGCGCGACTGAATGGAGATGGCGGGCCGCGTGCCCGCCCAAGCCGATGGCCAAGTCAGGTAAGAAACAACAGGTCTATACGCTGGTGGTCGAGGTCGGCCGGCACGAAGGCGACGGGCTGCCCGATGGCGCCACCGGTGCCGCGTTGATGTGCTATGCCAGCGGCGTGGACGAGGCCGAGGCAGTGCGCGAGACGGTCGCGATCCTGAAGCAGGCCGACATGGCGCCGCTGGATGTGTCGGGCTATGGCACGCTTGAAGAACGGCGCGCCCAGGGCGACGAGATCGACGACGAGGAAGTGGCGCTGATGATGCGCGCGCTCGAGGAAAACTCGGTGATCGTCGCGCAGATGACCCCGTTCTTCGACGAGGCTTGAAAAACAAAGGGGGCAGGCGTCGCCGCCCGCCCCCGCGATGCGTTTACTGGATGCGCATTCCGTTGGCCATGATGTGGCCCTGATCGTTGATCTCGATCTTGGAATTCAGCACGTCCTCGCCCTGCCCGGGCACGGCGAACATGCTGACCATCATGCGCACGCCGCCGGCGTCTTCCTGGCGAACCAGCCCCATCTGAACCAGCTTGTCCAGCAGGCCGTTGCCGCCCGAAAGGGTCAGGTTCGCCTCGCCAGCCGGGCGCGGCATGCCGCCGAAAGTCACCTTGTCGGTGTTGTCGAAGGTAAAGGCCCCGGTGCCGGTCAGCTCTGCGCCCACCAGTTTGACGTTCAACGCGTTGACGTTCAGCGCGTTCAGCTCGCCCGGGGCGGTGCCCTGTTCCTCGGCCTGCTGCATCGCGGTCTCGTCGAGCAGGTCCATGAACATCTTCACCTTGCCCGACACGTCGACCACGATGGTCGCCGGGTCGCGCGGCAGCACGGTGCCCGGGTCGAACATGTTCCACAGCATCTCTGCCATCTGGAAATCGGCCAGCTTGATGCCCAGAGCCACGTCCTGCTCGCCGTCGCCGCTTAGCAGCGGCATCTTCAGGTTCAGCCCGGCCTCTGCCATCGACATGGAAATCGGGAAGGGCAGGTCGGGGGTCTGAAGCTCCAGCTGCGCGCCGGTGCTGTTGATCTGATATCCCAGCCCGTCAGCCGACATCGCAATGCTCAGCGCTCCGCCCTGCGAGCTGGACTTGCCCGCCACGGTATCGCCCTGGTCGGTGCCCTGGAACGACATCGAGCCGCCGCCATAGGTGAAGTTGCCGGTCAGTGCGAAACCATCGCGCACGGCCTTGGCCATCGCGTTCGGGTCCATCTGGCCCGGCAGCGCACTGTTGCCCTGGAATTGCAGGGCCTGCATCGAGCCCGTGAACTGGCCCGAGCCGCCTTCTTCGGGATCGACGAACTTGACGTCATAGGTCAGCCCGTCGGCCTTGCCCGACTGGACAAAGCTGCGTGCCGCGCCTGTGGTGCTTTCCGACGTGCCGGACAGGCCGGTCAGCGTGAAGGTGGCCGCGGCATTCTCTGGCGGCATCGCCTGGTCGTTCACCGTCAGGTTTTGCAGCGTCATCGTCATCTGCGCGGCGTTGTAGGAATAGACCATCGCGCCGGGGTTGCCGGTTGCGGTCATCACCATGCCCGACTGGGTCAGCAGCAGCGCCGCGTCGACCTTGTCCTCGCCGTCCGCCATGGACTGGAACGACATCGGGATCTGCGTTGGCATCACGATATCCACGCCGCCGTCGCCGCGCGCGGTCAGCACCAGCGGGTCCATCGTCACCTGTGCGCCGCCCTTGTTGTCAGGTGCGGTCATCGTCAGCGTCAGCCCGCTGACCGTGACAGACGATCCGGTGTCGTTGACATTGCCGGCAACGGTGTAGCCGAAGTCCTGGAAATAGGTCTGGAAATCAGTCCAAACCTGCTGCGGCGTTACATCCGCCAATGCGGGCGCAGCAGAGAGCAAGGCCACCAGGGCCGTGCTGGCGGAAAGTCGATGTACAGGCTTCATGGGAAATTCCTTCCTTCGTGAAATCTTGGCCGACCTTCCGCCTCGCCTGACCGCTGGTCAAGGGGCTAGACCGGTTTGCCGCGTGTGTTTACCAAAGGCTCATCACGGAAACATGGTGAAACTATGGATCTTGCGGGAAAGACAGCCCTGATAACCGGGGCCAGCCGAGGTATCGGCGCAGCGGCGGCGCAGGCCTTCGCACAGGCTGGGGCAAACGTGGCCCTGGTGGCCCGGCATGGCGATGCGGTCGCCGAACTGGCCGGAGAGATCGGCGGCAGGGCGGTTGCGATTCCCTGCGACGTCAGCCGTTACTGGGAGGTCGAGCAGGCTGTGGAAAACTGCCTTCGCGCCTTTGGTCGGCTGGACATCCTGATCAACAACGCCGGCGCGATCGAGCCGATCGCCCATCTGGCCGAGGCCGAACCCGAAGCGTGGGGGCATGTCATCGACGTCAACCTGAAGGGCGTGTTCCACGGCATGCGCGCGGTGCTGCCGCTGATGCGCGCGCAGGGTGGCGGCACGATCCTGACCATCGGTTCGGGCGCGGCGCACAGCCCGATCGAGGCCTGGTCGCATTACTGTGCCTCAAAGGCCGGTGCGCTGATGCTTACGCGCATGGTCCATACCGAGGAAGCCTCCAACGGTATTCGCGCGCTCAGCCTGTCGCCGGGCACGGTGGCCACCCAGATGCAGCGCGAAATCCGCGCCAGCGGGATCAACCCTGTCAGCCGCCTGGACTGGTCGGCGCATATCCCGCCCGAATGGGTCGCTCGCGCGCTCGTCTGGATGTGCGGACCCGAGGCCGACGATTACCTGGGCGACGAGGTGTCGCTGCGCAATGAAGACATCCGCAAGAGAGTGGGACTGACATGATTGAACTGGACATCTCTGACGGGCTGAGCGTGATCACCCTGCGCCGGCCAGAAAAGGCCAACGCGCTGACCGCCGAGATGCTGGAGGCGCTCTGCGAAGCAGTGCGGGAATCGCTGGGCAGCAGCGCCATGATCCTGACCGGCGAAGGCAAGGTGTTCTCGGCCGGGGCCGACCTTGAAGCGGCGCAGTCGCTGGCGTTGTCGCCGCAATGGGAACGCCTGTCGGGCATGATCGCCGATCACCGCGGGCTGTCGATCGCGGCGCTGAACGGCACTTGTGCCGGCGGCGCGATGGGCATGGTGCTGGCCTGCGACCTGCGCATCGGCGTCGAGTCTGCCAAGTTCTTCTACCCGGTGATGCGCCTGGGTTTCCTGCCACAGCCGTCAGACCCGAAACGGCTTCAGACGCTGGTCGGCCCGTCACGGGCGCGGATGATCCTGATGGCGGGCCAGAAGATCGCCGCGCAAGAGGCGCTGACCTGGGGTCTGCTCGATCGCATCGTCGAGCCGGACGCGCTGCTGGCCGAGGCGCGCCTGCTGGCGGGCGATGCGCTGGCCGCCACGCCGCTGCATGTGCAGCGCATCGGCGCGCTGTTCCCGTCTTGATCGCGGTGCGCGCGGCCGCTAGGCTGCGCGTGCCCTTCGCAGGGGGCGCCCGGATCCGCGGACAGCGTGGCACGCACCTGCTTGTACGACCGAAGCACCATCATCGGTTTTCTCTTGCCCGAACTGGCGGATCGGCGGGCACTGGCTGAGGAACCCGATATGCCACCGATCAAGACCCCCTCCGTGCCGCAACTGCGCCGCGACGCCAAGCGTCTGCGCCGAGCCTGGGACATGGGAGAGCCCGCCGCCCGCCGCCGGGTCGAGGCGGTACAGGCACCCGACCGGCGCACCGAGTTGAAACACGCCGACTTCCTGCACATCGTCGCCCGCGAGAACGGCTTTGAAAGCTGGCCGCGCCTGACCTGGGCGGCCGAGACGGTGGGCCTGCCCCGCGCCGCGCGACAGCGGCAGCTGGGGCAGGCGCTGGCCCATGGTATCAACTGGCGGGTTACCGCGCTGCTTCAGGAAACGCCCGACCTGGCGCATGACCTCTTCGGCCAAAGCTGCGCCGTGTACGACAGGGCTCGCGTCGCCGTCATGCTGGACGAGGACCCGGGTCGCGCCACGCGGCAATGCGGGCGTTGGCGGCCGATCGCGCATCTGGCTTTCTCGCGGTACATCCACGCCCGCCCCGAGCTGGTCGCCGACATGCTGGCCATCGCCGAGATGTTGCTGGCCAACGGCGCCGACGTGAATGACGCGATCACCGCGGAAGCCGCGCCAGGCAGCCCGCTGTCGGTGCTCTATGGTGCCATCGGCCATGCCGACAACATGGCGCTGGGGCGCTGGCTGCTGGAGCACGGTGCCAATCCAAACGATGGCGAAGCGCTGTACCACGCCACCGAACTGGGCCATCACGAGGGTCTGCGCCTGCTGTTGTCACACGGTGCCACGCCTGCGGGTACCAACGCGCTGCTGCGCGCCCTGGATTTCCACGATCACGGCGCGGTCGCGCTGCTGTTGGAGCATGGCGCAAGCGCTGACGAGTTCGTGCCGGCCGGGGACGGGGAAGAGCCCGCCTGGGTGGTGCCCGCGCTGCACCAGGCCGCGCGGCGCGGCTGTGACCGGCGCATGGCCGATCTGCTGCTGGACGCCGGCGCCGACCCGCTGAGGCCGTATCAGGGCGCAAGTGCCTGGGCCTATGCCCGCGTCTTCGGCAACCGTGACGTGGCAGAGGCGATCGCCGGACGCACCGGCACTGCCGCACTGACAGAAGAAGAGGCGCTGCTGGCCCGCGCCGCCGACGGACAAGACAGCCCGGGCCGCTATATCGACCCGGCCCGCCTGCCCGAAGCCTATCGCGACATCATCCGTACCATCCTGCACCTGCCGGGCCGGCTGGACCATTTGCGCCGGCTGGTGGCGCTGGGGGTGGAATACGACAGGCCCGATGCGATGGGCGTGACCCCGGTACAGGTTGCCGGCTGGGAAGGCCTGCCCGAGGTGATGGCGTATCTGCTGTCGCTGCGCCCGGACCTGACCCATGTCAACCGTTATGGCGGTACCCTGCTGTCCACGATCCTGCACGGCTCGACGAATTGCCCGGCCGCGGCGGTGCGCGATCACGCCGCTTGCCTGGAACTGGCATTGACCCACGGGGTAGCCCTGCCGCGCGCCGCGGTGGAGTTTGCCGGACGCGAGGATCTGGCCGCTTTCCTGCAAGACTGGGCCGAGGCACACCCCGGGCAGGTGGTCTGAACGCCACAACAGCCGCACCGGATTTTCCCGGCGCCACGATTTTGCTTACCGCCCGGGGCAATCTATGTATCCTTTTAGCGTCAACCTTGGGGGGAATGACATGCGTCTTCGTGGTGTGCGGGGTAGCCGCAACGTTGAGGATCGTCGTCGCATGGGCGGCGGCGGCAAGGCCGGTATCGGCGGCGTGGGCCTGCTGGTGATCCTGGCCCTGGGGTATTTCACCGGCATCGACGTGACGCCGCTGTTGCAAGGCGCCGGTACCGAACAATCCGCCCCGCGCGAACTCAGCCCCGAAGAACAGCAGGCGGCAGAGTTCTCCAGCCGCGTGCTGGCGACCACCGAACAGGTCTGGGGCGAGGTATTCCCAGCCCAGGTCGGCCGGCCCTACGATCCGCCGGTCATGGTGCTGTATTCCGGCGTCTCCCAGTCGCCTTGCGGCAGCGCCAGCGGCGCCACCGGCCCGTTCTATTGCCCGGCCGACCAGAAGGCATACCTGGACACTGACTTCTTTGCCACGCTGTCGCGCCAGCTGGGTGCCGCCGGCGACTTTGCCGCCGCCTATGTGATCGCCCACGAAGTCGCTCACCACGTCCAGAACGAGCTGGGCATCCTGGGCCAGGTCGATCAGGCCCGCCGCCAATCGAGCGAGGCCGAGGCCAACGCCCTCACGGTGCGGCTGGAGCTTCAGGCCGATTGCCTGTCGGGCGTCTGGGCGCGCTCGGTCGATGGCCTGCTTGAACCGGGCGACATCGAAGAGGCGCTGAACGCGGCACGCAAGATCGGCGACGACTACCTGCAAAAGCGGGCAGGGCGCGTGCCCAACCCGCATACCTTCACGCATGGCACTTCGGAACAGCGCTCGGGCTGGTTCGCGAAGGGCTACAAGACCGGGGACATCAACGCGTGCGACACGTTCTCGGCCCGCAATTTGTGAGAGCGGAGCCATGATCCATGCATTGACCGTAGGCGGCGGAATCCTCGCGATCTGTCCGCTTCCGGGCAGTGACGGAGATTACTACGGCGATCTGGAGCATATCCGGGGCTGGGCCCCGGCGATGGTGTTGTCGCTGACCACCGAGATCGAGATGTTCATGTCCAAGTCGCAGGGCCTGGGCAACGATTTGCAGGATCGCGGCACCCGCTGGCTGCACCTGCCGGTCGAGGACATGGGTATCCCCGATGCCGCATTCATGGCCCGCTGGCCCGAGGTTTCGGCAACCGCGCGCCGCGCGCTGACCGGCCGGGGCCGCGTGCTGATCCATTGCAAGGGCGGCTGCGGCCGCTCTGGGATGGTGGCGCTGCGGCTGATGATCGAGGCCGGCGAAGCGCCGGACGAAGCGCTGGCCCGCTTGCGTTCCGTGCGCCCCTGCGCCGTAGAAACCGATGCCCAGATGCGCTGGGCCATGTCTGCCGAACGCGGCGCGGCGACCTTCGTGCGTCATTCTGACTGATCCGCCGCGCCCGCCAGCGGCTCAGTCCACCGCGCGCTTGCGCCGCGCGTGTTTCTTGCCCTGCTCGTACAACCGTCCCAGCGCCCGGTCGCGCGCCCGCGCTTCGGCCACGCTCTGGCTGGCGATCTGGTCCTCGCGCTGCAATTTGCGCCACTGGGCCAGCCGCTCGGCCGCCAGCGTGCCGTCCTCGATCGCGGCGCGCACCGCACATCCCGGCTCTGTCTCGTGGGCGCAATCGCTGAACCGGCAGGCGCCGGCCAGCGCCTCCACGTCGGCAAAGACCGTGGCGATGCCCTCGGCCGCTTCCGCCAGCCCCAACTCGCGCATCCCTGGCGTGTCGATCAGCCAACCGCCGAACCGCGTTTGCCGCAGGTGCCGCGCCGTGGTGGTGTGCCGGCCCTTGGCATCGTCCTCGCGGATCGTCCGTGTCGCTTCCTCTGTTCCGGTCAGTGCGTTCTGGATCGTGGTCTTGCCCACGCCCGAAGATCCGACCAGCGCCAGCGTCTGCCCGTCGCGGCACCACGGCGCCAGCCGCGCCACGTCGACGGGATCGCGCGCATCCAGCGCAATGGCGGTAACCAGCGGCGACAGCGCCTCGGCCTGGCGGCGGAAGGGGCGGTCGTCGGGCACCTGGTCGGCCTTGGTCAGGATGACCAGCGGCAGCACCCCGGCGCTGGCCGCCAGCACCAGGTAGCGGTTCATCCGCGCCGGGTTGAAATCGGCGTTGCAGCTGGTGACGATACCCAGCGTGTCTACATTGGCGGCGATGGCCTGGCGATGCGCCACGGTGCCGGCGCCGCGCCGCGCAATCAGGCTGGCCCGCTCCAGAAGGCGGCTCACGCGCTGCCCGTCGTGCAGCACCCAGTCGCCCACGGCATAGTCCGCCACCGGCCCGGCCGGCAGCAGCATCAGCGCCCCCTGCGGCGACAGCGCCGCAAGCCGGTCGCGGTGTACTGCGGTGATCCGGGCAGGCGCGCCGGTTTCGGCAACGTGCAACTGCCGGGCAAAATGGTCCGACCATCCCAGGCCGGTCAAATCAGGAAAAGTCATGTGAAGATGTCCCAAAACGGATCGTAGGCCCGGCCTTTCTCCTGGAAAGGCGGGTCAGCGAAACGGGACAGCGGCGGTCTTAGGCCCGCGCGTCCCGAAGGGGATGGATGACAGTCATCAGAACCCTCCGGCAATCGGCGACATGGGTGAGAGGCTGGACAACGACCCAAGCGGGGCTCGTTACGGCTGCTTCCTTCCGGACCTGACCGGGTTGGCGAGGCGCCTGCCCGCGCCAACCTCTCAGTCCGGCTACCTAGTGTCCGAACCCGCCGTTTGCAAGCCGTTGTTGAAATCGCGCGGGAATTACCGCATATTATCGCAAGGTAGATAATTTACCAGGCGCAGGATAATTCAGGCTAATGGGCGACGATTTCCATATCCCGCGGCCCGAACAGGCTCTGGCGCTGGCGGCCGCCCTGTCGCCTGACCCGGTGTTCGGCGACCGCGCCGGCCAGTTCCTCGCCGCGCCCCGCCGAACCGGCAAGAGTACCTTTCTGCGCCGCGAGTTGATCCCGCTGGTCACCGGACGGGGCCAGCACGCCGTCTATGTCGATCTGTGGGCCGACCGAGACGCCGACCCGGCGCAGCTGATGGCCCATGCCTTGGCCGACGACCTGCGCCGCCTCGCCAGCCTGACCGAACGGGTGATGGGCGCGCTGCCGTTCCGCGCGATCTCGGTCGGCGGCGTCTCGGTAGAACTGGCTCCGGGCTCCGTCCAGCGCACCGGTACCCTGACCGACGCGCTGATGGAGATCGGACGCCGCGCCGGAAAGGATGTGGTCTTCATCGTCGACGAGGCCCAGCACGCGCTGAACTCGGCGCGCGGCCTCGATGCGATGTTCGCACTCAAGGCAGCCCGCGACGCGATGAACCAGCGCCCCGAGGGCGCGCGCCTCTACCTGGTGTTCACCGGTTCGCATCGCGACAAGCTCGCTGCCCTGGTGCTTGACCACCGCGCGCCATTCTTCGGCGCCACGATCCGCGACTTTCCCCGTCTGGGCCGCGCCTATACCGATGCGCTGGTGGCGCGGATCAACCCGCGGCTGGCGCAAGACAACCAGCTGGACCCCGGCGATGTCGCCCGCGCGTTCGAGCTCTTGGGCCACCGCCCCGAGAAACTGACCGAGGTGATCCGCGAACACGCTTTGGGCGAACCGGGCAGCGCCGGGCTGCGCCAGACCGTCACCGCGCGGGCCGACGCGCTGCGCGCCCGGGTCTGGGCGCAATTCGACAGCGACTTCGGCGCGCTGGGCAGCCTGCAACGCGCATTGCTGCGCGTCCTGGTCGAGGACGGCGCCGCCTTCGCCCCGTTCGCGTCTCCGACGCTGGCACGCCTGGGCGCGATTCTGGGCCGCGTTCCCGGCACATCAGAAGTGCAGAAGGCGCTCGACGCGTTGCGCGAGGCCGGCATCGTCTGGCGCCCGGCCCGCGGCAGCTATGCGCTCGAGGACCAGGACATGCGCGACTGGCTGATGCGCCCCGCCTGACCGCCGGACCGTGGCGCCCCCTGGTGGCTTCTTCTTGCCGAAAATACCCAAACGCGAGGGGGCAACGCCCACTCGCCCCTTACCCCGGTGCCCGCTCGGCCCAGCCGGCGAATACCTTCTCCAGCGCGACCACCACGTAGTAAAGAACGATCCCCAGGAAGGCGAGCGCGATCAGGACGGCGAACATCAGCGGGTAGTCCGAGTTGGTCTTGCCGCTGTCGAACAGCGCGCCCAGCCCGCGCCCGTGGGGCGAGACGATCTCCATCAGGTTGGTGCCGATGAAGGCCAGTGTCACCGACACTTTCAAAGCGCCGAAGAACTCGGGCAGCGTTTTGGGCAAGGCGATCTTCCAGAAGATGGTCGACTGGCTTGCCCCGAGTGAGCGCAGGATATCGCGGTACTCCGGCTCCAATGTGCTCAGCCCGATCGAGACCGATACCGCGATCGGGAAAAACGAGATCATGAAGGCGATCAGCACCGTGTTGAAATCGTGCAGGCCGACGAACATCAAAGCGATGATCGGCACCACCGTGGCCTTGGGAATGGCGTTGAAGCCCACCAGCAGCGGATAGAGCGCATCGCGCATGGTGCGCGAGAAGCCCATGATCATGCCAAGCGCGGTGCCGAAGACTATGGCGACCAGGAGCCCGATCACCGTGCGCCAGAGCGTCTGCCAGCCCATGATCAGGAACAGGTTCCAATAGCGCAGGTAGGCCGGCACGAGATCCGAGGGCGAGGCCATCTTGTAGTTGGGCCAGCCCATGACCCAGACCAGCGCTTCCCACAGTACCAGAAAGATGACGATGGCAATGACCGGAACGGCAATCTGGCGCAGCTTCATACCAGCGCCTCCGCCCCGGTACGCCCCTGGGCGATCTCGATCTGGTGGCGCAGGGTGTGCAGCATGTCGGCGGCCTCGGGCGTATAGAGCATGTCCAGGTGGCGCGGTCCGTCGCTCGGGACATCCAGGGTGAACTGCGTGCGGGCCGGCCGGCCGGATAGCACGACCACCTGGTCGGCCAGGAAGATCGACTCGCGCAGGTCATGGGTGATCAGCACACCGGTAAAGGGCTCCTTGGCCTTCACCTGGTGCATGATCTGCCACAGGTCCTCGCGGGTGAAGGCGTCGAGCGCGCCGAAGGGTTCGTCGAGGATCAGCACCTCGGGCTGGTGCACCAGGGCCCGGCAGAGCGAGGCGCGCTGGCGCATGCCGCCCGACAGCTCGGACGGGCGCTTGTCCTCGAACCCCTTCAAGCCGACCAGCTCAAGCAGGTAGCGTGCGCGCTCTTCCTGCTGCGCCTTGCTCAGCTTGGTCGGCACGATCTCCAGCGGCAGCATCACGTTCTTCAGGATGGTGCGCCATTCCAGCATGACCGGGTTCTGGAACGCCATGCCCACGGTCGAGCGTGGCGACTTGACCCGCTCGCCATGCAGCCAGACTTCGCCCTGGTCGGGTTTCATCAGCCCGGCGACGAGCCGGGTCAGGGTCGACTTGCCACAGCCCGAAGGCCCGACGACGGCGACAAAGCCGCCTTCGGGTACCGACAGTTCGAGCCCGTCCAGCACAGGCAGCGGGCCGGTGGCCGTCTGGTAGGCGTGGCGCACGCCCTTGATCTGAATGAGATCGGTCATGGGACCTCCGGCACGGGGAATGGTGGGGTGGAACCCCACCCTACGGGGCAGCGCGAGCCCGTGCCGCCCCTTGGAACGCCGTAGGGTGGGGCTGTGCCCCACCGCTCCGCGTCACTTCAGCGCGAAACCGCCTTCAGGCAGATAGGCACCCGTGAAATAGGCGGCCACGTCGGGCGCGTTGGTGAACTGGTAGGTCAGCTTGATCTGCTCGACCGAATTGGCCAGCCGCGCCGGGTCGACATTGCCAAAGCCGTTGGCTGTGGTCCAGTCGGTCACCACGTTGGCGTCGATCGCCAGCTGCAGCCGGCGCTGTTCCAGCGCGGCATCGGCCGCCGGGTTGCGCGCGATCAGCGCTTCGGTGGCCTTGGCCGGATCGGCGATGGCGTCCTTCCAGCCCGCGGCGACCGCGCTCAGAAAGCCCTTCACCACCTCGGGGTTGGCCGCGGCAAAGTCGGTGTTGACGATGATCGCATTGCCATAAAGGTCGACGCCGTAATCGGCCATCAGGATGGTCGAGATGTCATCCTCGGGCACCCCCAGCCGCACCAGGTTCAGGAAGGACGAGAACGAGAAGCCGGTCACCGCCGCCACCTTGCCCTCGGCCAGCATCGGCTCGCGGGTCGGGAAGCCCACTGGCTCGACCGTGATCTTGGCCATATCCAGGCCGTTCTGCGCAGCAAAGATCGGGAACTGTGCCCAGGCGCCATCGGGCGGCGGCGCGCCCAGTACCTTGCCCTCCAGGTCTTTGGGGGCCTCGACGCCCAGCGACTTGCGTCCGACGATGGCGAAGGGCGGCTTGTCGTAGACCATCATCACCGCGGTCACCGGCGCGCCCGGGTTCTGGTCAAGGAACTTGATCAGCGAGTTGATGTCGGCAAACCCGACGGGAAAGGCACCGGTGGCAACCTTGGGAATGGCGTCGAGAGAGCCCTGACCAGCGGTCACTTCGACCGTCAGGCCGGCGGCGGCGAAATGCCCGTTGTCGATGGCCACGAAATAGGGGGCGGCGGGGCCTTCGAATTTCCAGTCCAGCGCAAAAGGCACGGCGGTTTCCGCCTGCGCGGTCGCGGTGGCAAGCAGCAGGCTGGCCGAAGCCAGGATGGCACGGTGAAACACGGGTTGATACTCCTCTGTCGGTGGCGCGTGGTTTCTGCGCCGATTTGCGGACGCGCTGCCGGTCTTTGCCAGCTTGACGACGCCTGTCCGGGGCCAAGCTTGTGGTCCGGTCATTTTTTAATCAAGCGATTTCCTGATTGTCCAAGAAACAGGCACTCTTGCCCGCGATCAGACGGGCAAGCCCGCCGCCCGCGCGCCGTCCAGAATCGTGTCGGCCACGAAATGCGCATCCGGCGCGATGTCGCGCACCACGTCGGGCACATGCACCACGGTCATGCCCGCGGCGATGGCCGAGGCCGCGCCGGGCAGGCTGTCCTCGAACGCCAGACAGTCGGCCGGGGCGACGCCCAGCCGCTCGGCCGCCAGCAGGAACGGGTCGGGCGCGGGCTTCTTGCGCGCTACGTCCTCGGCGCAGACCACAGCGCCGAACTGCGCGCCAAGCCCGGTCACCCGCAGCTTGACAGCGGCGGACTCCCGCAGCGACGAAGTCGCGATGGCCAGCGGCAGACCCAGCGGCGCCAATGCCGCCAGCAGCGCCGCGGCGGTCGGGCGCAGGTCGATCCCGGCCGCGTACATCCGGTGCCGTTCATCCATCCAATGCCGGTACATCGCATCGTGATCGACGCCGGGATAACGTGTCTGGACCATGCGCGCGCAGGTGGCGTCGTCCTTGCCGACCATCGAGTGGAAGAACGGCTCGTCGAATGGCAAGCCCATCTTGGCCACCACGCGGCGACTGGCCTGAAACACCAGGCTTTCGGTGTCCAGCAAGGTACCGTCCAGATCGAAGATCACCGCGGCATAGCGCATCGGATCAGCCATCTTTCCGGCAGAAAAACCGGGTGAATGCACCAAGGCACGTGGCGGATTGATCAAACCCCTTGAGCCGGATCACGGCATAAAGCCGGCGGTCCTCATAGCTGGTGTCTATGGCTGGGCGCAGGATGTCATAGCAGGTGTCCGGTTCGGACTTGCAGGCGGCAAGCAGAACAGCGCTTGCCAGATCGCGCCCGTCGGGCTCTTGCGCTTCCAATGCAGCCAGCGCGTGCTTGCGCAGTTCGGCCTCGGCCGCTTCGCGGGACGGCACGGTCAACGCCGCGGCAAGAGCGGCAAGGATCAAGAAGCCGAAGAGATATTTGAACATGGATCGCTGCGCCCGATGACTGCGCCGGTTCTAAACCACGCGGGCGCACGGGTGTCGAGGGCCGCGGCACGCCGTGCGCCGCGGCCCATCCGGTTACAGGGTGATGCGGAACAGCGCAAAGCCGTCCTTGCCCTCGCCCGCGTCCTCGATGGTCACGCCCTTGACGTCGGCCATGTAGTCGCGCGCCTTGGGCCCGGTCTCGAACAGCACGCTGGTGCCGTTCATCGGTGCGAATGACCAGTTGGCATCGGCCGACGGGTTGATCGTGCCCTGCTCGACGATGTAGCGCACGATCACGTCGCGGTTGGTGTCCGGCGCCTCGAAAATGATGGTGTCGCCCATCGCGCCGGGGAAGCTGCCGCCGCCCGAGGCGCGATAGTTGTTGGTCGCCACCACGAATTCCATGTCGTCGGTCACCGGCTGGCCGTTGAACGCCAGATTGACGATGCGGTTGGCATCGGCGTTCAGCGGTTCGCCCTTGGGGCCGAACTTCGACGGCTGGCTCAGGTCGATCTGGTAGGTGACCCCGTCCATCACGTCAAAATTGTAGCTGGGGAAGTCGGGGTTCAGCAGCAGGCCGTCGGCGCTGCCTGGCACGATCTGGTTGAACATGCCCGCCGAACGTTCCAGCCAGTCCTTCACCTGCGCCCCGGTCACCTTCACCGCGCGCACCGTATTGGGATAAAGGTACAGGTCCGCCACGTTCTTGATCGCCACGTCACCCGCGGGCACGTCCGTGTAATACTCCGGCCCGCCGCGGCCGCCGGCCTTGAACGGCGCCGCCGCCGAGAGGATCGGCAGGCCCTCGTACGCGGTACCCTTCATCATCTGCTCGATGTACCATTTCTGGGCAATCGACACGATCTGAACCGAGGGATCGTCCGCCACCAGCGCAAAGTAGCTGTAAAGCGGCGCCGAGGTCTTGCCGACCGCGCGGCGGACATATTCCAGCGTCGCCTCGTGCTCGGGCTTGACCGCTTCGATCACGGCAGCGTTGTCTTCGACCAGGGCGGTGATCGAGCGGTCTTCGTTGCGCTTGTAGATCGGCCGCGCCTCAGAGGCGGCGGTGACCACGCGCCAGGCGTTTCCGTCGCGCTCCAGCATCAGGTCGATGACGCCCAGGTGGCTGCCCCAGAACCCGCCCATGGTGGCCGGCTTGCCGTGGATCGTGCCCTTTTCGGCATCGACGGCGGCATAGTCCTTGTAAGCCGGCGAAGGGAACACCAGGTGGCTGTGACCGGTCATGATCGCGTCGATCCCGTCGACCGCGGCCAGCGGCACCGAGGCGTTCTCCATCCCGTCGGTATGGTCTGCAGAGCCGATGCCCGAATGCGACAGCGCGATGATGATATCCGCGCCTTCTTCCTTCATTTGCGGAACGTAGGCCATCGCCGTTTCGACGATGTCGCGCGCCTCGACGTTGCCTTCCAGGTGCTTGCGGTCCCAGTTCATCACCTGCGGCGGGGTAAAGCCGATGATCCCCACCTTGATCGGGTGCTTTTCGCCCGCACCATCGGTCAGTTCGCGATCAAGGATCACGTAGGGCTTGTACAGCGTCTCGTCCTCGCGCGCTGAGGCGCCCTTCTTCTTGACGATGTTGGACAGCACCACCGGGAACTGCGCGCCGTTGGTCGACTTGGTCAGGAAGTCGAGCCCGTAGTTGAATTCATGATTGCCGATGGTTGCCGCATCAAAGCCGACGGTGTTCAGCGCGGTGATCACCGGGTGCATGTCGCCGTCTTTCATGCCGCGCTCATAGGCGATGTAGTCGCCCATCGGGTTGCCCTGCAGGAAATCGCCGTTGTCGACCAGCATCGAGTTGGTCGCCTCGGCGCGGATATCGGCGATGATCGAGGCAGCGCGCGACAGGCCGACCGTGTCGACCGGTTTGTCGGCGTAATAGTCGTAGGGATACAGGTGCACGTGCAGGTCGGTGGTTTCCATGATCCGCAGGTGCGCCTGCCCGGCGGCAGCGCGGGCCGAATAGGGATGCAGCGCGATGAACGTGGCCGAGGCCGCGCTGGTCGCCAGGAATCCACGGCGTGTCAGTTTCATGGTCATGAGTCGACTCCCTGTCGTTTTGTTGTAAGCCCTCATGCTAGCACCGGGTGACAGCGATATGACGATCACTTTTTTTGATGGGTGCCGGCCTGACGTTACGACAAGCGTGGTAGCACGGCGTCTGGTCAGCACGCCTGCCACGTGCCATTCAGGGGCTGCACGCCACGACAGGAGCCGCCATGCGACACGCAGAAACCGTCACTTTCGGGGGATCCTGCCTGGATCGAGCCGCGGATCTGCGCGCCGATGTGCCGGGCCTGGCACGGGCGCTGACCGATGCCGCGGCGCGCACCATCCTGACATGGCGCGGCAAGATCCTGGTCACTGGCGACGCGGAACTGGCCCTGATGCGCGTGCCGATGGACCACCCGGCGCTGCGCGGCGCGCGGGCCGAACCCATCCTGCTGGGCCGCGAGGAAGGCGCGCCGCGCTGGGCGCATGACCTGGCCGGCTGGACCCCGGACGAGGGGCAGGACCTGCCCACGCCCGGTTTCCTGGACCAGACCGAACAAACCCACCCCGACCTGCCAGGCGCCCGTTTTGTCGAGCTGCGCTCGGTCATGACGCGGCTTTCCCCGCGCGACGCGGAACTGGCCGCCACCGCCAAGGGGCTTCAGGCCTGGCACGCCACGCATGGCTTTTGCGCGCGCTGCGGGCAGGCCTCGGTCATTCACATGGGCGGCTGGCAACGTATCTGCCCGGCCTGTGGCGGCCAGCATTTCCCACGCACCGATCCGGTGGTGATCATGTTGATCACCCGGGGCAACAAAGTGCTGATGGGCCGCTCACCCGGCTGGCCCGAGGGAATGTATTCCTGCCTTGCCGGGTTCATGGAACCGGGCGAGACGATCGAGGCGGCGGTTCGCCGCGAGGTGCTGGAGGAGGCTGGGATCCGCGTCGGCGCGGTGCGCTACCTGGCCAGCCAGCCCTGGCCCTTTCCGGCTTCGCTGATGATCGGCTGCGCCGGCGAGGCGCTGGACGACGAGATCCGCCTTGACCCGGCCGAGTTGGAAGACGCCCGCTGGCTCAGCCGCGAAGAGGTCATGCAGGCCCAGACAGGAGAGGGCAGCATCCGCCCCGCGCGGCGCGGTGCGATCGCGCATTTCCTGCTGACAAACTGGCTTGCGGACACCCTGGATTAATCACAGACTGCCCCCGCGGACCGGCGCCTACGCGCCGTTCGCGGTTTTCAGGCGGACGATTGAAGCAGGAGTTTGGGCGCATGAAATTCTCGGCAAAGGAAGACATCGCCGCCCCGATCGCCAGCGTTTTCGCCGTACTGGAGGACTTCGACGTGGTCGAGCGCGCTGCGATGCGCCGCGGGGTAGAGGTGTCGCGCCAGGACAGCGACAGCGGCGCCGCCCAAGGCACGCATTGGACAGCGCGCTTTGACTTCCGCGGCAAGCCGCGCGAGTCTTCGATCGCGCTCAGCTCTGTCAGCGCACCCGAAACCCTGGTGTTCGACGCGACCACTGGCGGTCTCGGCTCTCAGGTTCAGCTGGATCTGGTCGCGCTCAACCCGGCTCTGACCCGGTTGTCGATGACAGCCGAATTGAAGCCCCATACGCTGGCCGCCCGGCTGATGGTGCAATCGCTGCGTCTGGCCAAGGGCAGCGTCGAGAAACGCTTCCGTGCGCGCTTCGGCGACGCGGCCCGCCTGATCGAGGCGCGGGCAAAGGGGCTGTCTTGACCGCAATCCGCCGCGCGCTGACTGCCGCGCTGTGCGCCGCCGCGCTGGCGTTTGCCGCCAATGTGGCCCGGGCGCATGAATTCTGGTTGTCGCCGTTGGCCTATCGGGTGGACCCCGGCGCGCCGTTGCAGGCCGACATCCGCGTCGGGCAGAAATTCGGTGGCACCGCCTTTGCCTACCTGCCGCCCGACATCGCGCGCTTTGACATCGTGATGGGCGACGCGGTGATTGCTGTCACCGGCCGGCCGGGCGACCGCCCCGCGCTGAACATGCCAGTGCCGGGAGAGGGGCTGGCCGTGGTGGTGCATGTCACCCGCGACATGCGCCTGACCTACAGCGAGGCGCAGAAGTTCATCGACTTCGTCACCCACAAGGACCTGACCGGCGTGTTGCAGGCCCATGAGGCGCGCGGCTTGCCGCCGCAAGGTTTTGTCGAGCGTTACACCCGCTATGCCAAGAGCCTGATCGCCGTGGGCGCGGGTGCCGGCGCGGACCGCGCTGTCGGGCTGGAGACGGAAATCGTGGCGCTGGCCAACCCCTATACTGACGACACCTCGGCTGGTTTGCCGGTGCAGGTTCTGTACCAGGGCGCGCCGCGCGCCGACGTGCAGGTAGAGCTGTTCGAACGCGCGCCCGACGGCACCGTGTCCATCAGCCAGTTGCGTACCGATGCAACGGGGCAGGCCCTGCTGCCGGTGCGTCCGGGGCACGAGTACCTGGTGGATTCCGTGGTGATGCGCCCGCTCGATCCGCCGGGAGACGAAGGCGCGGTCTGGCATTCGCTCTGGGCGTCACTGACGCTGCAAATCCCGGGCTAGATCGGACGCTCAGCCGCGCCAGTCAAAGAAGCCCGGCGCCGCACGTGACAGCAGATCACGCGCCAGGTCGGCGCCCATCGCCGCGCCATCGGCCACCGGGCCGCTGCGCGTGCCGGCATGGGCGGCGCTGCCATCGGGGCGAAGAATCTCGCCGCGCAATGTCAATGTCTCGCCGTCCAGTTCGGCCAGGCCGGCGATCGGCGTTTCGCAAGAGCCGTCAAGCGTCGCCAGGAAAGCGCGCTCGGCCGTCAGCCGCAGGCCGGTGGGGATGTCGTGGATCGCCGCAAGCATCTGCTGGGCGCGGGCGTCGTCTTGCCGCCGCTCGATCCCGATGGCGCCCTGCGCCACGGCGGGCAGCATGGTTTGCGTAGCGATCGGGTGTTTGGGCACGCCGGCCATCTGCAACCGGTTCAGACCCGCCATCGCCAGGAACGTCGCCTGTGCGACGCCTTCGTGCAGCTTGCGCATCCGTGTCTGCACGTTGCCGCGGAACTCGACGATGGTCAGGTCCGGGCGCCGGTTCAGCAGCTGCGCGCGCCGCCGCAGCGATGAGGTGCCCACAACCGTCCCGGCAGGCAGCGACTCGATTCCCGGGTATTGCAGCGACACGAAGGCGTCTCGCACGTCCTCGCGCGGCAGGTAGCAGTCCAGCAGCAGCCCTTCGGGCTGATCCACCGGCATGTCCTTCATCGAATGCACGGCAATGTCGATGCCGCCGCCCAGAAGCTGTTCTTCGATCTCGCGGGTGAACAGGCCCTTGCCGCCGATTTCTTTCAGTGGGCGGTCCAGCACGCGGTCGCCGGTGGTCTTGATCACCACTATCTCGAATGCGTCGCGGGGCAACCGGAAAGCCTCCGCCAGCCGCGCCTGGGTCTCATGGGCCTGCGCCAGGGCCAGCGGCGAACCGCGGGTGCCGATGCGCAGAGGGCTTTCGGGAGTGGGCAGGATCATCGTCATGGCAAGAGCTTTAGAAGCGGCGTGCCGCAGGCGCAAGCGGCGATGGCTTGACATATTGCCGCCAAGGCATGAGTCACGCTCGGACGGATGAGAGGAGCCTGCCATGACCCAACGCAAGACCCTGCTGCGCGCGCTTGCCGGTGAAACCCTGCCGGTGCCGCCGATCTGGATGATGCGTCAGGCCGGCCGCTATCTGCCCGAGTACCGCGCCACGCGGGCCAAGGCGGGCGATTTTCTGTCGCTGTGCTACAACCCCGAACTTGCAGCCGAGGTGACGTTGCAGCCGATCCGGCGCTATGGCTTCGATGCGGCGATCCTGTTCGCAGACATCCTGCTGCTGCCGCAGGCGCTGGGCGCCGATCTGTGGTTCGTTACCGGCGAGGGGCCGCGCCTGTCGACCATCACCACCCAGGCCGATTTCGACAAGCTGGGGCGCGGCGAGATGATTCACGACACGCTGTCGCCGGTCTATGAAACCGTGCGCATCCTGCGCCGCGAGCTGCCCGAGGAAACCACGCTGATCGGTTTTGCCGGAGCGCCCTGGACAGTGGCCACCTACATGATCGCCGGGCGCGGCACGCCCGACCAGGGGCCGGCGCACGCGCTGAAGGCGGAAAACCGGGCGCTGTTCCAGGCGATCATCGACCGGCTGACCGAGGCGACGGTGGATTACCTTTCCGCCCAGATCGAGGCGGGGGCCGAATGCGTCAAGCTGTTCGACAGCTGGGCCGGGTCGCTGCGCGGGCAGGACTTTACCGATTTTGCCGAAACCCCGGCGCGCACCATCATCGCGGCGCTGAAGGCCCGGCATCCGGGCATTCCTGTCATCGCCTTCCCGCGCGAGGCGGGCGAGCGTTACGTCGGCTTTGCCCGGGCCACCGGCGCCGATTGCGTGGCGCTGGACAATTCGGTCAGCCCGGAATGGGCGGCTGAACACGTGCAGGTAGATGGCTGCGTGCAGGGCAACCTGGCCAGTTCGCACATGGTGACCGGCGGGCAGGCGCTGGTGGATGAGACGCGGCGCATCGTCAAGGCATTCTCGGGCGGGCCTCATATCTTCAACCTCGGCCATGGCATAACCCCGGACGCCGACCCCGAAAACGTGCAGATCATGATCGACACGGTGCGCGGCGGCTGACACCGCCCGCGCAGGCGGTGCAAAAACGCACAACGCTCATGCCGTTTCCCCCGTTTGTTTTCTGAACGGGTCGGTTTAGATATTGCGAAGGAAAACGATTACAGGAGATCTGCCATGCCGCCCGTGGTCGAGATCGACAATTTGCGCAAGACGTTTGACAGCGGGTTCGAGGCGCTCAAAGGCGTTTCGCTGTCGATCCAGCAAGGAGAGATCCTTGCCTTGCTGGGGCCGAACGGCGCGGGCAAGACGACGCTGATATCGACCATCTGCGGAATCACCATGCCTACCTCGGGCAGCGTGCGCGTGGGCGGGCACGACGTTGTGCGCGATTATCGCGCGGCGCGGCGGCTGATCGGGCTGGTGCCGCAAGAGATCAACCTGGAACCCTTCGAATACGTTCAGAACACGGTGCGCTTCTCGCGCGGGCTGTTCGGCCTGCCACGAAGCGACGGCAAGGTCGACGAGATCCTGCGCGCGCTGTCGCTGTGGGACAAGCGCAAGGCGCGGGTGATGACCCTGTCCGGCGGCATGAAGCGGCGCGTACTGATCGCCAAGGCGCTGAGCCACGAGCCGCGCGTGCTGTTCCTTGACGAGCCTACGGCCGGCGTGGACGTCGAGCTGCGCCGCGACATGTGGGATATTGTCGCCCGGCTGAAACAGCAGGGCGTAACGATCATCCTGACCACCCATTACANNATTACATCGAAGAGGCCGAGGCCATCGCCGATCGCATCGGGGTGATCAACAAGGGCCAGCTGCTGCTGGTCGAAGACAAGAAGGCCCTGATGGCGCGGCTGGGCCGCAAGGAACTGCGCATCGAGCTGCAAACGGCGCTGGACACCATCCCCGACTCGCTTGCCGGCTTTGCGCTGACGCTGGAGGACGGCGGACGCACGCTGGTTTACGGCTACGACAGCAACGCCGACCGCACCGGCATCACCCGGCTGATCACCGCGGTCGGCAATGCCGGGCTGGTTTTGCAGGACGTGCAGACGGCGCAATCCTCGCTGGAGGAAATCTTCGTCGGGCTGGTCAAGCAAGGAGAGGCGGCATGAACCTTCAGGCGGTCTGGGCCATGTACGTGTTCGAGATGTCGCGGTTCTTCCGCACGCTGCTGCAAAGCTTCATCTCGCCGGTGATCTCCACCTCGCTTTATTTCGTGGTCTTCGGCGCCGCCATCGGCAGCCGCATCGACCAGGTCGAGGGGGTCAGTTACGGCGCCTTCATCGTGCCGGGGCTGATCATGCTCAGCGTGATGACGCAGGCGCTGTCCAACGCCAGCTTTGGCATCTATTTTCCCAAGTTCATCGGCACGATCTACGAGCTGCTTTCGGCGCCGGTGAATTTCCTTGAGATCGTGCTGGGCTATGTCGGCGCGGCCGCGACCAAGGCGCTGTTCATCGGGTTGGTGATCCTTGGCACCTCGGCGCTGTTCGTCGAGCTGCACATCGCACACCCGCTGGCCATGCTGGCATTCATGGTGCTGACCTGTGTCAGCTTCTCGCTGTTTGGGTTCATCATCGGCATCTGGGCGAAGAATTTCGAGCAGTTGCAGCTTATCCCGCTGCTGGTCGTCACGCCGCTGGTGTTCCTGGGCGGGTCGTTCTACTCGATCTCGATGCTGCCGCCGGTGTGGCAGACCATCACCCTGTTCAACCCGGTCGTCTACCTGATCTCGGGGTTCCGCTGGTCGTTTTTCGGACTGGCCGACGTGCCCATCGGGTTGAGCTTGCTGGCGATCGGCGCCTTTACCGGGCTTTGCATGCTGGCGATCTGGCTGATCTTCCGCACCGGCTGGCGGCTGCGCAGCTGAGGGCAGGGGCGAGGGGTTTCACCCCTCGCGCTCCCCAGGGTATTTCCGGCAAGTAGAAGGGCAGGGGCGCGCGCCTGCCTCAGACATGCGCCGGCTGGCCGCGGCCGCCAAGGATGACATCCATGCTCATGCCGCCGATCCACATGCAGAACAGCGCCAGCCAGGCGGTGCCGGCAAAGACCGATCCACCGGTGACGCCGTTGCCGATGGCACAGCCGCCCGCCAGCATCCCGCCGAAACCCATCAGCGCGGCGCCGATCATCGCGTTTCGCATCGGGCTGGGGCCCTCGAAGCCCTGGAACTTCAGCTCTCCCATGATCAGCGCAGCGGTGAAGGAGCCGATCACCACGCCGGGTACCAGCCCGACGTCGAATTCCAGGATCGCCGAGCGGTCAAGGAAGAACATCAGCGTGTTGGCCGAGGGTCCGGTGAAGGTGGCGCTTTCGATCTGGACCGGCTCGAAGGCGACCTGGCTGAGCGCATAGGTCAGCCCCCAGCCCAGAGCCACGGCAAAGCCCACGCCCGAGGCGAAGACAAGCCGGGTCCAGCCGATCTGGTTGCGGCGCGACAGCTCGAGCGCCAGCAGCGCGGTCAGCAGGCCAAAGATCAGCCCGGCTTCGCGCGGCAGGTGCAGCGCGGCGAGCAGGTCCATGTTGCGCCCGCCGGCGGTGACCCAAAGCGCGGCGAGCTTGTCGCGCAGCGGCGCGAGCCAACCGGTGATCGACATCTGTGCCACCACCGCGAAGATCAGGCCCGACACCACCGAGCGAAGGTTGCCCGTGGCCGCCAGCACCAAGAGCCGGCCCGAACAGCCGCGCGCCAGCACCATGCCGGCGCCGAACATCAGCCCGCCGATGATCGCGCCGGACCAGCTGCCGGGAACCGCCAGGATGCGCGCGTCGGTCACGTCGATCAGGCCCAGCAGGATCGCGCCCTGCACCCAGACCACGGCGGTGGAGAAGGTCAGCAGCCAGACCGCAACCTTGTCCTGCATCATGCCGCGGGCGAATTCGACCGTCGCGGCACGCAGGCAGAACCGCGAACGTTGCGCGGCGACGCCGAAGACGATGCCGGTGATCAGTCCGAACAGCGCCGCGGTGGGCGCCTCTCCGATGCGTTCGACAAGGGGAACGATATTCATCGCGCGTCTCCCGGAAATATCGAGGTTTCGAGATGTATGTTCCAACCCAGCCCTTGCCGCATTGATCCAGATCAGCCGGCAGGTCGCTGAGAGGCAAATCGCGGTCGCTGTTGGGCGCGCCGCGTGCGCGATGTGGCTGCATGGATCGTCAATCGTCCTTGCCTGATCCCAGCCGCGGAGTGCAATGCCATGGATACTGCCCTGCCTGTCGAACAAGTCGCCGTGCTTGCCAACTCGGATGTGATTCGGATGCTGCTTCCGGTGCTGGTGCGCGCCGAGGACGTGCCGCTGGAAGGCGGTACCGATCCGGCTTTTGGCACTGTGCGCTGGCGCACCCTGCTGTGCGGTGATCGCACCGCGACCGGTGACATGGTGGTGGGCATTGCCGAATTCGGCCCGGGCGGCACGCTGCCGGCGCATCGCCACAGCCCCGCCGAGGTGTACTTCGGCCTGGCCGGCGCCGGAATCGTGACCATCGACGGCATTCCCCATCCGATGGCGCCGGGCGTGGCTCTGTTCATTCCCGCCGATGCCGAGCACCAGACCCTGGCGGGCGAGCAGGGGTTGCAGTTCCTCTACATCTTCCCGCGCGACCGGTTTTCAGAGATCGAATACCGCTTCTCGGGCGTCTGATCGACGGCACAAACCCTCTCGCCAACTGTGCGAAACGGGCGTATGGCCGAATCCATGAGAACAGTTCCGCTGCACGAGGCGCAAAGCCTACCGATCTGGCGGCGCCCCGTGGCGCTGCTGTTCCTGATGGCCATCGCCATGCCGCTGTCGTTTTCGACATGGTCGGCGCTGCTGAACAACTTTGTCATCGAGGCGGCGGATTTCGACGGCTCTGACATCGGATGGCTGCACACGGTGCGCGAGATCCCGGGATTTCTGGCGATCGGCGTGATCCTGGTGCTGTATGTGATGCGCGAGCAGACACTGGCGATGGTTTCGCTGGTGCTGCTGGGCGTGGCCACCGCCGTAACGGCGTGGTTCCCGACCGTTGGCGGGTTGATGACGATCACGCTGCTGTCTTCGATCGGGTTCCATTACTACGAGACGGTCAACCAGTCGCTGCAATTGCAATGGCTGCCCAAGGACCGCGCTCCGCAGGTGCTGGGCCTGCTTTTGGCGGCCGGGTCGGCGGCCACGATGGTGGCCTATGTCGCCATCGTGCTGACGTGGAAGACCTTCGATCTGTCCTACAACTTCGTCTACCTGGTGTCCGGCGGGCTGACGCTGGCGGTGACGCTCTATTGCGTGCTGGCCTTTCCCCGGTTCGAAAGCCCCAACCCGCAGCTGAAAACCTTTGTGCTGCGCCGACGCTACTGGCTGTATTACGCGATGCAGCTGATGGCCGGTGCGCGGCGGCAGATCTTCGTCGTCTTCGCCGGGTTCATGATGGTGGAACGGTTCGGCTATGACGTGCACCAGCTGACCGGGCTCTACCTGATCAACCTGCTGGTCAACATGCTGGTGGCGCCTTTCCTGGGCCGCGCCGTGCACCGGTTCGGCGAGCGGTTCGCGCTGATCATCGAGCATTCGGGCCTCGTGCTGGTATTCCTGGCCTATGGCGGGATCTACTGGTTCGGCTGGGGCGTGCTGATCGCATCGGTGCTGTATGTGATCGACCATATCTTCTTTGCCATGGCGCTGGCGCTTAAGACCTATTTCCAGAAGATCGCCGCACCGGGGGATATCGCGCCGACGGCGGCGGTGGCCTTTACCATCAACCATATCGCGGCGGTGTTCCTGCCGGCGACGCTGGGCTATCTGTGGCTGATCTCGCCCGCAGCGGTTTTCCTTCTGGCGGCGGGCATGGCGGCTACCTCGCTGGTGCTGGCGCTGATGATCCCGCGCCACCCCGAGCCGGGCAACGAAACCGTTTTCGCCCGCTTCGCCCCCGCCCCGGCAGAGTGACCGGCGCGCGCCTTGCGTGGCGCCGGCGGTTGTGTCACTGGGCACGGTGATCTTTGGGGCGCGCCCGTGCCCCGCCAATGACGGGGACCGGCATGACCAAGACATACACCGCCTTCACCACCCTGCGCGGCAAAGACCCGGCCGAGGCGCTGGGCGAAGCGCTTGAGGATCTGGACCCCGCGCCGATGGGCGTGGGCGTGTTCGAGATCGAGGACGACAGCGGCATCTGGGAAATCGGCGGTTATTTCCTGGCGCCGCCAGACGAGATCGGCCTGGCGCTTCTTTCTGCGGCCTACAACGCCAATCCCTTTGTCATCTCCGAAGTGCCCGACACCGACTGGGTCGACAAGGTCCGGCGCGAACTGACGCCGGTCGAGGCAGGGCGCTTCTTCGTCTACGGCAGCCATGATGCCGACAAGGTGCCCGCCGGTTCGGAGCCTTTGTTGATCGAGGCGGCGATGGCGTTCGGTACCGGTCACCATGGCACCACCCAAGGGTGCCTGATGGCGCTGGACCGGCTGGCCAACCAGGGATTTGTCGGCCGCAATGTCGCCGACGTGGGTTGCGGCACCGCCGTTCTGGCGATGGCCGCCGCACGCATCTGGGCCGATCCCGTGATCGCCAGCGATATCGATCCGGTCGCCGTGGACGTGGCCGAGGCAAACTGCGAGGCCAACGGGCTGGCGGGCAAGGTGACTTGCGTCGAGGCGGCCGGTTTCGACCACCCCGAACTGCACGCCCGCGCGCCGTATGACCTGGTGTTTGCCAACATCCTGAAGGCGCCGCTGATCGACCTTGCGCCCTCTATGGCGATGCACCTGGCCCCGGGCGGTTATGCCATCCTGTCGGGGCTTCTGACCCGGCAAGCCGACGAGGTGATCGAAGCTTATGCACGGGTTGGAAACAATCTGGTGCAGAAGGATGTGATTGGTGACTGGGTGACGCTGACGTTGCAACGCACAGCGTAAATTCTAAGCGAATTTCTCTTGACGCTTTTCAGCGCCACAATCGGGTCAAACTCGCATCGTACCGTCCATGGTCATAACAACAAAATATCTAGGACGGAGACTGTTGCATGTCGAATTCGATCCGCAGCTTCGAAAAGCGAGCGCGGTCGGTTGAAGCCCGGCACAAGAAGTTGGCGGGCGGCTACGTCACGCGCATGGACAAGGATGGGTTGATCCACCACGCGCCGCGCAAGCGGCTGCGGCTGTTTCGGCCACGGGTGCTGCTGTATCCGGTCATCGCGGTGATGGTCTTCAAGGTTTTCCTGCTGTCCCAGATGGGGCAGCCGGCCTACGAGGCGAAACTGACCTCTCTCGCGCAGGGTTCTGCGTTGGAGAGGGCGGGCGCGGTGCTGATGTCGATCGACCCTGTGACGGAGACCATTGCGGGTGTGATCGGCCGCACCGCGCCCCTTTGACGCCGGGCGCGGCGCTGGATTGACGGACTTGCCAAAACAAAAAAGCCGCGCGGGTTGCGCGGCTTTTTCTTGTCTTCCCCCCAGAAGTGGTCAGCGGTGGCCGGCCACGTCCTCGATGTCGCCACGGCACAGGCCGATATCGCTCAGCTCGTGGTCGGACAGACGGTTCAGCGCCTTGCGGGTTGCGCGCGCGTCGTTCCAGGCGACAAGCTGCGCGATCACGCCAGACAGGAAATAAGCGAAGACGCCAGCCGGACGGGCGGCGGCGAAGCGGGTGCTGTTCGTTTCGAAGGATGCCATGATGGTGGTCTTTCTGATAAGCGTTTTGGGGGGTTCAATCCAAATTCGTGAGGCGCATGTAGTGCCGCTTTTTTCATCGCACCAGCAGCGTTTTCGCATGGTCGGTTTGCAGTTGCAGCATGGCTCGTCAAACTGGGCTGGCGCCCGGATCGAAACCGCCACTTGGCGCTCTGAAAGCGACCGGTATCGCCCAGGACCTGCGTCGATTCGCGCAGGGGGAGGGGCATAGGGTCCGCGGTTTCCGAACCAAAAACGCATTGGTTTTGACTTGTGGACAATCACCCCTGGATCTCTGGCCAAAGCGCGGCATGCGGGTCGCAGAACGCACTGTTCTGCGCCAAGCGACCAGAACCGCTTGCCTTCGCCCGGGCTGTTGCCCACCCTGTGACCAGCGCTGCGGCTTTGCCGTGGCGCCGGCCCCGGAACAGCGCGACATGGCGCCTGCCTCGGGGTTAGAACTCCGCGTGGTGGGACCTTGGACGCGGTTCAACATAGCCCGGGCGTCAATCCGGGCGACAGTGAAAACCGGGCGCTGGGCAACCAGCGTTCCGCATGTCCGCCACGGAGGACGGAACAAAGCTTCCGCGTCCCCGCAGCCAGAGACAGGCCCGCGCCCCGTCGCGCGGCCCAGCGGGACGTTTGGCCATCGCCCCCCGAGGCGAAAGACGACAGACCTTGAACCAAGATTTCTGGCGGTTTGACGGTATCCCCCGCGACCATATCGCCCTGCAATGCCCCGGCGCGCCGCATCTGAGCTATGCCGAGCTGGACCGCAGCGCCGATGACTGGGCTGGCCGCCTGGCGGCATTGGCCGGTGGCGCGCCGGTTCTGGCCGCGCTGGAGCTGGCGACCCATCCGTCGTCCATCGCTGCCTACCTGGGTCTGTTGCGCGCGGCCATCCCGGTGCTGATCGTGGAACCTGGTACGCTTCACGCAGGCAACCCGCTGGTGGCCGCCTGGCAGCCCGAGTTGCAGATCCTGGCCACACCGGACGGCGCACAGGCTTTGATGCGGGGCACACCCGGCAGCCATGCCGCGCCCCATCCCGACTTGCGGGTCCTGCTGTCGACCTCGGGCAGCACGGGCGACCCCAAGCTGGTGCGGCTGTCAGCGCG
This sequence comes from Roseivivax sp., assembly GCA_020441125.1. Taxonomy (GTDB): domain Bacteria; phylum Pseudomonadota; class Alphaproteobacteria; order Rhodobacterales; family Rhodobacteraceae; genus Mesobacterium_A. Next base: position 27,610 of record JAGRMT010000126.1, read on the forward strand.
CAACATCGGCAGCAATGCCGCCGCCATCGCCGAATACCTGACCATCACGCCGCAAGACCGCGCGGCGACGACGCTGCCGCTCTACTATTCATATGGCTTGTCGGTGCTGAACTCCTACCTTGCCGCGGGTGCGTCGCTGTTGCTGACCACCCGTTCGGTCACCGACCGCGCATTCTGGGACGAAGCCCGCGCGCATCGCGTCACCAGCCTGGCTTTGGTGCCGCACCAGTTCGAACTGCTGGATCATGGCGGCTTCGACCCCGCCGCGCTGCCTGATCTGCGATACGTCACCCAGGCCGGCGGCAAGATGGCCCCTGCGCTGGTCCGCAAGTTCCACCAGATCGGACGCAAGGCCAATTGGGACCTAGTGGTGATGTACGGCCAGACCGAGGCGGCCCCCCGCATCGCCTACGTTCCGCCCGCGCTGCTGGACCAGGCTGCCGACACCATCGGTCAGGCAATCCCCGGCGGGCGCATCTGGCTGGCCGACGAGGGCGGCCGCGAGATCCGCGCCGCCAACGTTCCGGGTGAACTCGTCTACCAGGGGCCGAACGTGATGATGGGATACGCGGTGACCCGCGCTGACCTTGCGCGCGGCGCCGAACTGGACAGCCTGCTCACCGGCGACATCGCCGAGCGCACGCCGGACGGGTTGTACCGACTGGTCGGGCGCACCCGCCGCTTCGTCAAGCTGTACGGCTTGCGGCTGTCGCTCGACCAGGTGGAGGCGATGCTGCGCGACCAGGGCATCGCTGCCCAGGCGGTGGCGGCCGAGGATACGCTGGTGCTGCTGCATCACGATCCTGATCAGGGCGAAGCCGCGCGCCGCGCGGTCGAGACTGCCTATAACCTGCCCTCTGCCGGCATCCTGGCCGCGCATCTGGCCGACCTGCCGCTGTTGTCTTCGGGCAAGGTCGACATGCGTGCGCTGGCCGATCTGGCGGCCCTTGCCGCCGCCCGCGACGGCAGCCGCCGCGCAGGCCGCCTCGACAGCCTCGAAGATATCCTCAAACGCGCCACCCGGCGCGAACGTGTCAGCCCGCAGGACAGTTTCGTCTCGCTCGGCGGCGACTCGCTGAGTTATCTGCAAATGCAGCTGGCGCTGGAAGAACGGCTTGGCCACGCCCCCGCCGGATGGGAGACGATGCCGCTGAGCAAGCTCAGCCGGCTGTCAGCCGTTGCCAACCGCGACGACACGAACCGCAGCCACGTGCGCTTTGATGTGATCCTGCGCCTGCTGGCGATCTTCCTTGTCGTCGGCCAGCACGCCAGCGACTACAACTTTTTCGGCGGTACCTGGATGCTGGTGGTCCTGGTCGGTTACTCTGCCGCCCGCTTCCAGTCACAGCTGATCGTCCAGGCCAGGCCGCTTCGGCTGGGGTTCAACCTGCTCTACCCGATCTTGCCGATCTACTTTGCCCTGATGGCGCTCTATGCGTTCACCCGTGGGCAGGTACCGGCCACCTACTGGCCGCTGCTGGGCAATTACCACATCTTCGACAAGGGCAAGTTTGTCGAGGTATACTGGTTCGTAAACCTCTACGCGCAGCTGGTTCTGACCATGATGTTGGTGGCCAGCATCGGCCCGCTGCGCCGCGCTTTGCGTGGCTCTCCGTTCGGGGCGGTGGCGGTGGCGCTGATCGCGGTCACCGCGGTCAATCTCGCGGTGCTGGTGGTCTACGGTCCGGCGCAAGCCAAGACCGCAGTCTTCCCGGTCGCGCACATCGCATCGTGGGGGTATCTTGAGAACCTGCCGCTGTTCCTGCTGGGCTGGCTGCTCTACGTCCGCCGCAACGCGTTGCAGCGCTTCACCGCCATGGTTCTGGCGCTGGTCACCGTGGCGGTATTCGCCACCACCGACGCCTCGTTGCACACGTTGGCGTGGCTGGTCTTCTGCCTGACCGCGCTGCTGATGGACATTGAACTGCTGGTCGAGAAGTCGCTTGCCCGGCTGCTCAACACCGTCGCTTCCGCCACGATGTTCATATACGTCACGCACCAGGTGCTGATCCATGCGATCTTCCAGATCGGCTGGAACGACCAGGTTGAGCTTGTGGCCAGCTGGATCGCGGCCTTCACCTTCGGCGTCCTTGCCAAGGTGCTGTTCGACCGGCTCGACCCGTTGCTTCTGTGGATGAACCGCTCTGCCAACCGCGAACGCCGGGCCGCAACCAACCCAGGCATGGCGCCGCGCGCCTGAGGCCGGCACAACGGCCTTGGCGTTTGTTCCTGTTTCGTGCTAGTCAGCCGGGACAGACAACAAGAACACGGGCAGTCATGCGTGTCATCGGAATCGATCCGGGTCTTCGCAACCTGGGCTGGGGCGTGATCGAGGCGGAAGGCAACCGCCTGCGCCACGTCGCCAACGGCACCTTGCACTCCGAGGGGCCGGACCTGGCGATGCGCCTGCTGTCGCTGCACGGCCAGCTGACAGAGGTGCTGCGCACTCATGCACCCGAGGCCGCGGCGGTAGAGCAGACCTTCGTCAACAAGGACGCGGTGGCGACGCTGAAGCTGGGGCAGGCGCGGGCGGTTGCGCTGTTGGTGCCGGCGCAGTTCGGGCTGACGGTGGGGGAATACGCGCCCAACGCGGTGAAGAAGACGGTGGTGGGCGTCGGCCATGCCGACAAGCGGCAGATCGACCACATGGTGCGGATGCAGTTGCCCGGCGTGGTCATTACCGGCCCCGACGCGGCGGACGCGCTGGCCATCGCCATGTGCCACGCCTGGCACGTGCGCGCGCCGGCGCTGAAGGTGCGCGCATGATCGGCAAGATTTCGGGGCGGATCGAATACAAGGGGGACGATCACGTACTGATCGACGTGCGCGGGGTAGGATACATCGTGTTCTGCTCTGACCGGGTTCTGGCCGGTCTGCCCGGCCCGGGCGAGGCGGCGGCGCTGTTCACCGACCTGATCGTGCGCGAAGACCTGATGCAGCTTTACGGCTTCCCGACGCTGGTCGAGAAAGAGTGGTTTCGCCTGCTGATGACGGTGCAGGGCGTTGGGGCCAAGGCGTCGCTGGCGATCCTGGGGGCGCTGGGGCCGGACGGGGTCAGCCGCGCCATCGCGTTGGGCGATGTGAATTCGGTCAAGGCGGCCAAGGGTATCGGCCCCAAGACGGCGCAGCGCGTGGTGCTGGAGTTGAAGGACAAGGCCCCCGCCGTGATGGCGATGGGCGCGCCCCGCAAGGCGGCGGTGACAGCGGGCGACGATGCCGTGATCGAGCCTGTTGCCGCGCCCGCCCCGGTGTCGAACGCCGGTGCGCAGGCCGAGGCGCTGTCGGCGCTGGGTAACCTGGGCTATGCGCCGGGTGAGGCGGCAGCGGCCATCGCGCAGGCGGCCGAGGCGTCGCCGGGCGCAGAAACGCCGGCGCTGATCCGCGCCGCGCTGCGGCTGCTGGCGCCGAAGGGGTAGGGGATGGTTCTGGGAGCGAGCAATGTGCTGAGGGCCGCGCCCAAATGCCCGCGCGCGGCACGCGTGGAGGTTGTTAAATGACCACCCCTGACCCCACCCTTCGCCCCGATCCCTTGCCCGAGGACGCCGACCGCGCCCTGCGGCCGCAGATGCTGGACGAATTCGTCGGCCAGGCCGAGGCGCGGGCGAACCTGCGCGTCTTCATCCAGTCCGCCCGCCAGCGCGGCGAGGCGATGGACCACACGCTGTTCCACGGCCCGCCCGGGCTGGGCAAGACCACGCTGGCGCAGATCATGGCGCGGGAACTTGGCGTCAACTTCCGCATGACCTCGGGCCCGGTGCTGGCCAAGGCGGGAGACCTGGCCGCGATCCTGACCAACCTGGAAACGCGCGATGTGCTCTTCATCGACGAGATCCACCGGCTCGGGCGCGCCGTGGAGGAGATCCTCTATCCGGCCATGGAGGACTTCACACTCAACATCGTGGTCGGCTCGGGGCCGGCCGCGCGCAACATCCAACTCAAGTTGCCCAAATTCACCGTGGTGGGCGCGACCACACGCCTGGCGCTCATCACGTCACCGCTGCGGGCGCGCTTCGGCGTGGTCGAGCGCTTCGACTACTACGAGCCGGCCGCGCTCACCGAAATCGTGACGCGCGCAGCGCGCTTGCTGGACGTGCCCATCGAGCCGGACGCCGCGGCCGAGATCGCCCGGCGCGCCCGCGGGACGCCGCGCGTGGCGCTGCGTTTGCTGCGGCGTGTGCGTGACTACGCGCAGGTGCGCGCCCGCGGCCACATCACCCTGGTGGTGGCGCAGCAGGCATTGGCGCTGCAAGAGATTGACGAGTTGGGATTGGACGACCTGGATCGCCG
>JAGRMT010000126.1:31958-32570 GCA_020441125.1 Roseivivax sp.
AGCATCAGCGAGGAAGGCGACACGATCATGGATGTGGTCGAGCCGTACTTGCTCCAACTGGGCTTCCTGGACCGCACGCCGCGGGGCCGTGTGGCCACCCGCCCCGCCTACGCCCACCTCCACGTCGAATACCCCGACCGGCCGGCGCAAGCGTCATTCTTCGGCGGATAGGACGGCAGGATTGAAGATTAAAGAATGAAGATTGGGTGGCGACCGATTCGCCTCAAGAGAAGGCACACGTGTGCACGCCCAATCTTTAATCTTCAATCTTTTCTCTTCTCCTCTCACGGCTCGTCGCCTACGTACCCTGCGGCTTCCAACAATGCATGAACATTGGCACTGTGCACAGCTTGGGCATAGGCGTTGTCGCGCGCGGTGAGGAGCAGGGAATCGGCTAGAACCTCGACCGTCTCCAGCGCTTCACCCCGGGCCAGTGCGTTGGGGATGACCCGGCGCAAGCCGTGCAGGTAGGCCACGTCCGCAGCCAGCCGTTCCATGACGGCCACGGTCTCGTTGACCGCCGTGCCCACGGCGGGGATGAAGAGTTGCAGCGGGCGTTCCTTGAGCAGCCGCGCCAGCAGACGCAGCGTGTCCAGTTCCTCGCTGCCGTCG